>CAZRWU010000162.1:0-5672 GCA_964603915.1 uncultured Rhodospirillaceae bacterium
AAAGCGGTTTGCTTAAGGCTTGCAACCGGCTGATCGCGCCGCCTCGGGATCTGGTCTATCGGTTGTCACGCACCGGCGTGAACGCGAACAAGTCTGTCGTGAAGCCGGCGGACAAGGCCACCTGGGGCTGCAATGTCATCGCCCTTATCAACGGGATCAACGGCGCCACCTTGGCGGCGCGTGCTGCAACCGGTAGTTCCTAGGCCATTACACTGCTGGCAGCGCTGTAAACGTCGCGACGGTGTTCGGCGTGAGCCAAATGGATAAGCCGCAAGTCAAAGGCGGCGTTTAACTAGAATGGGATAGGGGAAAAGCAGAATGCTCGATTTTAATGCGGGGTCTGAGAACAGTTGGCCAACTGATGACGAACGCGCTGATATCTCAGGAGCGACAGCGTTAGAAGGCCGAGGGCCGCCGTGCATCGTTCGCGGTCTTGGAAGCAACGCGGTCCGCTGGTCTACCGGGGAGCGGTTGCATCATCTCTTCGAGGAACAGTGTGACCGGTTCGCGGAGCAGGGCGGCATCCACCATCCCGCGATCGAATTCGCCGAACATGTTGTGAGCTATGGCGAACTCGATCGCCGCGCCACTCAGCTGGCGCGGTATCTGCGTCGCCAAGGCCTGGGTTCCGGCGATGTGATCGGCCTGCTCTTCGACAAGTCGATCTCCTGCTACGTGTCGCTGCTTGCCGTCCTCAAAATTCACGCCGCTTATGTGCCCCTTGACCCCGCCTTCCCGGCGGAGCGCATCGGCTACATCGTCACCGACTCGGGCTTGAGTTCGATCCTGACTTTGTCTTCTTACCAGGAACGGTTGTGCGATCTGGCTCCTTCGGTCATATGCCTTGATGCCGCGCGGTCGGCGATCGAACGGGAGCGCGGCGAGCGCTTGGACCTGAACGAGGCGGGCGCGCCGGTAAGCGATCTCTGCTACATCATTTACACATCCGGCTCGACCGGCCGGCCAAAGGGGGTGCCGATCGAGCATGCAAGCATCTGCAATTTTGTCAGAGTGGCTGCCGAGGCCTACGGCTACTGCAGCGACGACCGCGTCTACCAAGGCCTGACCATCGCCTTCGACTTCTCGGTCGAAGAGATCTGGGTCCCCTTGATCGCTGGCGCGACATTGATCCCGAACTGGACCGGAAGCAGCTTGGTGGGCGAGGAGTTCTGGTCCTTCCTGGCCAAGACGAAAGTCAGCGCGCTCTGCTGCGTGCCTACATTGCTCGCCACCATTGAAGACGATCTCCCCGATGTGCGGCTTTTGATCGTCGGGGGGGAAGCCTGCCCACCAGGATTGGTCAAGCGTTGGCACAGCCCCAGCCGAACGATTCTCAACACCTATGGGCCGACCGAGACGACCGTAACCGCGACCATGGCGACGTTGCGACCGGATGA
The DNA here is from genome assembly GCA_964603915.1 of uncultured Rhodospirillaceae bacterium. Taxonomy (GTDB): domain Bacteria; phylum Pseudomonadota; class Alphaproteobacteria; order Rhodospirillales; family Defluviicoccaceae; genus REEP01. The sequence continues at coordinate 1,398 of CAZRWU010000162.1, forward strand.
ACCCGTCACCATCGGCGCGCCGTTGCCCACTTATTCCGTGGTCATCTTGGCTCCGGGCGAAAAGCGCGCGCTTCCTCGCGGCGAGATCGGAGAGATCGGCATCGCGGGCGTGGGACTGTCCAAGGGTTATCTGGGACGGGACGATCTGACCAAGGCCGCATTCATCGAGGATTTTCTCGACCTGCCCGATAATCCGTCGAGACACATCTACCGGAGCGGCGACCTCGGCTTTATCAATGCGCTTGGTCAGATCGAATATCTTGGCCGGATCGACACACAGGTGAAGGTTCGCGGCTACCGGATCGAACTGGCCGAGATCGAATCCGTGATCATGCAGCTTCCCCAGGTTGCACAGGCCGTCGTCAGCACCTTCACGCCGGAACCCGAGGCGCCCGAACTCGTTGCCTATTACACTCTCAAGGAGGGTTGCGAACTGGCTCCCGAAGACATCGCGCGGGAGCTTCGATCGCTGTTGCCAAGTTATATGGTTCCGCCTTTTTACGAGTGCCTGCCGCTGATCCCAATGCTTCCGAGCGGCAAGGTCGACCGTAAGGCGCTACCGCCGCCTGGCGGTCGCCGCCAGCAAATGAGCAACCGCGAGTATGTGGCGCCAGAGACACCGCTTGAACACGACATCGCGCGCCTTCTGGCCGGTGTGCTCAAGGTGGAGCGGATCTCGGTCGAGGATCATTTCTTCGACGACCTCGGCGCCAATTCCCTGCTGATGGCCCAACTGAGCGCGCGGATCCGCAGAGAGCTCAAGATCAGCGATCTCTCCATGCGCGATATCTACCTCTACCCGAGCATTCGCCAGCTCTCGGCGCATCTGCAAACGCAGTCGCGATGCCGAGAGCCCCTGCGCCGCGATCGGCCGAGCCATGTCGCTTCCAATTTCGATTACTACGCGTGCGGCCTGCTGCAGATGCTCCTCCTCATTGGCGTCGCCTACTTTTACGTCAAGGTGGCTTTCGAGGCGTACGAATGGGCGCTTCAAGCGACGAGTTGGTCGATCGCCTACCAACGCGCTATCGTTTGCTCGGCGGGTCTGTTTGCGCTCATGGTGGCGCTGCCGATCGCCGCCAAATGGCTGCTGATCGGGCGATGGAAGGAAGAAGAATTTCCCGTCTGGAGCCTGCGCTACTTCCGCTTCTGGGCGGTCAAGACGTTGATCCGCTGGAACCCGATCCTGGCGTTCATCGGCACGCCCATCTACAACGGCTACCTTCGCGCGCTGGGCGCCGACGTCAGCTGGAACGCGGTCATTTTCGCTGGACGGGTTCCGGTCTGCACCGACCTGATCACGATCGGCGATGGCGCGGTGATCCGCAGGCATTGCGTCTTCTCAGGGTACCGGGCGGAATCGAACAGGATCAAGACAGGCCGCATCACCCTCGGCCGCGACACCTTTGTCAGCGATGGAACCGTTCTCGATATCGACACGGTCATGGAGGACGGCAGCCAGCTCGGCCACAGCTCGGCAGTGCACGCCGGTCAACGCTTGACCAAGGGGCGCCGTTACCATGGCGTGCCGGCCGAAGAGACTACAACCAACTTCGAGCGGCTTGAACGCAAGGCTCCTGGCCTGATCCGCAAGCTGGTTTACTCACTCGGAATGGTGGCGTCGCAGATCCTCCTCTTTGCCCCGATCCCGTTGCTGGTGCTGTACTACTTCGTGGGAGCGAACGGGGAAAACCAGAACGAATCGCCGAGCGAGCTTTTCGAGCCGACGGCGAGGACGTGGTCCGTCGCTCCCGAGCTGTTGTTGTACACCACCTACACGTTCATCGGGGCGCTGCTGCTCGGCCTTGCGGTTAACCTGATCGTGCCGCGCGTGCTCAGCCGTTTTATCACGCCCGGCCGCGAGTATCCCCTCTACGGCGTCCATTACTACCTCTATCAATGGATCCATGGCGTCAGCAACTCGACTTTTTATAACACGGTCTTTGGCGACAGCTCCCTGATCGTCCATTATCTGCGCGCCTTGGGTTATCGATCTCCCCGCTGGATCCAGACCGGCTCGAATTTCGGCGTCGAGCAACGGCACGACGTGCCGTCGCTGTGCGTGTTCGGAACCGGAGCCATGGTTTCGGACGGCATTTACATGCTGAACGCCGACTTCTCGACCGCGACGTTCCGTTTGTCTGAGACCAACGTCGGCGCGTGGGGCTTTTTCGGCAACGACGTCTTCTATCCCACTGGCGCTCGGGTCGGCGACAACTGCCTGTTGGGAACGATGACGATGGTGCCGATCGATGGCCCTGTCCACGAGAACACGGGGCTGCTCGGCTCGCCTTGCTTTACTATTCCGCGTTCGGTGCGCCGGGACCAGCGCTTCGATGCTTACAAAGAGCCCGCCGTGCTGAAGGAACGGCTCAGGCGCAAGAACGCATCCAACGCCGTGACGTTGCTGTTGTTCCTGGCCTGGAACTGGTTCTTGCTCAGCATGGCCGCCTTGATCGCGTACTTCGTTTTGCACGACCTTGGCATGTTGAGCCCGCTCGGCTTGACGGTGTCGCTGATCGCCACGCTGGTCATGATGTTCTTCTGTGGCATCGTCGTCGAACGCGCGACGTTGCGGTTCAAAACACTGCGACCCGAGTTCTGCTCGATCTACGACGAGTACTTCTGGCTTATTGAACGCCATTGGAAGCTCAGCGTGCAACAACTGTTTGCCATGTTCAACGGCACGCCGTTGAAGACTTTTCTCTTGCGCCGGTTGGGCGTCCGAGTGGGCAAGAAGGTTTTCGACGACGGCAGCCAGTTTACCGAGCCGACGCTGGTGGCGATTGGCGACTACTGTACCTTGAATGCGGAAAGCACGGTGCAGAGTCATTCGCTGGAGGACGGCACCTTCAAATCCGATCACATCATCATCGGCAGCGGCTGCACGATCGGCGTGAAGAGCTTGGTTCACTACGGCGTGGCCATGGCGCCGGATACCGCTCTCGCGCCCTGTTCGTTCCTGATGAAGGGCGAACGGCCGAGCGCCAATTCTTTGTGGTCGGGCAATCCGGCGAAGGAAGTGCAGATGGAGGAGGTGGAGCCGGAACGGCCGCAAGCCGTCGGCGAGAAGCCAAGGCTCGCGCCCCTGGCGGCAACGCGGGAGCGCAGGCCGATGCTGGAGCCGGTGGCCGCCCGCAGCGCGTGACCACTGGTGCGTTGATTTCGCTCCGGCGAGTCGATCAGGTGGGAAACGGGCGGAATGGACCCCGCGCCTTGGCCCGCTGCCGATCGGTTGAATGCCGCGCTCCGCCCCCACGGTGTGGTTTTGGGCATTGCGCTGGAGAAGGATGCCGCCGCTGATCTCGCCCCTGCCGAGGCGGCACTCGGCAGGGAGGCCGCGCCCTCCCGGCTGGACGATTTGCGGCGGGGTCGAACGGCAGCCCGGCGTGCGCTGCGGACGCTCGGCGCGAGCGAAACAACTGTCTTGCGTGAGCCGAATGGCGCTCCCGTTTTCCCGGAGGGTTTTGTCGGCAGCATAAGCCATACCGCCGGGAGGGCGCTCGCAGCCATTGGAAGAACAGAGCAAGTGGGTGGACTGGGAGTCGACGTGGAGAAGATCGAGCCGGGAGTCCAGGAAGACTTGGCCGACTTGTTTCCGCTTGCCGAATGCCAGGCGTTCGCGACATGCTTTGGCCTCTCCGAGGAGGCCTCGGCGATTGCCCGGTTCAGCCTCAGCGAGAGCGTCTACAAGGCTGCATCTGTCTATCTCCGTCGTTGGATCGATTTCGATGAATGTCGCTTTCATCCTGAAAGGAACCGGCGGATCGCGATCGGCGCTTGCTCTCCCGATCTTGCGGCGGTTCTGGACGGCGCAGGCTGCAAACTGGAGACGGATGGGAGCTACGTTCTTTCGGCTGTCTGGCTGCCCCCTTACATGCGCGAAAAGCTTCTCCCACTACAACAATGTGCGAAGACGCGACCACCAAAGCCGCGGCACGCGGTCGCTATGCCGGAGAAAATGGTTTTGGCTGTCAAGCCTATACCCGACGCTGAATGATGCATGAAGAATAAAGGGAGGGGGGAATCATTTATATATCGTCTACAGAAAAAATTTCAATCCTAGCAATATATTTAGCAGAAAATATACTTCGATAGGAAATTTTTATTGACAAAGATTGACAAAGACTCAAAAAAATTTATCGTCTCGGCTCTAATAATCTTCATGACGAGTGTAAGCCACGCTCACGCCTTGGCTTATGTTGATATAAATCAAAACAAGTCTGAAGAGGAGTCTGAAGAGGAGTCTGAAGAGGAGTCTGAAGAGGAGTCTGA
>CAZRWU010000162.1:5772-7026 GCA_964603915.1 uncultured Rhodospirillaceae bacterium
AAGAGGAGTCTGAAGAGGAGTCTGAAGAGGAGTCTGAAGAGGAGTCTGAAGAGGAGTCTGAAGAGGAAGCTTTTTTATTTTGGCCGCCTTATGTGGAAGGTGGATTTTACATCGATCTCTCCAACGATTGGACATTCGCATCGGACGATCCAGATTTAAAAGTTAATGATCTGTCAACGTCGATTGATTTATATGCGGATGTATTTTTTGCTGAACCACTATTTTTGAGTTTTTCTCTCGCGCGCGACACTGTGACGGAGCCAGACCCAAGCTGGAATCATTTCCGCGGCGATAATCTCTATGTCGACACTCTCAGCCTGAATTGGCAGGAAGACCGCTGGTCTCTCATCGGCGGTAAGTTCATCCCGAATTTTTCGATTGCCTATGCCGCCGCACCTGGTCTGTACGGGACGGACATCGTTGAAAATGATATCGAGTTGTACGACCGCATCGGGCTCGGCGGCAGCCTCACGTTTCTGTCCAACGAACGCTTTGGCACGCACGCGCTCTCGGCCAGCGTCTTCTTTGCTGACACAAGCATGCTCAGCGATTTGTTCGAAAAAGGTGATCGGTTGCGGCGACGAGATGGGGGGCCGAGTAATACCGGCAACTTGAAGTCTTTTGCCGTGGCCCTCGATGGCGGAGAGATCAAGGCTCTGCCTGGTTTTCGTTATCACATTGGTTTCGTTCGACAGGCGGTGGACCAGGTCGTTGACCCTGAGTTTGATGAAGACGAAGAAGATATCGATACGGACTTGGATGATGACGTTGACGATGATGACGTTGATGAACCGCCGCTGCCCCCGGACGACGACAATGGAGATGATAACGGTGACGGCAATGGCGACGAGGACGACGAGGATGAAGACGACGATAACGGCGAGGACGAGGAGGATGAGGGCGATGACGGAGATGAAGACGAGGATAACGGCGAGGACGGGAACGGCGCGGAACCATTAGCGCTCGCGGCCCCCGCCAACGGAAATGCGAGCGGAAACGCCGGCACGCCCTTTGTCAACATCAACAGCATCTTGGATGCAGCGAACGGCATCGATGACGATAACAACGGCAACGGCAATGAATACCTTCCATCCGATGAGATTGGTGCTGAGTATCGCTTCGTAGTCGCCGGTGAGTGGACCATGCAGATCAATGACGATCTGACCTTCACGCCGCTTGTTGAGTACGTGCACTTTTGGAACGCCGACGGAATTCTCGACCAAAGCCGTGACTATGTCACCGTCGCCTCTTTGT
>CAZRWU010000163.1:0-7020 GCA_964603915.1 uncultured Rhodospirillaceae bacterium
AGACCGGGGGTGCCGCCGGGCCGCACGAGCATTTCGATGCGCCGGGCGGCATCGAACTCGGCGTCTTCCGGGTACCTCAGAATAATGCCGACATAAGGCTCCTTTCCCGACAACAGGGCGTAGGCGTGTTCGGCGGCGGCGAAATCGAAGCGGTGGCTGATCAGGCGCTTCGGCGTGACGCGCCCGTCCTGGATCAATTCGAGAAAGGCCATCATGTTGCGCTGTTCGGTCCAGCGGACGTACGCGAACGGATAATCACGGCCGCGCTCCTCGTAATCTGGATCGTAACGGCCTGGCCCGTACGACATCGAGAGCCGGACATCCAGCTCCTTGCGGTAGAATGGGTCGCGGCTCAGGTTCATCCCAACCAATCCGACGAGAACGATGCGCCCTTTCATCCGGGCGATTGCCGCCGCCGTGTTGACCGGCTCATCGCTTTTCGTCGACGCGGTCACGATCACGGCGTCGGCGCCGCGGCCTTCGGTGAATGTCTCCGTCGCCTCGTCCAGGCTTGCCGAGCAGACGACGTCGGCGCCGAGCGTGCGGGCGAGATCGCATTTCGCGGCGACAGGATCGTGACCCAGCACGCGGCAGCCATTGGCCTTCAACAACTGAACGGTCAACAGGCCGAGCAAGCCAAGGCCGATGACGACGACACGCTCGCCGAGGGTGGGAGAGGCTTGGCGAACGCCTTGAAGCGCAATCGCGCCCACGGTGACGAAAGCGGCGTCCTCGTCGTCGACGCCATCGGGAATGGGAGCGCACAAATTCTTGGGCACGAAATTGAACTCCGCATGCGTCGCGTAGCCGGCGCCGCCGCAGGCGATGCGATCGCCGACTTTGAAGCCTTCGACGTTGCGGCCAACTTCAATAACGCGGCCGGCACAGCTGTAGCCGAGCGCGATCGGCATATCGAGCTTGGTGCGCACCTTGTCGATCGTCGTGAACAATCCTTCCCTTTTGATTTTGTCGCGGACTTGACGAACGAGATCCGGACGCGCAAGCGCCTTGCCGGCAAGGCTGGCTCGGGCGAGATCGGTGACGGCTTTCTCCGTTCCGGCGCTAAGCAGGGACGCCCTGGTGGCGACGATCACGCCGCCATCGCGAAGGGCGGGGGGCGGCAGATCCTTCAGAGCCAATTCGCCCGTTCGGTAATGTTGGCTCACTTGCTTCATCAACTCACTCCACTGATCTCTTTCGCCGTCTTCTGCATCGTTTACACCGCTTTGCCGCCAAGGAGCGATCCGCCAAAGGGGCTTCGCGCCTCAACGCCAAGCGGATGATCGGCGATCCCTCGGCGGAACTTCAACGCGGTGACAGATCGGCCAGGATTTGCGCCATTCTTTGTTCCATCCGCCCCCAGTTGAACCTCGACAGGAACAGCTGCCGGCTTCGCGTCGCGAAGTCGTCGAGCACCCGCCGGTTGGCACGCAGCGACATGAGGATCGTGCGCAACGACGCGATATCGTCATAGGCGCACGTAAAACCCAAGTCATTTTCGGCGACGAAGCGCGCCACCGTCACTTCCCTGTTGATGATGACGGGTCTGCCGATGCTGAGCGCGTCGTAAATCTTGTTTGGCGAGGCGAAGACATTGTTTTTCGAGAGGGGCAGGTAGTAGGCCAGGATGGCGTCACATCGCGCTGCGGCCGCCAGCGCTTCTTGCGGCGTGAGGATACCAAGGTAGCTGACCTTCGGATCCTTGAGAAAGACATCCGCGGCATAGGAGTCGTAGGCCCATCCCGCAGAAAAGATGCGCACATCCGGAAGATCGGCAACCGCCTCGAGGATCTGCTCGAGGCCCCTGTTTCGCGTCAAAGTGCCGCCCACCCAAACCGCGATCTCTCCCGTCGGCGTTTGCCGGGCAAAAGTTTCCCCTGGATCCTCCGGAAAATTCTCGATCACGGCAATTCGACGCCGATCCGCGGTCAGAAATCCGGCTCGGGTTTCATCGGTGGCGACAACCTTGTCGGCTCGCGCCTGGACGACGTTCGCAATCCCCTGGAGCAGGCGGACAAGGCTCCTCCGGCGGTGACTGTGACGATCGGGCAACGAGTCGAAAATGTCGCAGATCATCCGCCTGTAGAGTAATCCCCTGAAGGGCAGAGCAAGAAACGCGATTTCCTCGTTCACCACCCACACCACGTCCGGCCGAATCGTTCTCAGCGTCCTGAACAGAAACACGGCAAATCTGCCGAGGCCGAGGGCCGATCCCTTGCCGTACCTGGTCGCTTCGACACGAATGTGTTTGCGGGTCGCGGCCAGATCCAGGGTCTTGGTTTCCGCCGGTCGGCGATCCCAACCCACGAAGTGGGTTTCGTGACCGAGCCTTCCCAGCGATCGGCAAAGCTTGCTGACACGGACATCGGTTCCGTCGTTGACGTGGACGACAGCTACTTTCACCGCAAAAACTCCCACTCGCCCGCTTCATATCCCGGCGCGGACGACTTGCCAAGCGGCGACCCCGAAGGAGGCGGGCTCAGCGGCGGCGCGACCGAGCGCGCCCCTGCGCCTGAAGGTTCGCCCGCGCCGATTGCCGGCGCAGACTGGCGATCAAAGCGTCGTTTATCCTGCCATCGACCGGAAGCCCGGCATCCGCCTGAAAGCGCCTGATCGCCGCCCTCGTCCGTGGGCCGACAACGCCGTCAACAGGTCCGGCGGCATATCCAAGAAGATTCAACTGCGATTGCACCAGGGCGACGTTGTTCAGTTCGCTGAGCGGCGGCGGTCGGCGCGGCTGTGCGGCGGCCAATGCTTGATCCGCCGCGGCCTGATCCGCCAAAGCCCGATCGACAGGAGGCTGACGTGTCGGACCTTGACCGGCAAGAGCCGGATCGGCGGCAGGAGCGTCATCCGATTGTTCGGGGGGCGGCGCATCCCTCGCGGGAGCCTGCTCGGCTGATCCCGTCGCGCTTGGCGCTTCCGGCGTGGCGATGGCCTCTGCAATGCCTGTCTGCGCAAGGGCAGGGGCCGCTTCATCAGGCGACGCCGACGGCCTGTCGTGGCCTCCCGCCGCTGCGGCCTGCGCGGAAGCGGCATCCAAATCGGCCTCCGCACCCGGCGAAGCGGGGGAGGCGATCGTCGCCTCGACGGTACGCTCCACACGCTGATCGCCTTGCCTGTAACCGATCACCATCACCGTAGCGAGGCTCAGCATCACGAAGACGCCAGCGGCGGTCGCGAAGAGCGCCGCCCGCCTTTTCCGCGACGGCGATGACGGCGGCCGCTGTCGCTCTGTGGATGTGGCCGTTGCCGCGGCGCCCGCCTTGGGCAAGAACGGCGGCGGCGGCATGGCGATCGAGTCGGTGCCTTTGCGCGTTGTATGGGCGCGCGGATTGACGGGATACGCAGGTTCGGCGCGGCCGCCAAATCCACCGAACTGTACGGAGGCGGGTGGGGAAACCTCGGCTTCGCGATGCGCTTCGGAATCGCCGCCGGCGGCTGCCGGCCGTGGTGGCACGGCGAGACCCCGCGCCAGCTTTTGCAGATGTCCGGGCAGGAACAGATGGTAGGCGGCCTCTTTGACGGCGTCGCCCGATATCGGAATCGAAAATTCCCGGCCAATTCCGCCGAAGATATACCCACAAAGCTGGACGATGCGTCCTGGCACCTTTTTGCTGAAGTAAGCGATACGGTCCAGGGCCTCGGCGGTGAACAGGTCGAGGTCGGGAAAGCCGGCCGCCTTCAGACGGTGACTGATCAATCTCTCGACATCGCTCAGTTTCATCGGCGGGAGGGCGAACATCCGATCGGCCGCCAAGAGGCTGGGCTCGCCGCGAGCGTGAAGCTGCTTTGGCTGGGGCATCGCCGTCATCACGACGCTCATCGCTGGCCAGCCCTGGTTCAACTCCGGCCAGCGCTGCCAAAAGGCGTCAAGAACCAACGGATCGAGCCGATCCGCATCATCGAGAAGCAGAACGGCGGGTTTCGTGGCGATGTCGCCATCATCGCGAAGAACCGTCTTGTCGTGAACCGCCGCTTCAAGCGCTTCGAGCGAGGTGTCGCGCCGGCACGCGGCGACCATTTCCCGGCCTAGCAGAACAACGTCGCCACTCGAGTAGAGAGCATCCGCCAACTTCCCAAGGAAAGCGGACTTGCCGGAGCCTTCGCCGCCGGTCACCAACAGCCTAGCGCCGCCGGCGCCGACGGCGGCAACCAGCGCGACCAGAAGTTCTTCCTGGGCCCTGTTGAGGTAAACGTATCTTGCGTCCGCACTCGGCCCAAACGGATCTTGCTCAAGAGTCAAGTCGGCAGCGTCCATTTACTTCTCCGCCACGAGTGCAGGTGCGCGGGTTTGCGCAGCGGCTCCGGATTGCGCTGCCCGCATGGCGCGAGCCTAGCACGGCGTGGACATCATGTCTGCGAGCCGGATAACAGCTGGTTATCACGAGGCGTTTGTCGCGCTTCGCGCGAGAACGCGGCGGGCTTCCTCAAGATCGGCGGGCGTGTCGACGCTCAATGGCGGCGCATCGACAATCTTGGCGTCGTAGCGATAGCCGGCTTCGAGGAGGCGCAGTTGCTCCAAGTCTTCCGATACTTCAAGTTCGCTTTGCGGCAGGCGCGCGTAGGCGTCCAGCGCCTCCCGCCGATAAGCGTAGAACCCGAGATGATAGTAGAAAGGACCGTTGAGCGGAACCGGTCGGCGGCTGAAATACTGGCAGCGCCCGCGTTCGCCGGAAACGCGGGCGAGAACGACCTTGACGATGTTCGGATCTTCGACGTTGCGACTGAACGGGACGACGAGAGTGCCGACGTCCACCAAAGGATCGCTCAAGCATTCCACAACATCCGAAAGCAGCTGCGGTTCGGTGGTCGGCTGGTCGCCTTGCATGTTGATCACAACGTCGAAACGCCGGTTCTGATCGATTTCCGTCAGCGCCGCGAAGATGCGGTCGCTGCCTCTGGGCAATCCTGGATCGGTCAGCACGCACGTTCCGCCGATGCCGCGGATCACCGCGCAGATTTCCGGATCGCCGGCGGCCACCACAACCGGTCCGATGGCGGCGGCGAGAGCGCGCTCGAACACGTGCTGAATCATCGGCTTGCCGTGAATGTCGGCGAGCGGCTTGTTCCTCAGGCGCGTCGACGCCAGTCGCGCCGGGATCACGATGACGGGATTCATGGGATTCCTCTGCGGCTATGCGAAGGCAAGACCATGCTGCGTCTTTGCCCTGAGCGCAAGATCAGGCTCAGCGAGCCGGCGATCAAGGCCGATGTTGCAGCCAGAAAGCCTGCCGCAGCCCTTGGTCCCGGCGGCGGTTTCCGATACCGTTGCGAGACATTGGACAGAGCGGGACCGCGATCATGCTTATCGACGCGAACACATCGAGTCTTCTTGTCGTTGACATCCAGGCCAAGCTGGCGCCAGTCATGGCGGAGCCGGAAAAGGTGGTGGCCAACGCCGCCCTGCTGTTGAAGGCGGCGCGTCGGCTCGACGTGCCGCTTCTCGTGTCGGAGCAGTATCCGGCGGGCATAGGACACACGGTTCCCGAGCTGACCGAACTGGTTCCCCAGGATTGCGTGGTTGAAAAGATGCATTTTTCCTGCCTTGGCGAGGGTGAGTACAGGCAAAGGCTCAAGGTCCTCGATCGGCCGCAGGCGGTGGTCGCCGGCATCGAAGCGCATGTCTGCGTGCTGCAGACAACAGAGGATCTTCTCGCCGCCGGTCTCGACGTTTTTGTCGTCGCCGACGCCACCTCGTCGCGCGACCCTCGAAATCACGAAGCCGCGCTCGAGCGTCTGCGCGCATCCGGTGCGCGCATCGTAACCACCGAGATGGTGGTGTTCGAATGGCTGGGAAAGGCGGGCACGCCCGTGTTCAAGGAGATCATTCCCTTGATCAAGGCGGGCGGGTGAGCGGGCGGATGGGCAAAGGGGCGGCAACGGGGGCGTCTGCCGGCGCGGCCGCCACGAACAGCCAGAGGAACAGTGGAGAGAAACCATGTCAGGCATGATCTTGCCGTATCTTGACGTCATGCCGCGGATCGCGGCAGGCGTGTTCATCGCGCCGACGGCAACCGTCATCGGTGACGTCGTCGTCGGCGCCGATAGCAGCATCTGGTTCGGCTGCATCATTCGCGGCGATGTCAACGAGATCAGGATCGGCGAGCGGACCAACATCCAGGACAGCACCGTCGTCCACGTCGCTCGCCAGAAGTTCGGGACGTATATCGGTTCCGACATCACCATCGGTCACATGGCGTTGATCCACGCCTGCACCTTGGAAGACAGGTGTTTCATCGGCATGCGTGCGACGGTGATGGACGGATGCGTCGTCGAGGAAGGTGCGATGATCGCCGCCGGCGCCGTGTTGACTCCCGGCAAGCGCGCGGGCCGAGGCCAGCTCTGGGCGGGAACGCCAGCCAAGCACATTCGCGATCTCGACCCGGAGGAGCAACGGCAACTCGCCGCGACCGGCGCGCACTATGTTCGTCTTGCCAGTTCCTATGTCGAAAGGAACCCGGAAGCGAGCATGGCTCATGGCTGACGCATCGCCAGCACCTACGGACGTTTCCGGGCAGTCCGCTCACGATGAACTGATCGCCGCAATTCGCGCGGGCAACCGCAAGGCGATCGCCCGCGCCATGGCCGTTGCCGAGTCGAGCGCGCCAGGCAGCCGGACGGTTGTCGCGGAAATTCACCGGTTGGCCGGCCGCGCCCACACCATTGGCATCACCGGGGTGCCGGGCAGCGGCAAGTCAACCATGGTGCGGGCGTTGGCTCAGCGGTTTCGCGCCACGGGACGCACGGTCGGCATCGTTGCGATCGATCCATCGAGCCCGTTCTCCGGCGGCGCCATTCTTGGCGACCGTATTCGCATGACCGAACTCTCGGGGGATCGCGGGGTCTTTATCCGCAGCATGGCGACCCGCGGCGCTCTCGGCGGGCTCGCGCGCGCGACGCTTGACGTCGTCGATGTTCTCGATGCCGCGAACTACGATGTCGTGCTGATCGAGACGGTCGGCGTCGGCCAGGACGAGGTCGATGTGGTTCAGGCGGCGCACACGGTGGTGGTGGTAT
>CAZRWU010000164.1:0-6995 GCA_964603915.1 uncultured Rhodospirillaceae bacterium
GGATCCGTCTGTCGTCTCCGACGCTTCGCCGGTCGCCGGATACCGCCGGACGCGAAACCGGGCCTGAGGTCTGTCGAGCGGCATCAATCGGATCGGCCACGGCAAATTACCCTCGAATGGTGCGACATGCGCCCTTTCCTAACCCTGCAAGCGATAAAAATTTGTTAAGGGCCGGGGCTGGCCCTGACCGCCACGCGGCTGCCCGAGCTACTGGCTGGCCCGCTCGGGCAGCCAGATCGCGATATCCGGGAAAGCGACAATAATCGCGATGGCAAGCAGAAGGATGAAGAAGAAAGGCGTCGCCGCGCGCGTCAGGTAAAGAATGTTGTGCCCGGTCAGCCCCTGCAGGGCGAAGAGGTTGAACCCGACCGGCGGCGTGATCTGCGACATCTCGACGACGATGGCGAGGTAGACGCCGAACCAGATGCGGTCGATTCCCGCCTGTTCGATCATCGGCAGTATCACCGCGGTGGTGAGAACAACGATTGAAATGCCGTCGAGAAAGCAGCCGAGAACGATGAAAAAGACGGTGAGCACGCAGATCAGCAGCGTCGGATCGAGCTGCATCGTGCCGATCCATTCGGCGAGAGCCCGTGGAATGCCGGTGAACCCCATGACGACGGTCAGGAACGACGCCGCGGCAAGGATCATGGTGATCATGCATGACGTGCGGATGGCGCTGAACAGGCTTTCGACGAAACCGACGCGGGTCAGAGATCCGGACGCCCAGCCGAGCAGCAGGGCAAGCCCGACTCCGACGGCGGCGGCGTCGGTCGGACTGGCGAGACCGAAATAGATCGAGCCGAGAACCCCGAAGATGAGCAACAGGATCGGGACGAGACGAAGACTGCGACGGACGATTTCCCTGCCCCCGATGCGACCGATTTGTTCCGGGATCTGCCCGGGATGGCACGCCGACCACAACATCACATAGCCTGAGAACAGGGCCAGCAGCATCAGGCCGGGGATCACGCCGGCGAGGAACAAACGGACGATGGATTCCTCGATGGCGACGCCGTAGACAATCAAAATGACGGACGGCGGGATCAGAAACCCCAAGGTGCCCGACCCGGCGAGCGAGCCGAGGACGAGCGGCGGCGGATAGCCGCGTTTCAGCAACTCGGGCACCGACATCTTGCCGATGGTCGCCGCGGTCGCGACGGACGATCCTGACACCGCCGCGAACAAGCCGCAGCCGAGGATGTTGACGTGAACCAGCCCGCCGGGAATCCACCGCATCCAGGGCGCGAGGCCATTGAAGAGATCGTCGGAGACGCGCGAGCGCGAGAGGATTTCACCCATCCAGATGAACATGGGGATGGCGGCGAGCGGCCATGCATTGCTCGATCCCCAGATCGACGTCGCCATCACCTGACCGACGGGGATCGATGTGAACAGCGTCATCCCGACGAACGCAACGCCCAGAAGGCAAAACGCGATCCAGACGCCGCTGCCGAGAAGAACAAAAAACACGATCAGCAGAACGATGGAGTAGCCAAGCTGTTCCATGGTATTCTTTCAAGAGAATCGTTTTCGGAGCAGAATCTTCTGCGGATCGCTCATAAGAACTTTAGGGTGCTGCGCGAAACCAACGTCAGGCGGCGTGGATCTTCTCAAGATCGTTCTGTTGGAGACTCCCGACATTCCAGATCCCTCCCGGGTGTCGCTGTGCCGGGCCGGAAGGCGCGGTGGGGACCTGATCCTCCGCGCTCGCGCCAGCGGTTGCGGATCGTGCGGAGGCGGCGAACTCGACGGCGCGATCGATGATCGCGATCGAGAGCACCAGGGCGCCGAGCGCCATCGCCGACTGGGGAATCCACAAGGGAATCGCCACCATGCCGGGGGAAATATCGCCGAAGTACCAGGAATCGGCGACATAAGTGATTGTCGACCACGTGAAGAACAGACTGATCAGAGCGGCGATGCCCAGGCACCAGGCTTCAAGCCAGACGCGCCCCCGGTTCGATACCGATCGGATGAGGAGGCTGACGCGGATGTGGCCGTCGGTTCTGAAGGTGTAGCCCAGCCCGAGAAAGGACGCCGCCGCGAACGCGTAACCGGCGAGGTGGGCATAGGATGGGATGGTCAAGGTGACCGGGGTTCCCCATACCCACCCGGTGACGTCGCTGAGAAGATTGGCGCCGACCTGAAGCATCACGATCAGGCAACTCGCCGCGAGAAAGGCCGCGGCCAGACCGCCGCTCGCCAGGTACAATCCATCGAGGAGCTTACGCATCGTTGGCGTCTTTCGCTGTCTCGCCGTGTCCGGCGCGCCGGGTCAGCGGGCGTTTTGCAGGGCGCGGAACTCGGAGAGGATTGCCGAGCCTTCGGCGCCCGATTGCCGCGCCCACTCCTGCGCCATGATGCGACCGATCTCCTTCAGTCCCGCCGTCAGTTCGGCGCTGGGATCGTGAACGGCAAGGCCGTTCTTCCTGAGAAGGATCACGTTCTCGTCGGTTTCCTCGCGGCTCATGGCCCAGCCGCGGTGTTCGGCCGCGGCCGCCGCGGCCAGAACGGCCTCGCGATCTTCGCCGCTCAGGGCGCGCAGCGCGCGCGTATTGACCACGACGATGTTTTTGGGAAGCCAGGCTTGCGTGTGATAGTAGTGGGTCAGGAACTCCCACGCGCGCGAGCTCACCCCCGTCGACGCAGAGGTGATCATGGCGTCGATGCGGCCGGTTGAAAAAGCTTGCGGGATGTCGGTGACCTCGACCTGCGTCGGGACCGCGCCGACGAAGGCGGCGAGCCGTTCTTGCGCGGAGTTGTAGGTGCGCAGCTTGACGCCGCGGAGGTGCTCGATTTTCTCGACGTCCTTGCGGGTGTAAAGCGCCTGAGGCGGCCAGGGAACGGCGAACAGCACCGTCAGCCCCTCGGCGCCGAGAAGCTTTTCGATGCGCGGTCTGGTGACCTCCCAAAGAAAAGCGGCGTCTTGATAAGTCGTCGCCAGGAACGGAAGGGAGTCGACCTGAAACAGGGGGCTTTCGTTTGCCAACTGCGAGAGAAGAAATTCGCCGATGGGAACCTGCCCGGACCGGACCGCTTTCTTGATTTCCGGGTGCTTGAACAACGACCCGGCGCTATGCACCGTGATCTCGACGCGGCCGTTGGTCGCGGCCTTGACCTCTTCAGCGAATTTCTCGAGGTTGACCGTGTGAAAGCTTGTGACCGGATACGCCGTGGGCATGTGCCACGTCGCCGCCCCAGCGCAGGGTGGCGAAAGAACGAACACGGTCAAGAAGAGGAACAATAGCCCAGGCACGACGACGCCGAGGAGTCGTCTCGAAGCATGAGAGATCCACGCATTCCGAACCATTAAAATATGCCTTCCCCTTGTAATTCAGTCGATCAATACGAAAACAAATTCTCTAATGGTATGTATTAGCGAGATACACTAAAAGATCTAAAACACTAAGCTAATAATGTATATTATGCCGGCCCACATGACAATGCTGACAGGTATCGCAATGTAGACCATGCATGTTTCGATGCCGATGGATTTTCCTTTTTCATTTTTATTGGCAAAATCTATCGTATTGTCGAATTTTGAAAGTGTCTGAACATCCGATTCTGAATATTCTTCTAATGTGGATAGAAGGTTAACGTCTTGGTCCAAATCAACCGCGAGGTTGGTTGTCGCCTGTTTATGAAGTTGCATCGTTGTCAATCCTTAGTGATAGCACCTGACCCACTGCGCAATCTCATCAGCCGATCCCGGCCGGGCGAACAGGAAGCCCTGGGCTTCGTCGCAGCCGCGCGCCGATAAGAACGCGAGCTGTTCCGGACACTCGACGCCTTCCGCCACGGCGCGAAGCCGCAAGTTGTGCGCGAGTGCGATAATCGCCCCGACCAGTCCCTCTTCGCCGTTATTCTTGCTGATGTCCTTGATAAAAACCTGGTCGATCTTGAGGCTTTTGATGGGAAAACGATTCAGATAGCTCAAGGACGAGTAGCCGGTACCGAAATTATCAACCGAGATCTGTACGCCCATCTCGGCAATTTCTTGAAGATTCTTCATGCATATGTCGCTGTTCTCAAGGAGAAGATTTTCGGTCAGTTCAAGCTCAAGCAATTCCGGGTTGAGTCGTGACTTGATCAGGATGCGCCGAACCTGAAACGCAAGATCGGGTTGCTTGAATTGGACCGGCGAGAGATTGATGGAAATCTTCATCCCGGGCAGGCTGTCGTTTCCCCACCGGGCCGCTTGGTGACAGGCCTCCTTCAGAACCCATTCGCCGATCGGCATGATCAGGCCGGTCTCCTCGGCGATCGGAATGAACTCCTCCGGCGAGATCACGCCGAAGTCTGGGTGTCGCCAGGAAAGCAACGCTTCGCACGCCACGACCTTGTTGCTGTGAAGCTCAAGTCTTGGCTGGTACTGAAGGAAAAGTTCTCCTTTTTGCACGGCGCGGCGCAAGCTCGTCGCCAAGGTGAGCTTGCGGACCGCGTCGTCGTTCAAGGAGTGCGTGAAGTACTGGCAACAGTTCCGCCCGTTTTGTTTAGCGTCGTACATGGCGGCGTCGGCATTCTTCAGCAAAGTGTCGGCGTCGCGGCCATCAATCGGATAAACCGCGATGCCGATGCTGCTGGTCACGGTGATCTCCTTGCCTTTGACGGAGAACGGCTCGGCCAAGCTCTGGCCGAGGCGGCGCGCGACGGCGGCGCCGTTCTCCGGACTGGCGAGATCGGTCAGCAGAACGACGAATTCATCGCCGCCCAGGCGGGTGACGACATCGGCTCCCATGCCGGCGAAGCCGCTTTCGTCCCGGATCTCGAAGCTGGAGCCCTTGCGGTCGCCGCTGCACCGCAGCGCCGATTGCAAGCGCTTCGATACGCCCTGAAGAAGCGCATCGCCGGCATCGTGGCCCAGGGTGTCGTTGATCCGCTTGAAATGATCGAGATCGAGAAACAGCACGGCGATGTAGCGATCGTGCCGCTTGGCGGCAGTCAGCGCCTGGTTGAGCAGCTGCGTGAGCATGGCGCGGTTGGGCAGCCCCGTCACGCTGTCGAAGAAAGCGAGATAGCGGATCTTTTGTTCGGCGCGCCGCCGCTCGGTGATGTCTTGGATAATGCCGCAAATTCTCTCGAATCTGCGGTCGTCGCCGATCTGGATTTCCGCTTCCTGATAGATGATCCGCTCGATGCCGCCCGGGGTAATGATGCGGTGCTCGACGCTGTACCCTCTCCGGCCTCGAATGGCGGCGACGATGGTGCTTCTGACGCGGCGGCGATCGTTCGGATCGACCAGCGCGAGCAGCTCGCGGTGGGAAAACCGGCTTTGCGTGGGGGGCAGGCCGCAAATCTCGCGCAGGCCGTCCGAGCAGTGCGTGATCCTGTGCTTGGGGTCCCACTCCCAGTGCCCGAGTTTCGCCAGCCGCTGCGCCCGGGACAGCCGCGCCTCGCTTTCGCGAAGCTGATCGGCCGTGCTCTGGGCGCGCAGCAGGTACTGCAGCCGGTACGTCAGAAGAAGATAGTTGATGGGCTTGGTGATGAAGGACGTCGCCCCGACTTCGAACGCCCGGTGGATCGAGTCGGTATCGTCCAGCCCGGTCATCATCACGACCGGAACATGAGCGCCGCCAGGCAGATCGCGGATGGCGGCGCAGGCGGCAAAGCCGTCCATCATCGGCATGACGAGATCGAGCAGGACGATATCGGGCGCCAGCGCCGTGAATATCTCGACCGCGAACGCGCCGTCATCGGCCTCCTCGACAAGCAGGTCGGCGCGTTCCAGCGCTTCCCGCAAGATGATTCGGCTCGCCGTATCGTCGTCGACGACGAGAACAAGGGGTTTTGGCCGTGCTCTGCTCATGCCAAGATTCCATCGTAGCCGGCGCCTTGCGAACCCGGCGGACAGCGTTGCCGATGAACTTGGCAGTTCTCGCTGAAAATTGTGTTAACCCGCCCGCCGTCCTCCGCGCGCGCGGCGATGGAGATGCCGAATCAGGCCTGAGCGCGCATCGCCGCGGCGATCTCGTTGACCAGCGGCTTCATGGCGTATACCCGGTTCGGCACGATGGCGGGATTCATGCCGAACCGCGTCGCCTCGGATGCCGTGACGGAACCGACCGCGGCGACGACGACGCGCGCCAGGCCTGTCCGCAGCGAAGCTTCCAGTCCGCGCTTGCGGGCAATATCCCACAGACGACGGACCTGGGAGGCGCTGGTAAAGGCGATGACGTCGACGGCGCCGGCGGCGATGCGCGCGATCAGAGCGGCGACGCGCTCATCGTCGACGTTGGAGGCATAAACGTAGGGCGCCACGGGATCGACATCCGCGCCCGCCGCGGCCAGAAAGGTCGTCAGCGGCGCATTCGGCGCGTCGCCGTAGAGCTGGACGCCGACTGTCCGCCCGCCGAGATTGAACGCGGCCAAGGTGGCGATGACGCCGTCCGTGGTCGGTTCCGCAGCCTGCAGGTCGGCGGCCAGGCCGATCTCCCTGAGCGCCCGCACCGGCTTGGGTCCGCGGGTGATCTTGCGGACGCGGCCGAGAGCCTCGATGAACGCCTCCCGCCGCCCGGCGCGCTCCGCGAAACGCAGGAGGCGCCTGACGCCTTCTCCCGTGAACAGGATCAGATCGTCGCATGCTCCCGCGACGAACCGTCGCAACCATTCCTCGACAGGCGTTGCGTCGGGAGCGTCGAGGATGGCGACGAGGGGACAGCGGATCACCGCGGCGCCCCGGTGCTCGAAAAGCTGCGCCAGCACGTCGAGTTCACGCGTTTCCGGAACCGCGATGGTCTTGCCGGCCAGTTCAGGCGCGGCTGCGATCGACTTGGTCTCTTGGGGCTCTCTCAACGTCGGCCTCGCCTACACCGTGATTTTTATCGATATGCATGGAGGTGAGTATGTCGCCAACCCCGCGCCCAGTGTACCGTAATCGGAGATGGAGCTGCTGTTTGATTTCCAGCATCCGCTGTGGGTTCCTCTCATTGCAGGCTAGCCCGAATTATGCATCGGGGTTGGCGGGTGTAGCGTAATCTCCTGGAATCGCATAG
>CAZRWU010000165.1:0-6993 GCA_964603915.1 uncultured Rhodospirillaceae bacterium
CGGGCGAGGAATAGACGGCAGCGCCGGGCTTACGCGAACCTGCTTAAGGAGGATGGCTTCGTCTTTACCGTTACTGGTCGTGGGACTGGGCAATCCCGGTCCCAGATACCGGGACAACCGTCACAATATCGGTTTTATGGCCGTTGATGCGATTGCCAGACGTCACGGCTTTGCCCCGTTTCGCGCGCGCTTTCAAGGCGAGCTTGCCGAAGGCGCGATCGCCGGCATTCGCGTTCTCATTTTGAAACCGATGACGTTCATGAACGAATCCGGGCGCTCGGTCGTCGCCGCCGCGCGGTTCTTCAAGCTTCCCGTCGAAAGGATCGTTGTCTTCCATGACGAACTCGATCTCGCCGAAGGCAAGGTTCGCGTCAAGGACGGCGGCGGCCATGCCGGCCATAACGGATTGCGAAGCCTGCACGCACATCTTGGCCCCGACTATCGCCGGGTGCGGCTCGGGATTGGTCATCCGGGCGATAAGAACCGGGTCGTCGACTATGTACTGAAGGATTTCACGCAAGCCGACGCCGACTGGCTCGACCCGCTGCTCGACGCCGTCGCCGACAACTTTCCGTTCCTCGTCAAGGGCGACGCGTCGACGTTCATGAGCAAGGTGGCCCTCGCCGTGAATCCGCCGAAGGCGCGGCCGTCGAGCGAAGATGGGGCGGCGGCCGGCGTTGAACGCGAGTCGACGAGAGGACCGGATGGGGTTTAACTGCGGCATTGTCGGGCTTCCGAACGTCGGCAAGTCGTCGTTGTTCAACGCGCTGACCGCCACTGCCGCTGCGGAAGCCGCGAACTTCCCGTTCACGACGATCGAGCCGAACGTCGGCCGGGTCGCGGTTCCCGATGATCGGCTCGAAAAGATCAGCGCCATCTCGAAATCGCAAAAGACCGTCCCGACGCAACTGGAGTTTGTCGACATTGCCGGCTTGGTCCATGGCGCCAGCCGGGGAGAAGGGCTCGGCAACAAGTTCCTCGCCAACATTCGCGAGGTCGACGCCATCGTCCACGTGCTGCGGTGCTTCGAGGACGAAGGCGTGACCCATATCTCCGGTTCCGTCGACCCGCTGCGCGATGCCGAGGTTGTCGAGACGGAGTTGATGCTTGCCGATCTTGACAGCCTGGAGCGCCGGGTCGCGTCGTTGGTCAAGCGCGCGCGAGGGGGCGATCGCGAGGCGAAGGATCTGTCGGCGGTCGCCGAACGAGCGCTTGAGGCGTTGCGGGATGGCCGTCCGGCGCGCGTCGTTCCGATCGGCGAGGACGAGCGAAAGGCCTTCGGCAGCCTGCAACTGCTGACGGCCAAACCGGTGCTGTTCGTGTGCAACGTCGATGAAGACAGCGCCGCTTCCGGCAACATCTGGTCCCAGCGCGTCGCGACGCGGGCGGCCGAGGACGGCGCGGAGGCGGTGGCGATCTCGGCGCGGATCGAGGCCGAAATTGCCGAGATCGGCGATGACGGGGAAAAGGCGGCTTTTTTGGACTCTCTCGGGTTGGCGGAGACTGGCCTGACCCGGGTCATCGGAGCCGGCTACCGGCTTCTCGATCTGATCACGTTCTTCACCTCCGGCCCCAAGGAGACGCGGGCATGGACGGTCGAGCAGGGCGCGAAGGCGCCGAGCGCCGCGGGCAAAATCCACACCGATTTCGAGCGTGGCTTCATCCGCGCCGAAACGATTTCCTGCGCCGATTTCATAGCCTGCGGCGGCGAGCAGGGCGCCCGGGAAGCGGGCCGGATCCGTCAGGAAGGCCGCGATTATGTCGTCCAGGACGGCGACGTCATTCTGTTCCGGTTCAACGTCTAGCTGTCAAGTTCCGACACCTCCTTTGCGCTGATGACGGCGCGTTGTGCCTCGGCCGTGACGGCCGCCACGTGGCTGGGGTCGGGCGGGTGTTTCCTCATCCTTGACCGCCAGGTGAACCATCCGCGAGGCGCGGTCGATGGCGACGTATAGAAAGCGCTGGCGCGGGCCCCGACCGATCACATGCAGCTTGGGCAGGTGTTTGATGTCGATGTGGATGAAACCGAGGTCGTAGGGCTTGAACGCCCGGGGCTCTTTGTGCGGCGTGGTGGGCGATGGCCGGGGGAGCCGGTGCAATCCTTCGCTCTTGAGGATGCGGTAGATGGAGTCACGGTTAAGGTGCGGGAAAAAGTGACACGCCGTGAAGGTGAGATCGTCGAGGGCGAAGCCGGTCATTCGGCGCAGTTCGCAGACAATGGCCCGCTCCTCGTCGGTGGCGCGCCAGCGCAAGCGCCGCGGCCGCGCCGAGCGATCCTGGCAATCGTCGGGACCGCGTTTGCGTCACTTGCGGATGGTCTCGCTGCTGACCCCGAAGCGGCGCGCCAGCACGCCTGTCGGCTCAAGCGAGCGGGCGATCTCCTGACGGACGGCCGGGGTGGTGCGGGCACGGGGATGAATGGCAAACATCAGAACCTCCCTTTGCAAGGAGATGAGCGTTCAGGCTGCTCAAAGCGCCAAGCGTATTCCTCAATAGCCCAACGCACCCGATCCCAACAACGTTCCGCTACCTGACAGAGAACAATCGCCCCAAAGTTGTGCCGTTTGAAGGTGCAACAGGATCGGCTTACTTCCGCCTTTTCGCACCGATCGTACCAGAGAAAGACTGGATTACGATCTATGCGGAGGATAAAGGAACGTAATGCGCCATCGTGAGTTTGCCGCAGCAACAGTGGCGCGGTCGTGTCGTCGAGAATGCAAGCAAGTTGCGGCTACTTCCTGCGCAGGCGTTTGGCGTTGGCGACGACGGCGCGGTGCCAAGGCGCGATCGCTTTCGTCGCGGTGTCCTTGCGCTTGCCGGCTCCCGGCTTGGTGAGCACCACGGCGGTTTCCATCGCCGCCTTCGCCTTTTCCGCAACCATGCGCTGATATTCCGCGGAGGAACAGCCGCCCGAGAGCATCATCTCCGTCCGGCGGGCAATGGTCTCGGCCGATGCCGTGGCCATCTGGAAGAACATCATCGGCAGGGACGTCGCGGTCCGGCGTTTCGGCGTTCGCCGCTTTTTCATGATTAACCTCTTAACCGTAGTGGAGAGCCCGTAGACGTCTTGAAAATAATATAGTGCATCAACGCATTTTTTGCATTAGCACTTTCCTAAATTGGCTCATTGAGTGCTCTTTTCTACAATAAATCCAGGTCGGACGACAGACCTCAAAGGTGGCCGCCCCCACCTTGATCGCTCCTGTGTCATCGCTCGTTTGAGAAAAATCGCAATGAATAACGGTATTGCTAAATCTTCAGAAATAAATAATAGAGAAAAATCTCAGATTTTTACTATTATATCATCGTATTTAATAGATGTTTTTCTTAAATCTTTACCTATTGCTACAGTGACGCTAAGTATATTTACATATTACATTCTACTTGGTTATACATCCACATATTCTATTCCTTTCCCATTCACCTTTATCCCTAACATGATAATGCTGTCTGCGGTCATAGCCCTACCACTAATACTGACAGCAGTCTTATGCATTTTGCCAATTTATATGGGGTTGTTCGCCTCACAAGAAAGTTATAGATTGATGAAATGGGCCTCAGAAGGAGGTCTTGTTCGATTTAGGCTTTTCTCGAAAGTCCTAAGGCAATTTTTCAACATTTTCACTCCACTCATTACGTGCTATATTCTCATCATAGTTCGAATTTTATTTCCTGATACCAGAGAATTTTTTCTCAATTTTACATTAATTACAATATTATTTATTTTTTTGATTCAAGCTTGGCTCTTACTGCAAATGTTTTACTTTAAGAAGGACCGAAAAAATATTATCGAGAGACATAGTACAAATAAAAAAGATGATTTATGCTCCTCAGTTTTTTACATATATGCTTTTAATATATTTTCTATATTTTGGCTGATAGCTATGTTTTTTACTTTAATAAAAGTTCCAGCTATAGCGAACTATGATACTAATAACCCAAATATTGTAGTTGCGCTTATGTTTTTATGTTTACTTTTTATACAGTTTGCGATGTTTTATATAGGCGTACGAGCAGGCTGGCGCGGAATACTTGTTTTGGCTTTCATATTCATGTTGATTTTACTGTTCATCTATCCAGGTGGTATTTCTTTCATGACAGGGGCACTCAGAGCGCATAACCTGGGCGGTGGTATAGTCGCAACCCTGTTCATCAAAGGAAACGCCTGTCAGCATTTGGACGATGTAGTGGAGACAACGGATGGGGTTGGCTCGGAAGCTGTTTGTACGACGAAACCTATCGCCATTTTGCTCGACGTCGGTGGAACAATTCATTTTAAAAGGTTGTCACGCGTTGTTGCGGCGACGGAGGCCAATGAACAACAAATTCCAAGCGACGAACAAGATAATCAATTAAAAAGCGATGGCGAGACAGTGTGGTCGATTGACAAAAATTTTATTACAGGGATGAAATTTTATTCAAGAGGAAAGCCAGAACTGTTAGTATTTCCGGATCTAAATTCTGATTCTTCATAAAGTCCAACAAAATTACTCTGTATACGTTTCGAGCAGTATAATGTTACTATATGTAGCGTTGGAAAGGTTGGTAGCGGAGGAGGGACTCGAACCCCCGACACGCGGATTATGATTCCGCTGCTCTAACCAACTGAGCTACTCCGCCCCCGAGGCTTCCGGCCGCGCATGATGGGGCCTTCCGGCTCGAATATGGCCGAATGGCGGGGGGTGTCAAGCGCGAGAGGCCGGCCCGCTCCTTCCCGCCACCGGCCCATCCGCCGCCTCGGCAGGGTTCGTGGGGAGAACCGATCCCTCGCCCGGCTCAGGCGCGAACGTCGATCACCGTCCGCCCCTTGATCTCGCCCTTGAGGATCTTGCCGGCGTGCTCCGGGATCTCCTTGAGCGAGATCACCGAGACCATTTCGTCCAGCTTGTCCATCGGCAACTCGCGGGCGAGGCGCGGCCACGCGACCAGGCGGCGCTCGCGCGGACAGGTTGCCGAGTCGATGCCGAGCAGGTTGACGCCGCGCAGCAGGAACGGCAGCACCGAGGTGGTGAATTCGATGCCCGAGGCGTTGCCGACGGCGGCGCAACTGCCCCAATAGCAGATCGAGGGAATGACGCCGCCGAGGGTCTTGCCGCCGACGTTCTCGATCACGCCGGACCAGCGCTCCGGCCCCAGCGGCCCCTTCGCCGCCGTGAGTTCGTCCCGGCCGACGATGGTCGCGGCGCCAAGTCCTTTCAGGTACTCGGCGGCCTCGGCGCTGCCGGTGGCGGCGGCGACGCGGTAGCCGAGGTTGGCGAGAAGGGCGACGGCAATGCTGCCGACGCCGCCGGACGCGCCGGTCACCAGCACCTCGCCCTTGTTGTCGGGCTTCAGGCCATGCTCCTCCAGCGCCATCAGCGCCAGCATCGCCGTGAAGCCGGCGGTGCCGATCGCCATCGCCTGCTTCAGCGACATTCCCTCGGGCAGCGGCACCAGCCAGTCGGCCTTGACCCGCGCCTTGGTCGCGTAGCCGCCCCAGTGGATCTCCCCTACCCGCCAGCCGGTCAGGACAACGTCGTCGCCGGGCTTGAATGCCGGCGACTCGGAGGATTCGACAACGCCGGAGAAATCGATGCCGGGGACGTGCGGATAGCTTCGCACCAGCTTGCCGATGCCCTTGACGACCATGCCGTCCTTGTAGTTGAGGTCGGAATAATGAACCGCGACGACGACATCGCCGGCCGGCAGCGCGGCGTTGTCGAGGGTTGCGATGCGGGGTGAAACCTTGCCTTCCGACTCGTCGAGGACGAGGGCCTTGATGTCGGCGCTTGCGGCCATGCTGCTCCTCCGCTGTGTTTCGCGGCCCGTTGATGCGGACCTTGCGGATGGCATTGTTGACCCGTTGCGACCGGCCGGTCAACGCCGCCCAGCGTCGCCGCTGCCGGACCGAGGGGTTACAGGCACTCAAGGAACCGCACCGCCGCGCCGCCCGGATCGCCGATAAGGGCGCCGTCGCGCATGACCACGCGGCCGCCGACGAGGGTCATCACCGGCCAGCCGGTCACCGTCATCCCGTCGAACGGCGTCCAGCCACAACGGCTGGCGATCCATTGATTGGTGATCATCTTGCGCTGCTTGAGATCGACGACGGTGATGCTGGCGTCGTAGCCGAGGGCGAGGCGTCCGCGCGCGGCGATGCCGAATACCCGCGCCGGCCCGGCGCTGGTCAGATCGACGAAGCGCTCCAGGCTGAGACGCCCGGCGGCGACGTGGTTCAGCATCACCGGGACCAGCGTCTGCACCCCCGGCATCCCCGATGGACTGCGCGGGTACGGCAGGTTCTTCTCGTCGCGGGCATGGGGCGCGTGGTCCGATCCGATGCAATCGACGAGGCCGCCCCGAAGCGCCCGCCACAGGGCGTCGCGATGACGCGCGTCGCGGATCGGCGGATTCATCTGAGCGTAGGTATCCAGTTCTTCGTAGCAGCTCGGGGCGGACAGCGTCAGGTGTTGCGGCGTGACCTCCACTGTCGCGACGTCGCGGTGCGCCTGCAACAACGGCAACTCCTCGGCGGTGCTGACGTGAAGGACATGCACGCGGCGCTTGGCGCCCTTGGCCAAGGCGAGGAGGCGGCGCGTCGCCCGCAGCGCCGTTTCGGCGTCGCGCCATTCGGCGTGCATCGCCGGTTCCGCGCCGCCCTCCACGATCGTAAAGCGTTCCTTGAGGCGGCTCTCGTCCTCGCTGTGGACGGCCATGCGGCGTTCGCCGTTGGCGAGAGCCTTGGCCACGTCGGCATCCTCGGAAACCAGCAGATCTCCCGTCGAGCTGCCCATGAACATCTTGACGCCGGCGCATCCGGGCAGGCGCTCCAGGACGGCGAGATCGCCGACATTGGCCGGCGTCGCGCCGATGAAAAAGGCCATGTCGACCCAGGCGCGGCCCTTGGCGCGGCGGCACTTATCGGCGAGCAGCGGCGCGGAAACGGTGGCGGGCTTGGTGTTCGGCATCTCGAAAACGGCGGTGACGCCGCCGAGCGCGGCGGCCGCCGTTCCC
>CAZRWU010000166.1:0-3386 GCA_964603915.1 uncultured Rhodospirillaceae bacterium
CTGCGGGATGCTCTGCAATCCGGCCAGAAAGATGACCATGTTGAAGCCGAAGTTCTTCCATACCGCCATCAGGATGATGGCCGGCATCGCCCATGTCGGATCCCCCAGCCAGTCGATGGGATCGATGCCGACAAGACCGAGGCCGTAATTCAACAGCCCGTAGCGGGGGTGATAAAGGTAGCGCCAGACCACCGCCATCGCCACCAGCGTCGTCACGACCGGCAGGAAGAACACGGTGCGGAACAGGCTTTTGAACCGGACCAGCTGCGAATTGACGAGCAGCGCCGCGCCGAGGGAGACGCCGATCGACAAGGGAGCGCCCAGGGCGACGAAATAGAACGTGTTCCACAGCGCCTTCCAGAACAGGGCGCTGCCGAGCAGGTTGACGTAGTTGTCGGGCGCATTGAAGCGGAGGTTGCGCAAGCTGCCCAGGGCATAGATGTCGAAGTCGGTGAAGCTCAAAAACAGCGCGCTTGCGATCGGCGTCGCGAAGAAGACGGCGATGAGCAGCAGCGCCGGGGCCACGAACCAATGGCCGGCGCGAATCCCGCCGTTCCCGTCAAGCCCGCGCGTCCGGCGGACCGGAGGCTGCGGCTGCGGCGTCACCGGATCTCGGCGGCCTGTCTCAGCAACCATCGCCGCTTCTCCAGGATGCGATCCGCCGCCGCGTCCAATGCCGCCAGCGCGCGTTCGGGATCGCGATTGCCGCGGATGACCGTCTCGCAGGTTCGCGAGATGAGATGGGCGATCCGCTCCCATTCGGGAATCTGAGGGGTCGGCTCCAGATGCTGGAGCTGCCGCCAGAAAGCGGCCATCGCCGGCATCTCGGCGAGATCGGCGTCGTTCCACGCCGACAGGCGGGAGGGGAGGTTGCCCGTCAGCCGGTAGAACTCGATCTGCTGCGCGCTCGCCGTCAGGAACTCGATCAGCTTCCACGCTTCCGCCTGGTGATCCGAGCCGCGATGGATCACCAGGCTCGCGCCTCCCGCCAGCGAGACGCCCGGCGCCTGTTCACCGGATGGCGAGTCCGGGTCGGGCGTCGGCATGGGCGCGGTGTCCCAGGCGTCGCTCAGGCGCTCCGGCAAGCGTTGCTTGAGTTCGCCGATGTTCCATGGGCCGCTGATGAACATGGCGAAATAGCCGTTGGCGAATTCCTGGTAGAGGTTCGAGACCTGCGCGCCGCCTTCGGCCGGAGCCAAGCCGCGCCGGAATATGTCGATATAGAAATCGAAGGCCTCGCGGAAGCGGTCGCTCTGGAAGTTGCCGTAGCTGTTGTTGTCCTTCAGCAACTCGGCGTTCCGCTGCAACGCGAAGACCGCCACGGGCGTCCAGTCGTCGATCGGCAGGTGGATGGGGTAGGCGGCGCCGGCGTCGCTCCGGGCGATGGCCTCGAGAGCGTCGAGCCACCCGCTCCAGGTGGACGGCATCGCGTCGATGCCGGCGGCGCGCAGGATGTCCCTCCGGTAAAAGATCAGCCGCGTGTCGACATACCAG
Source organism: uncultured Rhodospirillaceae bacterium (assembly GCA_964603915.1). Classification (GTDB taxonomy): domain Bacteria; phylum Pseudomonadota; class Alphaproteobacteria; order Rhodospirillales; family Defluviicoccaceae; genus REEP01. Next base: position 1,495 of record CAZRWU010000166.1, read on the forward strand.
GGCAGACCGTACGTCGTTCCGTCGATCTCGTTGGTTTTCATGATGCCGGGAAAGACGTCGTTCTCGTCGAAGCGATCCGACGCCGTCAGCATCGGCTCGAGCGCGGCGAGGGCGTTCACCGCCACGAACTCGGGTATCCAGGTGTTGCCGAGCTGGAACACGTCCGGCATGGCGTTCCCCGCGAAAGCGGTCAGCAGCTTCTCGTGAGCCGCGCTCCACGGGATCTGCTGAACGCGCACGCGGATCTCCGGGTTCTCCCGCTCGAATTGCTCGATCAGGGTGCGGACCACCTCGCCCTCCCGGCCGAACGCCCAGAAGTCGAGGGCAACCCTAGGGTCGGCCCGGTCGCAAGCGAGCAGGAAGGCCAGCAGCGAGGCGAGCAGGATAAAGCGGCCGCGCAGGATGGCGTTGCGGAGCCATCCCGCCGTCGAGGGAGCGTCGCTTGCCGGGCGCTGGCGATCGGTATCCCCCTCGGGAGCGTCGTCCTCGCGCCGCCCCTGCATGCCGGAGCCGACGCCGGGGGGCCCCGCGCCGGAGCCGCCCGCGGGCGACTCGCGGCGATCCGTCATGGCGCGGCCGTCGGCGCCGAACACGTGGAGGCGAGCGGGATCGACGGCAAGCCGCAGCGCGCGGCCGCGTCCGGGTTCGACGCCGGCGGGAAGCCGGGCGACGATCGTGCCGGGCGTGGTCCCGAACTCCGCCGCCTGCGCCGCCGTGACCGTCGGCGACGCTTTTGAGCGGGTGGACGCGGCGTCGGGGAGCCGGGCGTAGACGAGGTGCTCGTGGCCGAGAGCCTCCACCGAGGTTACATCGACGGTAAGGGTCAGCCGGTCCGGGTTGCCGTCGAACACGGACAGGGCCTCCGGCCGGAACCCGATCCACGCCGTATCCGCCTGGTTCGTCTCCGAACGCCAACCGCGGCAACGTTCCAGCGGCATCGGACCCTCGTCGAACAGCTCGATCATCGGGCGGCCGTCGCCGTCGCGGGCAAGCTCCACCGGAACGACGTTCATGCCCGGGTTGCCGAGAAAGGTGGCGACGAAAATGTTGGCGGGATGGTCGTACAACTCCTGGGGAGGCGCGATCTGCTGCACCACGCCGCCGCGCAAGAGCACGACGCGCTGGCCCAGGGTCATCGCCTCGACCTGGTCGTGCGTGACGTAGATGGTGGTTGTCCCCAGCCGCGCCTGCAGCGCCGCGATCTCGGTGCGGATCTGGACGCGCAGCTTGGCGTCGACGTTGGACAAGGGCTCGTCCATCAGAAAGACGCCGGGGCGCCGCACCACGGCGCGCCCCATGGCCACCCTTTGCCGCTGCCCGCCGGAGAGCTGCCGGGGCCTGCGCGCGAGCACGGCCCCGAGGTCGAGGAGTTGCGCCGTGTCGCCGATCCGCCGCTCGATTTCGTCGCGCGGAAGCTTCTGCAGGCGCAGCGGGAATTCCAGGTTGTCGCGCACGCTCATGTGCGGATAGAGCGCGTAATCCTGGAACACCATGGCCATGTTGCGCCGCTGCGGCGGCCAGTCGTTGACGACGCGGCCGTCGATCAGGATTTCGCCCCGGCTGACGCTCTCCAGGCCCGCGAGCATGCGCAGCACGGTGGACTTGCCGCAGCCGGAGGGACCGACGATGACCATGAACTCGCCGTCCCGGACGTCGAGGGTGAGATCGAAGATCGTGTGGGTTCCGTCGGGAAAGATCTTGTCGACGTGGCGAAAGGCGATGGTTGCCATTGCAGCTCTGGGCAGGGTCCGGAAGTCGGCGCCGGCAAGGCGGGCTCCGTCGCGGATCGCTCGCCGCTCGGAGCGCCGTCAGGAACGCCGACCGCCGCCGATGTTACAGGCCCCGTCTGCGATTTCAAACGGTTGATTTCCGGCAGGGGCGGCCGGCGAGGC
>CAZRWU010000166.1:3486-6948 GCA_964603915.1 uncultured Rhodospirillaceae bacterium
ACCCTTCGCCGGCTTTCCGCGGCGCGCTAAGGGCTGGCTATTTCTCGCTTCGGCTGCGTCCGGTGTCGCGGGTGCGGTGGCTACTGCAGGCCTACTTGGTCCTCCGGAGCAATTACCTTAAGAAGATAACGGATCCGCACACTAAACTCGAAAGCGGGGGCTTCGCCGAACGTCTCGAGGACATACTCGCCGGCGCGCAGCGGCCTGACGAGAACCCAGTAGCCGTCGGCCAAGGCGAGTGTGGGGTTGGGCTCCCACCCGTCCGGCAGGATTTGATCGCGCGCATAGGTTATCGAAAACGGCTGCGCTGTCCTAACCCTCTGAATGTTGAGCGGCATTTCTTGGCCTGCCAAGCCGAATTTCGCTTCCAGGGTACTCTTCACAATGGCGTCGGTTAACACCTTGAGGCAGTCGTCGCGAAGAAACCCAACTCGCGTTCGATAGTCCCATTCATCTGGAATATTATTGAGATAGATTTCCTCTGCGGCGTTGCATCCGGCGTTGAACACCGGCATCAGGATCGGCATACCCAGCGGCACCTCGCATTCTCGTATGATATCGGGTTCGGTCGTGTTCGCTGTTTGCCGCGCGGTCTGCGCGTCGCCTGGAGGAGAGACATCGACCTGCTTGAATTTTCCGCCAAGAAACCAGACATCGCCATGCTGTCCGACCATGCAGTCGACGCTGCTCGGATCGACGGCGCCAACATCAGTATCAGGGTAATAACGTAGCGGATGGACAGACGTTGGGATGGATACCGCCCACTGCCACCACGCGGCCGTCATCTGCGGTGTAACACCGGGCTGGGCGGCCACTTGGGCTATCTGGGCAGATGCCGAGTACGAAAAGGCAAGTCCGGCAGCGAGTAAAGTCCCAGCAAGAAACCCTTTTTTGTTGATTTTCATGGCTGTATCCCCCCTTATTCTCGTGCTGATTGCACGAAAGCCAGTTCTGGCTTTCAAAAAGAATTCTATCATATTTTGATGATGAAGTACATGTGCCTTCTTTCGCATCCGAGCTTGAATCGATTATTATAATTATTTTTATTAGAAAATAGTGATGCCAGGACTGTGGATTAGTCTTGCCCGACATTCCAAGCAGGCGGCTGAATTGCCCGATATGGCAACGAATATCCCCGACAAGCCAGCCTGTTCACCGCGACAACTGAATTCTATAACTCTTGGCGAACAGTCCGACCGTCGCGCCTGAGAATCTCATCGCCGGACCTGCAACGCCTCCAACCGCGTGAGCCGAGACGAGCGAAAGCATCGGCTCCCGCTTGCCCGCCAAGGGTCAAATGCCTGAGAATGCGCCCGTTGTGAATGTCCTGCTGACGTCGTGGTGGATGCCGGTCGCCCTCGCGCCGGTCATCGGCAGCTTTCTCGGCGTGCTGGTCCTCCGGCTGCCGCAAGACGAGAGCGTGGTCTGGGGCGGATCGCGTTGTCCGCACTGCCGGCGGCGGCTGAAAGCCGTCGATCTCGTCCCCGTCGTGAGCTGGCTCGCCATGCGCGGGCGCTGCCGGTACTGCTCCGCGCGGTTGAGCCTGTTCTATCCCGGGATCGAGATCGCCGCGGCCGTTGTGGCGCTGTGGGCCGCCGCGGTCGTTCCCGCCGGCGGCATGCTGTGGGCGACGTGCGTCCTCGGCTGGATCCTGCTCGCGCTCGCGATCCTCGACTGGCGCTGCCTGATCCTGCCCGACTCCCTGACCCTGCCTCTGCTCGCTCTCGGCCTGCTCGTCGCCGGCCTGGGCGGTGGCGGCGCGATCGCCGATCACGGCGTCGGCGCCGCCGCGGGAATCGGCTCTTTCCTTCTGGTCGCTCTCGTCTACCGGTGGGCGAGGGGCCGCGAAGGGCTCGGGATCGGCGACGCCAAGCTGTTCGGCGCGGGCGGGGCCTGGGTCTCCTGGGTGGGGCTGCCGGGCGTCGTTCTGTGGGCGGCGACGGCGGCGCTTATTGCGATTCTCATGAAAATGGCGGCGGGAAGGGCGGTGAGCGCGACGGACCGGATCCCGTTCGGGACCTTCTTGTGCCTGGGGATATGGCTGGTTTGGCTTTATGGTCCCATTGTCGTCGCGTCATCCGCGTAAAGGATGCCGGTTTGCCGACAATCCTGATACACTCGGATACAGGAAGGCGGATTGATGGTAAGGCGCCGGCGTTGACGGCGCCGCGCGATTGAGATGGACACAGCTTACACAATCGATGACGCGACGCCGGACGTTGAGTCGGCGGTCTGCCGGTTGCTGATCGAGCGCGGCAAGCTGGACCCGGGCGGCGTCGAGCGGGCGCGCAGGGTCAAGGCGGAGAGCGACGATCGGCTGCACATCCTGCTGATCAAGCTGGGCCTCGTCGGCGAGCGCGACGTCGCGATCGCCCTGGCCGACGCTCTCGGTCTTCCCCTTGCCGCCGCCGCCGATTATCCCGACGAGCCGATCCTGGATGGCGTTCTCGGGGTGCGGTTCCTCAAGAGCGCGCGCGTGTTGCCGCTGGCGGAGTCGGCGACCGCGGTCGCGCTCGCCCTGGCCGATCCGCTCGACGATTTCGCCGCGCAAGCCGTCGCCCTCGCCACGGGCAAGGCCGTGCAGCGGCGAGTCGCCGTCCCCGCCGAGCTGGAGAACGCGCTGGAGCGGCTTTACGAGCGCGGCGGCGCCGCTACGGTCGATCCGGAGGGGGTTGTCGACGCGGCGGAGGAGGATGCCGAGCGCCTCAAGGACATGGCGAGCGAAGCGCCGGTGATCCGGCTCGTCAATCTCTTCATCGCGCGCGCCGTCGAGGCGAGGGCATCCGACATTCACATCGAGCCGTTCGAGAACAAGCTTCGCGTCCGCTTCCGCATCGACGGCGTGCTGCGCGACATCGAGCCGCCGCCGAGCCAGCTCAAGGCGGCCATCGTCTCCCGCGTCAAGATTCTCGCCAAGCTCAACATCGCCGAGCGCCGGTTGCCGCAGGACGGGCGCATCAAGCTGGCGGTCCGCGGCAAGGAAATCGACTTCCGCGTCTCGACGCTGCCGACCATGCACGGGGAGAGCGTCGTCATGCGCATCCTCGACAAGGGCGAGCAGAGCTTCGACTTCGCCGCCCTCGGGTTCGACGATCGGATCCTCAAGATCTACATCGACGTGATCGAGCAGCCGAACGGCATCCTGCTGGTGACCGGGCCGACCGGCAGCGGCAAGACGACCACTCTCTATACGTCCCTTTTGCGGTTGAACACGCCCGAGAAGAAGATTCTGACGGTCGAGGATCCGGTCGAATATCAGCTCGAGGGAGTCAATCAGATTCAGGTCAAGCCGCAGATCGGCCTGACCTTCGCCAACGCCCTACGCTCGATTTTGCGCCAGGACCCGGACATCGTCATGATCGGCGAGATCCGCGATCTGGAAACGGCCGAGATCGCCGCCCAGGCCGCCTTGACCGGCCACCTCGTGCTCTCGACCTTGCACACCAATTCCGCCGCGGCGAG
>CAZRWU010000167.1:0-6922 GCA_964603915.1 uncultured Rhodospirillaceae bacterium
GGTTCGTTCCGCCGTCCCGGCGACGGCGCCGCCCGCCGCCTGGACGTCCTGTCCCACGCCGCGAATCGTGTTGCACCCCGAAACGCCGGCGGCGGCCAGGACCGCCAGGATAAGCACCCAATGCATCTGCTTCGCCATGATCGTTCTTACCTCTCGTTTCGCCAAGTCAGGATGTCGCCGGGCGCTTCGCGCCCTTGATGGCCAACCATAAGCGCGGGCCGGCCCGGCGGTCCAGCAGCGTCTCGCCGGCAACGATTCCGTTGGCCAACCGCTGAATCGCCGCCATGAGCGGCCCTGTTTTCAAGCGGCCGCGCTGGCGCGCCGGCTCACCGATTCGTGCCAGCGTCGGAGGTGGCCGTGCTCCTCGCCGGGCCTGAGCTTGATCCACGCCGCGAAATCGACCGTGACCTGGGCGGTGATGTCGGCGATGGTGTAGCGGTCGCCGGCGACGTATGCGCTCTCGCCGAGGCGATCATCGAGCTCCGTGAAAAAGCGCTGAACCCGCGCCTTGCCCCGCTCGACCAGCTCCGGTATCTGGGCGACGTCGGCGAAGCCGGGAAGCGCGCGGCCGCGCATGCGCGGAGAGGCATTGCGCAGCGCCTCGGCGACGGCGAGGAACCCGTCGACCTCGCAGTGATGGTCCCACATCGCGACGATCGCCTTTTCCTTGGCGTCGCGGCCCATCAGCGGCGGATCGGGATAGGCTTCTTCGAGGTAGCGGCAGACGGCGACGGCCTCGCTGATGGTCGTGCCGTCGTCAAGCACGAGCGCCGGCACCGTGCACCACGGATTGATCTTGCGAAACGCCTCCGACAAATGCTCGCCGCCGGCCAGATCGACCTGCACCGTCTCCACCGTCAAACCCTTTTCCGCAAGGAAAATTCGCGCGCGCCGGGGGCTCGGCGCAGTCTTGCAGTCGTAGAATTTCATCGTGTTCCGTTTCTCCCGCGATGACATGCCATAACAGGTCCGCATGGCTGAAGCGCGACTGTGACGGCGCGCCGGCTTTTTGACAACACCGCCCATCCCGTTTCCTCGCCTATTCTTCCGGTCCCGCACGGCGGCGCAACGAATCATTAACCTTTCAGACAAAAAGAGACCGGAACAAGAACAGCGAGAATCGCCGCTTTTTGCCGCTCGAATCATCCCCCGGGGCGCGGATGGGAATGCCGCCGTCAACAAGGGAATGCCGAAGCAGCCACAATCACTATTGCCCCCATACGGGGTAAATCTTATACCTTTGAGGGTAGATCCGCGTTTCTCAAATATAGCCGGTTGAACAATGGCCGATGCGCTCCTTGAAGATGGATCAGGCGCCCCGCGCGAAGACCGCGAAGACCCGGCGCCGCGCCTGTTCTGGGGATTCGATGCTCCTCTCGACGCGCCGTTGAGCGCCGGATGGGAGAGCGCCGGTTATGTCGATGAGGCGGAAGTCTTGTGTCTGCCGAAATCGCTCGGCGAGGCCGACTTGAAGGTCCTGCTCCAGGACGATCCCCTCAAACCCGTCATCCTCGTGGACCCTCCTGTCGACGCGGCGCGCTGGCGCGAGCAGCTTCGCGACGCCCGCGCGACGGCGCTTCGCGTGCGCGAGCTTCATGCCGCGGTCGGACGCAGCTACAAGGACGACCTCTACCGCCTCGCCCTCGGATTCGCCTTCACGCGCGGCAATCGCATTTGCGCTTCCATCGGGGCGCAATGGCGGCGCGGCTACGGCCATGCGTGCGACCTGGCGCTCGCCGCCGCCGGCGGCGGTCCCGACACCACCCCTCTTCTCGTCTCCCTCGTCGCATCGGGATTTCTCGCCGAGCATCTTGTCGAGGTCGCGCACGCCTGCCCGTCGTGCGGGAGCATCCAGCTTCTTTTTCGCGACGGGTGCCAAGCGTGCGCCTCGCCCGACGTTCGCATCGTCGACCTCGTCCATCACTTTCGCTGCGGGCATCAAGCCCCGGAAACGCAGTTCGCCAGCCGCCACAATCTTTACATCTGCCCGAAGTGTCGCCGCGAGCTGCGCCATTTCGGGCTCGATTACGACAAACCCGGGGAAATTACGGTCTGCGGCGGGTGCGGCCACGTCGGGGCCGAGACGATCGTCCATGGCCGATGCCTGACCTGTGACGCCTCGTTTCCGGCGACCGACGCGCCGAAGCTGCGCATCTTCGAGTACACCCTCACCGGCATCGGCATGCATGCGGTGTTGAGCGGTCAGGGGCGGCTGTTCGACCCGGCCCGGCTCCTGGAAAAGCACTTGCCGCTGATGCCGCTGGATACCTTGTTCATGATCGCCCGCAAGTTCGCCGCGCTCGGCAACCGCACCATCGTCCAGACGCTGCTGATGACGGTGTGCCTCGACCGGGCGATCGCCGAGAGCCAGACGAGCGGCGAGGAGATCAGGCTTCTCGTCAAGATCGGCATCGAACTGGTCAAGCTGATCCGCGAGACGGACACCGTCGCCTATGACAGAGGAAACATCTATCTGCTCATGCCGGCGGCCAGTCAGGAAGACGCGAACGCGGTGCGGCAGCGCATGATGAACGCGCTGCTTCCGGTGTTCGACGCGTCGCTTCTCGACCGTCTGACCTGGCAGGCGGAAGAGGTCGAGCAGTTCCTCGCCGCCGCCGCGGCGCCGGACCGATGACCGCCGACGCGCTGCAGTTTCTATTCAACCAGAGCGTCGAGAGCCTGCTCGCGACCTTCTGGATTCTCATCTATGTCGAAGTGCCCCGCTTTCTGATCGGCGCCATCGTCCTCGGATGGTTCATCTTGTTCCGCCGTGATGGGACCGCCGAAGGGCGCGGCGGCGGAGGATCTTACCGAGGAGCCGCGATCAGCGCCGTCGTCGCCGGCCACAACGCGGCGCGCGGCGTCGAGCGGACGGTCGCCTCGTTGCGCGAGCAAAGCGAGAGGGCGATCCAGATCATCGTCGTCAACGACGGCTCCACCGACGACACGGACCGGATCTGCCGGAAACTGCGGCAGCGCGGACGGATCGACAGCTACATCGCCTTGCGAACGCGGGGCGGCAAGGCGGCCGCGGTGAACGCCGCGCTGGCCCTCGCCCGCCACCCCTTGTTCCTCGTCACCGACGCCGACACCACCTTCGATCGCGACGCCCTCGCGCGCGCGTCGGCCTTTTTCGCCGATCCGCGCGTCGGCGTCGTCGGCGGCAACCTGCGCGTCCGCAACAAGAACGCCTCGCTCGCAACGAGGGTGCAGCAAATCAATTACGGTTTCAGCGTCACCCTGGGACGGATCGTCAAGGACGCGCTCGGGTTCTACTTCGTCGCGTCGGGGGCGTTCGGGCTCTACCGGACGCAGGCCGTCCGCGCCATCGGCGGCTGGGACGTCGGCCCGGGCGAGGACGGCGACGTTCTCACCCGCCTTCGCCTGGCCGGCTGGAGAGCCCGCTTCGCTTATCGCGCCATCGCGATGACCGACGTTCCGGCGAACTTCGTTTCCCTCGCCCGGCAGCGGCTGCGCTGGGATCGCTCGATGATCCGCAACCGGCTGCGCAAGGCCGGACCGAGCGTGCTCAATCCTCTCCGGCCGGGCTTCGACGCCGTCTTCGCCCTCAGCTTTCTGGAGATCTATTTTTTCAACGGCCTCCTTTCCGTTCTGCATGTCGTCTACGTCGCAACGATCATCAGCGAGTTCGGATTTTTCTCGCTGACGCTGTTCGTCATCGTCTTTGCCGCCTACGCCTTCGCGTCCCTCGTCAAGTTCTTCGTCATGCTCAGCCTCTCCTCCCGCCCGATCGAGGACCTCCGCCTTTTGCCCTACCTTCCCCTGTTCGCGCTGACCTCCAACCTTCTGCTGTTCACGGTGAGGCTCTACGCCCACGCCAACGAGTTGATCGCGCGCGGCTCCTACGGCGACGCCTACGTGCCGCGGAAGGTGCGGCGGCAAACCCAGAGGTATTAGCCGCGAGAAGCGGAGGGACCGAGCGAAAGCCACCTGAGAAGTCCTCGGATGCATCACATAACGCCCCGGAACATGCCATACCGCATGGTCGCCGACATCAGGCGGGAGCCGCTGCGGATCGGCAAGATCATCTATCTTGTCGTCATCGGCGGCATCGTGATCGGGCTGTTCCACATCACGCTGGGCCACCTTTATCTGCTGCGCGGGGGCGGCTTCGTTTATGCCGGCAACAGCGTCGTCGCGCTCGAATTCGACGCGCGCGTCGCCGCGCTGGCGGTGCAGGACGGAGACCAGGTCGAGGCGGGACAATTGCTTTTGCGCTACGATTCGTTCGCTCTGCGCCGCGACTTCGTCGAGTTCGCCATGCGGATCAGCGAGCTGGAGCGGCGGCTGAGCGAGGCGCGGATTCAAAAGGCGCGTCTCGACGCCACCATCGAGACGGCCACCGCCTACAGCAATCTGACCCAGGAAGTCGAAAACGCCCTCATCAAGCTGCGCGCCGACGGACTGGCGTCCAACTCGCGGGTCAGCACGGAGGCTCTGCGGCGCTTCGAGGCGCGGCGTAATCTTCTCGGTTTCACCGCCGAACGCGATCAGCTTGCCGCGGAAGCCTTTCGCCTCGCCGCCGGAATCGAGCAGACTCGCCGCTACCTCGACGATCTGATCAGCCGGTTCAACCACGGCGAGGTGCGCGCCCACGAGCCGGGCGTCGTCACCGGCGTCGCGATCTCGGCGGGCGCCGTCGCGAAAAAAGGCGAGCCGCTGATGCGCATCTTCTCGGGCCGGCGCTTCATTCTCGCCTATCTCGACGGCTCCTCGCTGGTCTCGCGCGAACCCGGCGAGCCGGTGATCGTCGGCCTGCCGGCGGGCGTGCTCGCGATTGGCCGGATCGCCCGCATCACCTCCGTGGCGGACCGCCTGCCGGAGGAATTCCAGCCGCGATTCAAGCCGGCGGCGCGGCAACAGCTGGTCGTCATCGAGGTCGATCCGCGGCTTCTCGCCCAATCCCCGGTGATGACCACGGCCACGATCTATAAGCCCCTCGGTCTTGCAACGGCGCTGCGGCTTATCGGGAAAGGTCAGGGCGCCGCCCCCCAGGCGCAGCCGCTAGCCGCCCTCGGTCCGCTCCCGCAGCAGTGATACCCATGTTTCGAGGCGGCGGCGGTTCACGCCCAGATCCCAATAGCCGACCCGCGCGCGGCTGTAGGCGATGATGGTCGAGCGCGCCGCGTCGACGGGAAGGATTTGGGCGCTGATTCGGTCGGTAAAGCCGAACACCGCGCTCTTTTGCTCGGCCTCGATCCGCAGGCCGTCCGGCGAGACGGCGAGGACGCGGGCGCGCGGCTGCTCCTCGACGATCCGGGTCCAGATGGCGGCGACGCGCTCGGCGGGCGCATCGAACACCGGCGCCGTTTCGTCGGCGCGCGCCGGGCCGAAGCCGGACGGCGCGATCAGCCAGTTATTGGGGCTGTCCGCGGTCCGCAGCGCGGCGAAATCGGTGAAGGGGGCCTCCTCCGCCATGGCTTCCTCCTGCCTCGGAGTTGCGCCGCAGGCGGCCAACGCGAGCACCGCGAGCGCGACGATCCATCCCTTGCAACCCGCCGCCAGACCGCTCATGCGGCGCGCGACGCCTTCCGGCGCTCGTGCTCCTTCAACAGTTTCTTGCGGATGCGGATCGATTTCGGGGTGACCTCGATCAACTCGTCGTCGTTGATGACCTCGATCGAGAACTCCAGCGTGGTCTGAATCGGCGGCACGAGAATGATGTTCTCGTCGCTGCCGGCGGCGCGGATGTTGGTGAGCTGCTTGGCCTTCAGCGGATTGACGACGAGATCGTTGCCGCGGGAATGAATGCCGACGACCATGCCTTCGTACACCTCGGCGCCCGGACCGATGAACAGCCGGCCGCGCTCCTGCAGGTTGAACAGGGCATAGGCGAGGGCCTTGCCGGTCGCCATCGAGACCAGCGCGCCGTTGCCGCGCCCGCCGACGATCCCCTCGACCCGTGGCCCGTAATGCGAGAAGGCATGGTAGATCAGGCCCGTGCCCGAGGTGATCGTGAGGAACTCCGAGCGAAAGCCGATCAAGCCGCGGGTGGGAATGAGATAATCGAGCCGCACCCGGCCGGCGCTGTCGGGGACCATGTCCTTCAGCTCGCCGCGCCGCTCGCCCAGCTTTTGCATGACGGCGCCCTGATGGGCCTCCTCGACGTCGACGGTGAGGGTCTCCCAGGGTTCGCATACCTCGCCGTCGATGGTCCGCAAGATCACTTCCGGGCGCGAAATGGCGAGTTCGTAGCCCTCCCGGCGCATGGTCTCGATGAGAATGGCGAGATGCAGCTCGCCGCGTCCGGAGACCTTGAACTTGTCCGGATCGGCGGTCGGCTCGACGCGCAACGCGACGTTATGAATCAGCTCCCGCTCGAGCCGCTCGCGCAGGTTGCGGCTGGTGACGTACTTGCCCTCGCGCCCGCCGAACGGCGAGTCGTTGACCTGAAACGTCATGCTGATCGTCGGCTCGTCGACGACGAGCGCGGGAAGCGGCTCGACGCGCTCCGGATCGCATATCGTATCGGAAATCTTCAGGCCCTCGATGCCGGTGAACGCGATGATGTCGCCGGCCCCGGCTTCCTGCCGTTCGATCCGCTCCAGGCCGTGGAACCCGAGGATCTGCAAAAGCCGGCCGCGGCGCACCTCGCCGTCGGCGGTGGCGATGGCGACGGCGCCGTTGCGACAGGCGCGGCCGCGGCGGATGCGGCCGATGCCGATGACGCCGATGTAGCTCGAATAGTCGAGGGCGCTGACCTGGAGCTGGAGCGGCCCGTCCGGATCGACCTTCGGCGGCGGCACGTGATCGACGATGGTCTGAAACAGCGGGATCATATCGCCGCCGCGAACGTCCGCGTCCGGCGACGCCCAGCCCTGCATGGCGGAGGCGAAAATCACCGGGAAATCGAGCTGTTCCTCGCTGGCGCCGAGACGGGCAATGAGATCGAAGGTCTGAT
>CAZRWU010000168.1:0-1943 GCA_964603915.1 uncultured Rhodospirillaceae bacterium
TGCTTCAAGCGCGAGGTTTCAAGGTACGGCTGAGGAAGCTGGACCCTTACATCAACGTCGATCCGGGCACGATGAGCCCCTATCAGCATGGGGAAGTCTATGTCACCGACGACGGCGCGGAAACCGACCTCGACCTCGGTCACTATGAGCGATTCACCGGGGTGCCCGCCCGCCGCAGCGATAACGCCACCACTGGCCGCATTTACTCCGAGGTGATCGCCCGCGAGCGGCACGGCGACTACCTGGGCGCAACCATTCAGGTCATTCCCCACATCACGGATGCGATCAAGGAATTCATCACCAATGATCTGAGCGACGAGGATTTCGTGCTTTGCGAAATCGGCGGCACCGTCGGCGACATCGAAGGCCTGCCGTTCCTCGAAGCGATCCGCCAGATCGGCAACGACCTTGGCCGTCGCCACGTGATGTATGTGCATTTGACCCTGGTGCCGTATTTGCCCGCGGCTGGCGAACTCAAGACCAAGCCGACGCAGCATTCCGTCAAGGAGCTTCTCAGCCTCGGGATTCAGCCGGACGTGTTGCTGTGCCGGACCGATCGTCCGATTCCCGAGCCCGAACGTCGCAAAATCGCGTTATTCTGCAACGTGCGCGATGACGCCGTGATCCCCGCTCTCGATGTCGACACCATTTACACGGTTCCGATCACATATCACGAGCAGGGACTGGACGCCGTTGTCTGCCGCCATTTCGGCGTCGAGGGGCAGCGTCCGGATCTTTCGAAGTGGCGGGAAATCGTCACGCGCGTCACCAAGCCTGAAGGCGAGGTGACGATTGCGGTGGTCGGCAAGTATACGGGCTTGCCCGACGCCTACAAGTCGTTGACCGAAGCGCTGACGCACGGCGGGATCGCCAACAACGTCCGCGTCAACGTCGCCTGGGTCGATTCCAAGATCTTCGATGACATGGATATGATTCAGGGCCTCGACGGCGTGGACGGGATCTTGGTGCCCGGCGGCTTCGGCCGCCGCGGCGCCGAAGGCAAGGTCCGCGCGGCCCGCTTCGCGCGCGAGCGCCGGATTCCGTATTTCGGAATCTGCTTCGGCATGCAGATGGCGGTGGTCGAGGTCGCTCGGAACGTCGCCGGCATTCCCGGCGCCGGCTCCACCGAGTTCGGCCCTTGTCCGGCACCCGTGGTCGGCTTGATGACCGAGTGGATGCGCGGCAATCAGATCGAACAGCGCGCCGAAGGAGGCGATCTGGGGGGGACCATGCGGCTCGGCGCCTATGAATGCCTTATCCGCGATAACACCCGTCTTCGAGAGATTTACGGAACCGATCGGATCAGCGAGCGCCATCGCCATCGCTATGAGGTCAACAACAACTATCTCGGCGTTCTCGAACGTCATGGCTTGTTCTTTTCTGGAATGTCGCCAGATGGTTTGCTGCCGGAAATGATGGAGATTCCCGACCACCCATGGTTCATCGGCGTTCAGTTTCATCCCGAACTCAAATCCAAGCCGTTCGAGCCGCATCCGCTGTTCACCTCGTTTATCCGCGCCGCCATCGCGCAGTCGAGGCTGGTCTGAGCCGGGGGCGCGCGACGGTGGACGATTTTCGATCCGGCGGCTGCATCAGCAACGAGGATGGCGACAAGATCTGCTTGGCCGGCGCGGCGCGATTGACGGGGCGGGCGGCGGACGTTCGCCGCTTGAAGAGGTGGGTCAGGCAATGACGCCGCCGGTTCACGTTACGATCGGCAGTTTGAGCGTGGGCAACGACCTGCCGCTGGTTCTGATCGCCGGACCTTGCGCGATGGAGAGCCGCAATCACGCCCTCGAAACGGCGCATGCGTTAGCCGATATGGCGTGCGCTCTCGGCGTCGGGTTGATTTACAAGACATCGTTCGACAAGGCCAATCGGACCAGCTTGCGCGGCGCCCGGGGGGTGGGGATGAACGAGGCGTTGCCGGTGTTCGCCGATAT
>CAZRWU010000168.1:1953-6845 GCA_964603915.1 uncultured Rhodospirillaceae bacterium
GAACAAGGCGCTCCCGTCGCCGAAGCGGTCGACGTCTTGCAGATTCCGGCATTCTTGTGCCGCCAGACCGATCTGCTGGTGGCGGCGGCCAAGACCGGACGGGTCGTCAACGTCAAGAAGGGCCAGTTCCTCGCGCCGTGGGACATGATCCAGGTGGTCGATAAACTTCGGCAGGCCGGCAACGGTAACGTGCTGGTGACCGAACGCGGGGCGAGCTTTGGCTATAACACGTTGATCAGCGACATGCGCGCGTTGCCGATCATGGCGGCGACGGGCTGCCCTGTCGTCTTCGACGCCACGCATTCGGTTCAGCAGCCGGGAGGACGCGGCGATGCGTCTGGCGGACAGCGGGAGTTTGCGCCGGTTCTCGCCCGTGCCGCCGTGGCCGTCGGCGTTGCCGCCGTGTTTATCGAAACCCACCCCGATCCGGACAATGCGCCGAGCGACGGTCCCAACATGATCCCGCTGGCGCAGCTCCCCGACGTGGTCGCGACGCTGCTGGCGTTCGACAGGCTGGCGAAAGCGCGTCCGATCGCGATCTGACCCGTCCCGCGCCTGCTGCGTCGGCTCCAATAGCCGGCGATGAGAAATGTGCGCGTGGTTCCCTTTTCGCCGGCCGGGCATGCTTGCCAGCCGACGGCGATGCGCGCTAAGTAGTCGAGCGCTGCCTTCCGGCTGGGACGGGGTGTCCCGCTCTGATCAAACCGTTAACATCATTCACTGCACCCCTGGGGGGAGAAGGAGCTTGGCATGAGTGCGATAACCGACGTCATCGGACGTGAAATCATCGACAGTCGCGGAAACCCGACCGTCGAGGTCGACGTCATTCTGGAGTCCGGGGCAAGAGGACGCGCCGCTGTCCCGTCTGGCGCATCGACCGGCGTTCATGAAGCCGTGGAGTTGCGCGACGGCGACAAGAGCCGTTACGGCGGCAAAGGCGTGACCAAAGCCGTCGAAGCCATCAATGGCGAGATTTTCGATGCCATCAGCGGCATGGAGGCCACGGATCAAGTCCAGATCGACCAAACGATGATCGATCTCGACGCCAGCCCCAACAAGGGCCGCCTCGGCGCGAACGCCATCCTCGGGGTGAGCATGGCGGTGGCGAAAGCGGCGGCTGACGAGGCGGATCTCCCGCTTTACCGGTATATTGGCGGCACCCAGGCGCGGATCTTGCCGGTGCCGATGATGAACATCGTCAACGGGGGCGCGCATGCCGACAACCCCATCGATATTCAGGAATTCATGATCATGCCGGTTTCCGCGCCGACGGTGGCCGATGCGATCCGGATGGGCGCCGAGGTGTTCCATGCCCTCAAGAAGGGGCTGAAAGACGCAGGCCAGAACACGAACGTCGGCGACGAAGGCGGCTTCGCGCCGAACCTCGCCAGCGCTGACGAAGCCCTTGGCTTCATTATGAAGGCGATCGAAGCCGCCGGCTACAAGCCCGGAGACGATATTTTCCTGGCTCTCGACTGCGCCTCGAGCGAATACTTCAAGAACGGCAAGTACGTTCTCGGCGGCGAGAACAAAACCTTGGACGCCGAAGGCAACGCCAAGTATCTCGCCGACCTGGTCAGCCGCTACCCGATCATCTCGATTGAAGACGGCATGTCGGAGGACGACTGGGACGGCTGGAAGATCCTGACGGAAGAACTCGGCGGGAAGATCCAGCTCGTTGGCGACGATCTTTTCGTCACCAATCCGGCCCGCCTCGCCGACGGGATCAAGAAGGGCATCGCCAACTCGATTCTCGTCAAGGTCAACCAGATCGGCTCGCTGACCGAGACGCTCGAGGCCGTGGAAATGGCGCATAAGGCCAGCTACACCTCGGTAATTTCCCACCGCTCCGGCGAAACCGAAGACTCGACCATCGCCGATATCGCGGTTGCCACCAATGCCGGGCAGATCAAGACCGGATCGCTCAGCCGCTCCGATCGGATCGCGAAGTACAACCAGCTCATTCGCATCGCCGAGCAACTCGGTTCGGCGGCGCAGTACATGGGAAAACGCATTCTTCGCCACTGAACAACCTTAAGGCGACTGCATTCCCGAAGCCGGTAATAGGTAAGGGCCGGTGGATCTTTCGTGATCCACCGGCCTCCGGACCTTCCCCGGGCCTTCTTCTGATCGCGGCGACGCGCATCGCCTGAGCGGCGAGGCGGGCTTTCGCCGTGACGAAGCCACTTCCAAATCGAATGGCAATCCGGTTCGGGCTATAGTAGTGTCCTCATGATCAATGCAACTGTCGAACCGAGACAGAGCCGAGACGGACATGAGGGCAGGCCTGATGGATCTGGGTATTGTACTGAAAAGGCGCGTTCGATTCATGATCGGTCCCTTTTTGGGAATGAGCATGCTTTGCTATTTCGCCTATCACGTGGTTCACGGCGAGCGCGGAATCCTGGCTTGGCACCAACTCGAGCGACAGGTCGCCGAAGCGCAAGCGGAACTGGACCAGATCAGGGGTCAACGGGAGGTTCTCGAGCATCGCGTCAGCCTGCTGCACAATGACAACCTGGACGCCGATCTCCTTGACGAAGTGGTGCGCCGCAACCTTGGCTACGGCCGCCCCGACGAGATCGTGATCCAGACCTCGGGCGCCGCCTCCCGGCATTCAGGCGATCCGCGTCCAAGCGCAAAATAGGACTTCCAGCGAGCGAACCAATCTCTTGATCCGGGCGGTCGGACCTCCGCCCCGGCACGCAGTCTTTCGCTGCCGTCGAGACGAGAGGGTATCCGCTCCGCGCGCCCCAACATCCGCTGAGAAAGCCGCGCATACGGGCATGATCCGGAACTGTCATGCGGCTGTTCGTGTTGATGCTCGATAACGGGCCGCAACGTCCTTCCATGGGACACGGCGCCAAAGGGCGGCCGCGAGGGCGCGGGCGCTGGCTGGCGACCAATTTCCTTACTAACATCAGAATGTTATCGATCAACTGCGGTTTTTGAGGGTTGTCATCGGTTTTTATTCGCAATAGGATCGGGCGCAAACGTCGGCGTCGATGATTGGCGCATAATGCGGGGGCGCCGCAAGTCGCCGCCCGCCAGACAGCAGGGAGGATCGATGGTGGACGAAACCGATGCCGGATCCGGCATGCGGACCGGCGGCAAGTCCAGCGAGTCGGGCGGCGAAAGCACCCTCACTCAGGAAGATCTCATTAACTTCTACCGCGACATGCTGCTGATCCGCCGGTTCGAGGAAAAAGCGGGCCAGCTTTACGGCATGGGCCTCATCGGCGGGTTTTGTCACCTTTACATCGGTCAGGAAGCGGTGGTCGTTGGCCTGCAATCGTTAGCCATACATGGCGATTCCGTGATCACGACCTACCGGGATCACGGCCACATGCTGGCGACGGGAATGGACGCCAAGGGTGTGATGGCCGAGCTGACCGGCCGGATCGGCGGCTATTCCAAGGGCAAGGGCGGCTCGATGCACATGTTCAGCCGGGAGAAGGGTTTTTACGGCGGACATGGCATCGTCGGCGCATCGGTGCCATTGGGAACCGGCCTTGCTTTCGCTCACAAGTATCGCGAGGACGGCTGCATCAACTACTGTTATTTCGGCGATGGCGCCGCCAACCAGGGGCAGGTGTACGAGTCGTTCAACATGGCCTCGCTCTGGAAACTGCCGATTATTTACATCATTGAGAACAACAAGTACGGCATGGGCACATCGGTTGAACGCGCCTCGGCGACGACCGAATTGTACCGCCGCGGCGAAGTCTTCGGCATTCCGGGCATAGCCGTCAACGGCATGAACGTGCTGGAGGTGCGGGCGGCGGGCGAGAAAGTCGTCGAGCACGTCCGCAGCGGCAACGGCCCGTATGTCATGGAAATGAAGACCTACCGCTATCGCGGCCACTCGATGTCGGATCCGGCCAAGTACCGGACCAAGGACGAAGTGAGCAAGATGCGGAAGGAAAGCGATCCGATCGACGCCTTACGCAGTCATCTTCTTGATAATAAACTCGCGGATGAAGGTCAGTTGAAGGAAATCGATCGAGAAATCAAAGCGATCGTCGCCGAAGCCGCCGATTTCGCGCAGCAGAGCCCCGAACCCGACCCGGCCGAGCTTTACACCGACGTCCTCGTCGAAGTCTAGGCTCATAAGAAAAATTCTCTTCGCGGGAGGACTTGATGCCCATCCAAATACTGATGCCGGCGTTGTCACCGACCATGACCGAAGGCAAGCTCGCCAAGTGGCTGAAACACGAGGGCGATTCCGTCACCTCTGGCGAGGTTCTCGCCGAGATCGAGACGGACAAGGCGACGATGGAGGTGGAAGCGGTCGACGAAGGCACGATTGGCAAGATTCTGGTTCCCGAAGGGACCGAGAACGTCGCCGTGAACCAGCCGATCGCGATCCTGCTCACCGAAGGCGAGGATGCGTCGGCTATTGGGGCCGCGGGAGCCGAACCCGGAAGCGGGCAGTCGCTTCCCGCGGACGTGACGGAACCGCTGGCCCAGAAATTGGGGGAAGGGCACACAGCGCAAGCTGACGTGGCGCAACTTCCGGCGCAGACGCCGACCCCGAAGGAGCAGCCGGTTGCTTCGGCCATTCCCGCGGAAGCCGAGTATACCGGCCCGACCGCGACGATGACGGTGCGCGAGGCGCTGAGGGACGCCATGGCGGAGGAAATGCGCCGGGACCCGGAAGTGTTTCTGATGGGCGAAGAGGTTGCCGAGTATCAGGGGGCCTACAAGGTGAGTCAGGGTTTGCTCCAAGAATTCGGCCCCAAGCGCGTTGTCGACACGCCGATCACGGAAATGGGATTTGCCGGCCTGGGCGTCGGGGCGTCGTTCGCCGGCATGAAGCCGATCGTCGAGTTCATGACCTTCAACTTCGCCATGCAGGCGATCGACCAGATCATCAACTCGGCCGCCAAGAC
>CAZRWU010000169.1:0-6816 GCA_964603915.1 uncultured Rhodospirillaceae bacterium
TGGTCGACTTCCCCGGCTGCGCGGTGATCATCAGCCACGATCGCTGGTTTCTCGACCGCATCGCGACCCACATCCTCGCCTTCGAGGGCATGAGCGAGGTGGTCTGGTTCGAGGGCAATTACGAAGACTACGAGGAAGACAAGAAGCGCCGCCTCGGCGCCGACGCCGACCAGCCACACCGCATCAAGTACAAGCCGCTCACACGGGGGTGATGCTGGCCACAAGCGGTGGGTTCAAGCTAGAGGCGTTTTTGCGTTGTCAGGACGTGGGGCTGTCAGTTCCGTAGAGTCAGCTTTGTACCATGCCAAAAAACGAGGAAGTTCGTATCGCCTTTGTTGCTCAGTATTGACCCCGAAAGAAGGAAATAAAACGAGCCAAAAGCCACAGATGATAACAAACCCAACCATAAGGTTGAAAAACGAATTTGTAACTAGCGCATCAAGCCCATCTGCCGCTAAAGTCACGACGATCCCACCCAGGATGGCGGCAAAGAATGCAGCCAAAAAAGTATAAACCCAAATATATAGAGGTTTTGTCTTAACATAATCAGCCCAAACACGTTTTTCATAATTAGCCAGTACAATTATAGCTTCAATATCTTCTGCCCCAATATTTATGCATCTGAGTTTTTCTCGAAATAGAATATATCTATAGAATTCTGTGTTTCTTCCAAAGAATTTTGACAAATTTCCATATTTTTCTCTATCCTTATTAAAAAAAGGTTCGGTCCTTTTAGAAAACTTGCGTATATACCGCATTAACGCACCAACAATTAAAAGATTTACTAAAACCATTATCGCAACGGCAAAATCTGATGGTACAAGCAACCCCAAAAATAAAATATATTCTTTCTCTGTTACATTTCTATATACTATCAGTAATATTCCATCTATTATAAGCGCTGTACCTATAGCGATTCGTGCCCAAAGCAAATCCTTACCAATATCTCGTTCGAGCTTCCAAAAATTGGATTCATGATAAAAGCCGATAACCCTGTCATATAACTCAAGCTGCGTCCATTGTTTCTCCGGATCTTGTCCTTTGGCCGTGAGGTCTTCGCTTCCACGGCTGGGGCCATTTGGGCCGTATTCGGCCAGCCTCGATGTCCGAACAACCCACGCCAACACAAACATCCACAGAGGGAGATGAGGTCTACTGACATCCTGTCTGCCGGCTGACTTGTTCAAGATCTTGCCTACGGCTCGTCAACCTTCCGCCGATCTGCTAGCGCAAAGGCAGATCATGTCCCCAAACCCACAAAACCCCTTATAGCGTCAAGCCGCCCTCAATTCGTCGAGCCGACTCCGGCTTTGAGCTCGGCGACCTTGGTGCGAAGGGCGTCGTTGAGGCCGGCCAGCGTGCCGCCGCGTTGCTGGATCGTCGCGGTGAAGTCGGAACGCTGGGTCTGCGCCATCGACACGCCTTCGACCGCGACATCGCGGATCTCCAGCTTGCCATTGACGCGAGTGACGCGCCAGGTGACCCTGGGGTTTGTTTCCGCGCCGGGGCGAACGACGATGGACTCGACCAGCGCGGTATCGTCGGCGACCGTGGTGGCGTTCTGCACCCTCAGTTGCTCGCCCGAATACTGCTGGAACTGCTTGGCGTAGGCGTAGAGAATGAAGTCCTCGAACAGCTTCTGGAACTCCTGGCGTTCGGATTCGGAGGCGCGGCGCCAGTAGCGGCCGACGACCCATTCGCCGATTTCCTCGACGCCGAAATACTCCTGCAACAAGGGGCGCATGGCTTCGGCCTGCTCGGCCGCGGTCATGTCCTCGCGGGCGAGGATGGACGTCGTTCTGTCGGCGGCGGACTTGATATGCTGCTGCGCCTGCTCGCCCAGCGCTTGCGCCGGCGCGGGAGCGGCAATTGCCGCCACCGCCAGCGCGGCGACGAGGGCGAATACGGCGACCCAGGGTCGAGGCAAAATCGTCATTATCCCACTCGCATCTTGTTTTGTTGTTCAGCTACCCGACCACTTCTGGCCGAGGAACGCTCCGTCGATCCTGTGTGACGGAGCGCCAGGGCACTTAAGATTTAGGCTGTTTCAAGCCGGAATCGATGGGTTCCGCCTGATCGAGTGCCTTTACGGTTGAAAGGGCTGCAAGACCGCGGGTTCGACCTCGGCGCCCGAGCGGATCTGGTACTCACGGTTTTGGCGAAACGCGCTGCGGATCGCGGCGTAGTAATCGAGCGCGGTGCGGCGCAATTCGTCCGTCGCCTCCAGCGAACGGGCCCGGGCGTCGACGGCCGTCAGGCCGGTACGGGTGTAGCTGAGGATTTCAAGAAAGTCGCTTTCATCAAAAACAATCGTGTTCAACAGACCGAACGGGTCGAGGATGACGCTGTCCACGCCCCGGCCAACCGTGTCCCGCGGGTTGGAGGGGCCCAGCACCGGCAGGACCAGATAGGGACCGGCGGGCGCGCCCCACACCGCGAGCGTCTGGCCGAAATCCGCGTTCTCCTTTTGTAGCCCCATCCCGTCCGCGACGTCGAACAGACCGCCCACGCCGGCAGTGGTATTGAAGGCAAATCGGGCGAATGTCGTGGCCATCTGCCGCGGCTTGCCCTGGAGCAGGCTGTTGGCGGCGACCACCGGCTCGTTCAGGTTGACCAGCACGTTGTGCGTGCGCTCTTGCACGAACGGCGGGAGGACGTCGCGATAGAGGATGGCGAGCGGCGTCAGCAACATCGCGTCAAGGGCTTCGTTAAACTGAAAGACAGCGCGGTTGAACGGCTCGAGCGGGTCGTTGGTTTCAACGTAATCGGCGTACTCTTCCGGTTCGGTGTACGGATCCGGCCGGGTGGCGCAACCGCTGACGGCGCCGACGGCAATGGAAAGCGCGACAAAGGCTGCCGGAACCGAAGGAAACGAGCGGATCGTCCTTAGTGCCATTTGTATTTTTCCTGAACTCAGTTTGTTCGGTGTACACTTGATGTCGCGATCCACTCCGGCAGAGAATGCCGCGGCTTGTTGGATGAGCGCCGCCGTTATTCCGCCCCGGTGAATGCGTATGCGCTGCAGACGCCGCGGAGTATAACCGAGAATTTGACGGCGGTGACAAAAAACGCTTTTGGCGGATAATTCGGCAACAGGGCGCGGCCTAGGCTGTTGCCTTGCGGCAACAATGGTTCCGGCGCGCCTCTTGGAAACCGGATCGACAATCCACGATCGCAAAGATCGGCGTTGACTTGTGCGCGATCAGCACACACAAACGACCAGGTGTTTCAAGAATTTTGTTGTCTCGAAGACGTCGGCGCCGCCTGGGGGCGAGACGCAGGCGGGAGAGATGGTCGTCATTACCGGATAATCCGTTGATAAGCGAGGCAAACACGATCGAGACGCGCTTCCGCCTTGGCGACGAAAGCCGCAAGGCGATGCTTGGCCCGCACGCCCTGTTGCCGCGGGATGTCCAGGTATCGTTCGAGTTCTTTCCGCCGAAAACGCAAAAGATGGAGCAGGCGCTCTGGGCCTGCGTCGAACGGCTGGCGACCTTGGAACCCGCCTACGTCTCGGTGACCTACGGGGCGGGCGGCTCGACCCGGGAGAGGACGCACGCGACCCTCGTTCGCATCCGGCAGGAGACCGCGCTCGTGCCGGCGGCGCACCTGACCTGCATCGGCGCGACCTGCGCCGACATCGACGCCATCGCCGCGCGCTACTGGCAGGCGGGCATTCGCCACGTTGTCGCCCTGCGTGGCGATCCGCCCGAGGGCGCCGGACCCTACGCGCCGTTTCCGCAAGGTTATGCCTATGCCGCCGATTTGGTCGCCGGCCTGAAACGAGTGGCGGACTTCGACATCAGCGTCGCCGCCTATCCCGAGACTCATCCCGAAGCGGCCGGTCCGGAGGCCGACCTCGACAACCTCAAGCGCAAGATCGATGCCGGAGCGAGCCGCGCGATCACTCAGTTCTTCTTCGACACCGACGTTTACTTCCGGTTCCTCGATCGCGCGGGGGCGGCCGGCATCGCCGTTCCCGTCATTCCTGGTATCCTTCCGGTGACAAATTTCGCCCGGGTCAAGCAGTTCGCCGCCACGTGCGGCGCATCGGTGCCGCAATGGATGGCCGAACTCTTCGCGGATCTTGATGACGATCCGGAAATCCGGCGTCTTGTCGCCGCCTCCGTCGCCGCCGAACAGTGCCGCATCCTCTACGCCGGCGGGGTCAAGCAATTCCATTTCTACACCCTCAACCGCGCCGATCTGACCTATGCGATTTGCCAGGTGCTCGGGGTTCGCCCGCGCGCGCGCGCGTTTCGGCATCCACACGCGGCGCTGACGGCGGAGGGCGGAACATGACGGCCGCGCCGCGTCAAGACAGGCTGGCGGCGCTCTTCGAGCTTGCCGAGCGCCGCATTCTCGTGCTCGATGGCGCCATGGGCACGATGATCCAGCGCCTGAAACTGGACGAGGCCGACTATCGGGGAGCCCGCTTCGCCGCTTGGCCCCGGGACGTCAAGGGCAACAACGATCTTTTGAACCTTACTCAACCGGATGCGATCGGCGCGATCCACGGCGCGTACTTCGCGGCGGGAGCGGATTTCGCTTCGACCAACACCTTCAACGCCAACCGCATTTCGTTGGCCGATTATGGCATGGAGGAACTGGCGGCCGAGATCAATCGCGCCGGCGCCGAGACCGCGCGCGCCGCCGCGGATGCCTGGATGAAGCGCGAGCCGGACAGACCCCGCTTCGTCGCCGGCTCCATCGGCCCGACCAATCGCACCGCCTCCCTCTCGCCCGACGTTGGCGATCCCGCCTTCCGCAACATCACCTTCGATGCGTTGCGCGAGGCTTATCGCGAGGCGGCGACGAGCCTGATCGCCGGGGGCGTCGACGCGCTCCTCGTCGAGACGGTATTCGATACCCTCAACGCCAAGGCGGCGCTGTTTGCGATCGAAGAGGCTTTCGATGACCTCGGTGATCGCCTGCCGGTGATGATCTCGGGCACGATCACCGATCTCTCCGGGCGCAACCTCTCCGGACAGACCCCGGAAGCCTTCTGGAACTCGGTCCGGCATGCCCGTCCCTTTTCCGTGGGCCTCAACTGCGCGCTCGGCGCCGCGCAGATGCGGCCTTACGTCGCGGAACTCTGCCGCGTCGCCGATGCGCGCGTCTCCGCTTACCCCAACGCCGGCCTGCCCAACGAGTTCGGCGAGTATGACGAGAGCCCCGACGACACCGCCCGCCACATCGGCGAGTGGGCCCGCTCGGGGCTGGTCAATGTCGTTGGCGGCTGTTGCGGAACGACTCCGGAGCACATCCGGGCGATTGCCGACGCCGTTGCCGGAGTGGCGCCGCGCAGGGCGCCGGAATTGCCGCCGCGGCTGAGATTGTCCGGCCTGGAAGCGTTCGAACTGGCGTCGTGAGCGGCATTTTCATCAATATCGGCGAGCGGACCAACGTCACCGGGTCCGCCAAGTTCCGCAAGCTGATCCTCGAAGGGAATGCCGCGGCCGCCCTCCAGATCGCCCGTGAGCAGGTCGAGAACGGCGCCCAGATTATCGACGTCAACATGGACGAGGGCATGCTCGACTCCGAGGCGGCGATGGTCACGTTTCTCAACCTGATCGCCTCCGAGCCGGATATCGCGCGCGTGCCGATCATGATCGACTCGTCGAAGTGGTCGGTGATCGAGGCCGGCCTCAAGTGCGTGCAAGGCAAGGGGATCGTCAATTCGATCAGTCTGAAGGAAGGCGAGGAGGAGTTTCTTCGCCACGCCTTGAAGGTGAAGCGGTATGGCGCCGCCGCGGTGGTCATGGCCTTCGACGAGGAGGGCCAGGCCGAGACGGCTGATCGCAAATTCGCGATCTGTCAGCGCGCTTACCGGCTGCTCGTCGACAAGGTCGGCTTTCCACCCGAGGATATCATTTTCGATCCCAACATTTTTGCGATCGCCACCGGCATCGAGGAGCATAACGATTACGCCGTCGCCTTCTTCGAGGCGACGCGGCGGATCAAGGAGCACCTCCCCTACTGCCCTGTCTCCGGCGGCGTCTCCAACTTGTCGTTCTCCTTTCGCGGCAACAACACCGTGCGCGAGGCGATGCATTCGGTGTTCCTCTATCACGCCATCGCCGCCGGCATGGACATGGGTATTGTCAATGCCGGCCAGATCACCGTTTACCAGGAGATCCCGAAGGAACTGAAGGAGCGGGTCGAGGATGTCATTCTCAACCGCAGGCCGGACGCCACCGAGCGCCTGCTCGAGATCGCGGATCGGTTTCGCGGCGCGGCGAAAACGCGCGACGTGGATTTGCGCTGGCGGGAAAAGGGCGTTGCCGAGCGGTTGACCCACGCGCTCGTTCACGGCATCACCGAGTTCATCGAGGCGGACGTGGAGGAGGCCCGCCGGCGGGCCGCCCGCGCGCTCGACGTGATCGAGGGTCCGCTGATGGACGGCATGAACGTCGTCGGCGATCTGTTCGGATCGGGCAAAATGTTCTTGCCGCAGGTGGTGAAGAGCGCGCGGGTCATGAAGCAGGCCGTCGCTTACCTGCTTCCGTTCATGGAGGCGCAGGCGCAGGCCGGCGAGCGGCAGATCAACGGCAAGGTGGTGATGGCGACGGTGAAGGGCGATGTTCACGACATCGGCAAGAACATCGTCGGCGTCGTTCTCCAGTGCAACAATTACGAGGTGGTCGATCTCGGCGTGATGGTGCCGGCGGCGAAGATTCTCGAGACGGCGAGGAACGAGAACGCGAGCATCATCGGCCTCTCCGGGTTGATCACCCCCAGCCTCGACGAAATGGTTTATGTCGCCAAGGAGATGGAGCGGGAGGGCTTTACCCTGCCGCTTCTGATCGGCGGCGC
>CAZRWU010000170.1:0-6790 GCA_964603915.1 uncultured Rhodospirillaceae bacterium
CCGGCACGTTGTCGATGGCGATGACACGGCCCGCGCCCAGCATCCAGGCGCTCTTGATCGTCATCTGTCCGACGGGCCCGCACCCCCAGATCGCTACCGTATCGCCCGGCTCGATCTCGGCGTTTTCCGCCGCCATGTAGCCGGTCGGAAGAATGTCCGAAAGAAACAACACCTGCTCGTCGGTAAGCCCATCGGGAACCTTGATCGGGCCGACGTCGGCATATGGGACCCGCAGATACTCCGCCTGGCCGCCGGCAAAGCCGCCGAAGAGATGCGAATAGCCGAAAAGTCCGGAGGGCGAATGACCCATCAGCTTGGCTATCGTGTCGGCGTTCGGATTCGACCGATCGCACAGGGACCAAAGCTGTTTCTGGCAGAAGTAGCACTCGCCACAGGCGATGTTGAAGGGGACGACGACGCGGTCCCCCACCTTCAGCTTGGCATTGGCCGACCCGACTTCGACCACCTCGCCCATGTTCTCATGACCGAGGATGTCGCCCGCCTCCATACCCGGCGTATAACCATCATAAAGGTGCAAGTCGGAGCCGCAAATTGCGCACGCCGTGATCTTGATGATCGCATCGCGGGGATCTTGAATTTGTGGATCCGGCACCGTGTCGCAGCGCACGTCCCCTTTACCATGCCAGCACAAAGCTCTCATGAATTCGGCTCCATCATCGGAGGGTTCTCTCGTGACGGGCTCATCCGTCTGTTCCCTGATCTAGAGTAGGAAGCCCGATGCGCCGCGACAAGCCGAGGCCCGAGTCTTGCCGACGCGAGTGCCGGACCGGCAAGGAAGATGCTCACGTCGTCTCGGCCGAAACCCGATCCTCCGGTTCACCCTCCCCTTGCCCCCAATCCCGCTCGGCAAGCCGCTGCAAAGCGACATAAATTCCTGGTATCAGCAGCAAGCTGATCAGCGTTGCCGCCAGCATGCCGCCGAGGACCGTGATGCCGATCGCCTGGCGCGCATTGGCGCCGGCTCCGGTGGCCAACACGAGAGGCAGGACGCCGCCGATGAACGAGAACGCTGTCATCAGCACCGCGCGGAACCGCTGCTGCGCCCCCTGCATCGCGGCGTCGACGATGGAATGGCCGGACTCGCGGTGGGTCTTGGCGAACTCGACGATCAGAATCGCGTTCTTGCTGGCCAAAGCGATCAACAGAACGATGCCGATTTGGGTATAGACGCTGTTCTCCTGCCCGGCGATCCACAGCGCACTGGTCGCACCCAGCGCCGCGACTCCGAGGGATAGCAGGATCGATGCCGGCAATATCCAGCTTTCGTACTGGGCGACAAGGAACAGGTAAGCGAAAAGCAGCGCGAGCATGAATACGATGGGACCCCCGCCGCTGGCGCGCTGCTCCTGGAACGAGAGGCCAGACCATGCGTAGCTGTAGCCCTCAGGCAGCACATCCTCGGCGATCTCCGCCAGCGCCGCCATGGCGTCGCCGGAGCTGCTGCCGGGCGCCGCTTGGCCGCTGATCTGCGCGGCCACAAAGAGATCATGGCGCGATACGGTGTACGGGCCGAAGGTGGTGTCCAGACTGACATAAGTGCGGAGCGGCACCATCCGTCCCTCGGCATTGCGCGCGTGAAATTCCAGAATGTCCTCGGGATGGGCGCGGAAAGGGGCGTCTGCTTGCAGATTGACCTGATAAACCCGGCCATCGCGCGTGAAATCGTTGACGTAGAGCGAGCCCATGAAGGCGCCGATCATCTGGTAGGTCTCGGCGACGGAAATGCCCAGAGTTTCCGCTTTGGTTCGGTCGACGTCCACGAAGACCTGGGGCACATCGGCTGAGAACGCGGAATATGCCATGGCAATCCGAGGATCCTGGTTTGCCGCCGCAACGAACGCCTGCGCAACCTGCGCGAGGTCCTCCGGCGATTGCCCGCGCTGGGCCTGCAGCCGGAAGTCGAATCCGCCGGTAGCGCCCACTCCTGGAATCGGCGGCGGCGCGAAACCCGCGATATTGGCTTCGGGAATATCGGCAAACGCCTGCCGAAGACTGGCCAATATGCCTTGAACGCTCTCCGCCGCCGCACGGCGCTCCGACCAGGGCTCAAGCGACGCCACCGCCAGCCCGCCGTTCGGCGCCAACGTACCCTGCAGAAGGCTGAAGCCGCTGACCGAAATCACGTTGGCGACCCCATCCGTCGCTTCAAGAATATCCCCGACACGGTCGAGAACCGCCTCCGTCCGCTCGAGCGAGGCGGCATCGGGCAGCTGCACGTCGATGAACAGCGCGCCTTGATCCTCATCCGGCAGAAAGGCGGTGGGAAGCGCCGTGAACAGGAATCCCGCCGCCACAAACGCCACGGCGAGCACCGCGAATACGATCAGGAGACGGCGCAGCAGCCACGCAACGCCCGCGCCATAGGCATTCCGGACGCGGTCGAGGCCCCGGGAGAAAGAGCGCAACGGACCGCGCCCGGGTCGCGGCGGCGTCAGAAACGTCGCGCATAGCGCCGGGCTCAACGTCAGCGCGACCATCGAGGACAACAGCAGCGCCGTCGACAGCGTGACGGCGAACTGCTGAAAAAGTTGCCCGGTGATGCCCGGCAGAAAGGTGGTCGGCACAAAGACCGAGAGCAGGACGAGAGTCGTCGTGATGATCGGCCCCGTCACCTGCCCCATGGCGCGCTGCGTGGCCTCGGCGGGAGCAAGGCCCTCTTCCTCCATCACGCGGTAAACGTTCTCCACCACCAGGATCGCGTCGTCGACGACGAGGCCAATCGCCAGAATCAGCGCCAGCAGCGTGATCGTGTTGGCCGAGTAGCCCACCGCCAGCAGGACAATGAACGTGCCGATCAGCGAAACGGGGATCGTCAGCGAGGGGATCAGAGTAGCGCGCCATTGCTGAAGGAAAACGAAGCTGACGGCCACGACGACCGCGAACGCGATCAGCAGGGTGACGAGGATCTCGGCAATTGTCGCCCGAACGAACTGTGTCGCATCGTAGACGATGCTGTAGTCAAGTCCGGCCGGGAAATCTCGCGACAGCGCCTCCAGCGCCTCAAGGACGGCGTCGCCGGTATCGAGGGCATTGGCGCCGGGGGCTTGGTAAACCGCCAGCATGGCGGTCGGATGCCCGCCCAGGCGCGCGCGCGCGGCATAGGTCTGGGCGCCCAGCTCGGCGCGCGCGACGTCGCGCAGGCGCACGATGGCGCCGTCATCTCCGGTCTTGACGATGATGCCGCCGAATTCCTCGGAATTGCTGAGGAGGCCCTTGGCGACAAGGGAGTACTGGGACTCCTGCCCCTCGCCGATCGGCGGCGCCCCGGCCTGCCCGATGGAGGCCAGCACGTTCTGCGCGCTGATCGCCAGCGCGACGTCGCCGGGCGTGATGCCGAGAGCCGTCATTCGCAACGGATTCATCCAAATTCGCATGCTGTAATCGGCGCCGCCGACGACCTCGGCGTCGCCGACTCCCGGGACCCGTGCTATGGCGTCGACGATCACCGTGTTGGCATAGTTGTTGATGGCCAGTTCGTCGAGCGTTGCGTCCGGCGAGAAGAAGCCGATGGCGAACAGAAAATCCGGCGAGCGCGAGCGCACCGTGACACCCTGCTGCGTCACCGCGGTCGGCAGCCGCGGCAGCGCCAGCTGCACCCGGTTCTGAACGTTGACCTGGGCTATGTCCGGATCGGTGCCGACCTCGAACGTGACGCTCAGCGAGTAGGTGCCGGCGTTCGACGAGGTCGACGCCATGTAGAGCATGTCCTCGACTCCGTTCACCGCCGTCTCCAACGGAGAGCCGACAGTATTGGCGATTTCTTCGGCGCTCGCCCCCGGAAAGGTTGTCGAGACTGTAACGGTTGGCGGGGTGATCTGGGGATACTGCGTCACCGGGATAAACAGTATCGCAAGGGCGCCGGCCAGGGTCGTCACCAGGGCGATGACGATCGCCAGCCGCGGCCGTCGGATGAAAACCCCGGAAATCAAGCGCCGGGCTCTTGGGCGGGCGACGGATTGACCTGCATGCCGGGTCGCAGGCGCTGCAAGCCCTGGATCACCACGGTTTCGTTGGCGTCGAGACCACTCTCGACCGCCCAACCTCCAGCCACCCGGGCGCCCGTCTCGATGTCGCGGCGCGACACAGTGTTATCGTCTTCGAGCACATAGACATACCGTCCCTGCCGGTCCTGTTGCACGGCGGACTGGCGCACGACGGGAAAGGCCGGCGGATCCTCTTCCGCCACGCGCAGCGTTACATTCTGTCCGGGCACCAGCAGATTTTCGGGATTGGCGAACACCGCACGCGCGGCAATTGTGCCAGTGGCGGGATCCACTTCGCTTTCGATGAAGTCGAGGGCGCCGGTATAGGTATGAACGGCGTCGTTGGGAAGCCGCACCGTGAAGGCGAACTGCGCGGCGTCCGCCCGCGGCGCGCGCTCGAGCTGCGCTTGGCGCCACGTCACGACGTCGCCTTCGCTCAGCGAGAACACAACCCAGACCGGATCCAGTTGGACGATCCGCGCCAGCGC
Organism: uncultured Rhodospirillaceae bacterium; assembly: GCA_964603915.1. Classification (GTDB taxonomy): domain Bacteria; phylum Pseudomonadota; class Alphaproteobacteria; order Rhodospirillales; family Defluviicoccaceae; genus REEP01. The sequence goes on from CAZRWU010000170.1 coordinate 4,493, forward strand.
GCTGCTTTCGGGACCGACGAGGTTCCCGCGCGTGACGAGAGGGCGCCCGAGGCGACCGCCGATGGGTGCGCGGATTTCCGTGTAGCCGAGGTTGATTTCAGCGAATCGAACCGCCGCGCGCGCCGCCGCCACGTCGGCCTCCGCGACTGCGTGCGCCGCAATCGCCTCGTCGAGCGCGGCCTGAGAGACCGTTCCCCGCGCCCGTAGCTCTTCATTACGGGCCAGGGTGATGTCCGCCTCCGCCAAAATGGCTTCGGCCCGTTCCGCCTGCGCGCGCGCCGCCGCCATCTCCGCCTCGTACTGCTCGCGCTCGATACGGAACAGAATGTCACCGGCCTCGACGAACTGCCCGCCACTGAACTCGACGATTTCGACAAGGCCCGGGACTCGCGCCCATACATTAACCGCTTCGATCGCTTCGACGCGAGCGACGAACTCGGCGGTCGTGCCGACGCGCTGCTCCTGCACCTGTTCGACAATCACGGCCGGCGGCGGCTGAGTCTGGGCATGGGCTGCCCCGGGCCCATGGAGTCCGATTGCCAGCGCCGCGGCAGCGATCGCGCCCGTCGCTACGGCGCCAGCCTGCTTCGACCTCTCAACAGCCCCATATCGTCCAGACAATGGCTTGATTCGATACGGTCGGTCCTTCGTGCCCATTCTCGACTCAGCGTCCGGCGCCGATGAGCGTCCAGCCAGGCGACTGCCCGTGCTGCTGAAACGAATGGAGGGCGCCATGGGACAGTGTTGTTCGCTTTCGTGCCGGAACCCGGCCGACAGGAGGGCAAACCACCGTTTCTCGGCCGAAAACCACTTAAGCCCACCTCAAGCCAATGCTCTCGCGGTCCGGCAAGGCGCCGCCCTCGACCCATCGCCTTTGCGACACGCGCACCGAACTTTCATGCTAACGCCTCCCTCGAGCGCCAAGTCCCGAACGGACGGCTCATCCCCGCGCGCCCAAAGGTAGAGTAGGAAGATCCGCCGGCCGGGACAAGTGGCCGAGCGCCGCTCCAGGATTGAAGGGGCCGATCCGAAGGTTGCGAAGAGGGCGCCGGACTCTCTCCGGCGCCCGATGGCTGTCAGGCTGCCTCTTGCGATCCCTCGATCATGGGGGACTCGGGTGTCGAAACCTGATCCGGCGCTTTCGAGGAAATTTCGATACGCCTTGGCTTCATCGCCTCAGGCACCTCACGAACCAAGTCGATCACAAGCAGGCCATTCTGCAGGCTCGCCGAGGTTACTTTTACGTGATCAGCAAGCTGGAACTGGCGTTTGAAGCTTCGCCCGGCGATGCCGCGGTGGAGATAGGCTGTTTCTCCTTCAGGCTCGTTCCGTTTGCCCTCAATGAGCAGCGCGTTCTCGCGGACGTGGATGGCGAGATCCCGTTCGCTGAAACCCGCAACGGCCAGCGTCACACGGTATTGATCCTGCGCAAGCTTCTCGATGTTGTAGGGGGGATAGCCGCCATTGCCGCCTTCGGACCACTGCATGGATTCCTCAAGCAGCCGCATCAAACGGTCAAAACCGACAGTCGACCGGAACAGCGGGGAGTAATCGAAAGTCATCACCACACATCCTCCTCAAGCAATGTGCCACAACCACATGGGGCTACACCCTGTCAGCCCGCCGTGGAGCCGAACCCGTAAGAGGCGTCCGGCCGGACTTGATCTATTGTCGCCGGTAACCCCCGTCAAGTCCCGGGTCGCATTTCAAACCGGTTGGAGGATATGCAAAAATGGCCCCTTGGGATGCTGCGAGGCAACAAAAAAGGCGGCTCAGGCAAGCCGCCCTAATAGTTCCTTTTCGTGCTCGAAGAGAACGGTTAGCTGCCGTGCTTGTCCGGATGATAGCGGAACGATGCATGTATTCTCGCACGGTACTCGACGACGCGGTTTTGATCCATGCGCAGATCCAAAGCTTCAACCTCGGCGACCCGAAGATCCTCCAGGTGAGCAGCCGCCTCCTCCACAGCGCTTTTTGCGGCCTCTTCCCACGACGTCGGGCTTGATCCAATGATACGAATAACGCGGTAAGTGCTCATAGCGGTTACCCCTCTTTCACTTCAGCGCCACCCCCTCTTCCCCAGTCTCCCGCTAAGGTCGACGCCGCTGCCGCTTGCGCCGACTCTCGGATCCAACCTTGCGTACGCGAACGAACTCGGTCGCTCGAACCGCAAAACTGCCCTTAGCCGGCGCCGAGGCTCTCCAGCACCGCAACCCTCTATTATAACCTCAAAAGCTCTCCGGATCTCCTTGCAAATTTGTCATGTCCCCATGCGGCCGGGCCAATGCCGCCGAGACC
>CAZRWU010000171.1:0-6768 GCA_964603915.1 uncultured Rhodospirillaceae bacterium
AAAACTGGCGGGCCCGGGCACGCTGCTTCCTGGCTGAGCAGAAATGAGTTCACGCGGCCGCGGCGGGCGACGCCGCATTGCGATCCACCAGCAAGTGTATTCGATAGAGCCGCCGCCCGACGTTTACGAGGGCGCGGCGGCCGGAACGCAAGAGGTCGTTCTCAATGTTCGGCGCGGCGGAAACTTCGGATATGCCGGAACTGTTGACTGGTCCGTTGCCGGGTTCGGGACCAATCCAGCGACAACCGCCGATTTCGGCGGCTCGTGGCCGAGCGGCCAACTGGCGTTCGATATCCTTGACGATCTCAAGACGATCACGCTGACGATCAGCGGCAACGATTCAATCGACGGAGATAGGGAATATGTGGTCAGCCTGAGCAACCCGACCACCAGCGGCGGGAGCGGCGTTGCGGTAATCGGGGTCGCCACTGTGTTCGGGCGCATCCTCGATGATGACGTGCAGAACCCGACGACGTTCTGTCTCTACGAGACCCTGCCCGCCTACTATGGCGGACAGCCGATCCAGTATACGCCGGTTGCGCCTCCCGTATTGGAGGAACCGCCGCCGCCGGACACTGATCCACCGCCGCCGCCGCCGACCGGCACCATCGCAACGTTGCGAACGACGAACGGCACGCCGGGACAAACCCTTACCCTCAATTCGGCATTTTCCGGGCAAAGCGGGCAGTTCTATGTCGTAAGCGCGGCGAACTATCCTTCTACCTACAAGACGGCGGACGGCGGCGCGGCGGCTGATGACGGCATGGACGTTCTTGTCTTGAGCAACGGGAATGTCGCGCTTCGGATCGGAACGCCTGTCGCCAAGGCGGCGAACGCCCCGAACAGCTCATCGGCTACCTATTCCCAGAATGCCCCGCTCGATCTCAGCCGCGCGGAAGGCGCGATCCCTGGCGGAACGATCACGACAACGCTCCGGGTCCTGGCGAACCGGCATAAGACCCTTGCGCCCGCCAAAGAGCTTTATTTGCGCTGGCCGTCTGTTGCGATCCCGGAAAGCAGCCCGATGATTTGCGATTATGTTTCGTTCGACGGGCTTGACAAAATCTACATCATGGAAGGAACGCAAACCGCAGCAGCCAAGTTCGGGCCGATCCCGTTTCAGGAATTCACGACGTGGGAAGATATGGGGTCGAGCCGTTGGCGGTGCCCCACATCCGGCATGATCCAGCAATTCTTCTCCCGTTCTCCGGTGGCGGGAAACACGGCCGAAGTTGTTTGTTGGGGGCCGGCGGTTGCCGCCACGACGCAGATCAACCTCGGCACGAGTTCTTGGAATTCGAACTACCAGCGCTGGACGCGCGTTCAGACTGGATCTGACTGGCATGTGTGGTGCTACGCGCCGAGCAACCCGCATACCTACTATGGGCGGGTTTACGGTACGACGCACTCCATGGCGATCATGTGGCATTTTACGGATTTCCTCGAGGTGATCATTGGCGGGCCGAACCATCGGATGACACTGCTAGGCGCGTTCCAAACGCAGCACCGTTTCAGCTTTTGGCACATGAACCACCAGATCGACGGGCGCGGGACGGTGCTGGAAATGGATTCCAATGCCGCATCGTCGTACCCTCAAGGGTTGCTGATGTGGAACAGATCGAGCGGGCAGAAACAAGGACTGCTCTATCGGGTCCAAGCGAACATCAAAGACACGCACACACTGATCGGCGCGGGCGGCAATGCGTTCTCCGGTCCGCCGGTGATCAAGTCGGAGACGAGCGGAACCTTCGTTTCATCGTCGGCAAGCCCGAATTCCGGCGTCGCGACCAATGAGGCAATCGGCCTGATCAATTGGTCGGACCCTGGATGCCGGCTGATGCAAGAGTCATCCTACCCGAACGGAACGGCGTTCGGTTCCGAGACCTACCGGGCTGTCGATGGGAAATATGGCGTCGGCGTCGGGGCCGAAAATATCATGGCCCCTGGGGCGAAACTTCGCATGTCCTATGGCGGCGCTGGCGGGATTCCATGGTCAAGCTTTGCGGGCGAGGCGGAATATCGCAGCGTCACGTGGACGGTGGTTTCGGGGACCTCGCGCTATACAACGCCATCGACGCGGGAGCCTGTCGCGCTTCTGATCAATCGCGAGGATTGGACCAAGCTGGCGTCAACGGCGACACCGACCGCAAACAGACAGTGGAAGTGGCAGAACGGCGTCGTCACGATCTTTTCGAGTTCCGCGCCATCGACGTTCCGTTCAAGCGTCTTGGAATATTCGAGGTACGATTTTGAGGTTGCGAATTGCGGCTGGACAATCGACACCGATGGCAGTTTGAAGACCTATAGCGGCACGACATCGGGATCGAAAAAAGATGTCCAGCAAGAGGCCGAATGCCTCTTTGGGCAGAATCTGTTTCAAGTTACAGACGTTGGGACCCGCGAGCATTCAAGGCGGTTCCTTGCCTTTGAAGCAACGCCGGAAACGCCCGATGCCGTCTACAGCCTGACGGCGGCGGCGGGATGGTCGCGCCCGGATGCGACGAACTTCCCGAACCGCTGGCAGATCAGCCTATCGACAACGATTGTCGGGGAATACAAGACATACAATTCTGTCTTGCAACAATTCTACGTCCCCGGCGTCAAGGTGCATGGCTGGTTACGCGACCGGCTGAGCGGATCGCACGTGTCCTCTGCCTCTCTCGTGTCATCTCCCGGGCAATGGAACTGGACACAGACCGAGGCCAAGAGCGGGAGCACGAACGGCGGCGGCGGAACGCTGACCATCGACATCCGCTATTATGACGCCTGGGGGACCTTGCGCACACCGACGCGATCCGGGAACAACTTCGTCGTCGGGACCCAGATCATCGAGGTCTGGGCCTGCTGCTACCTGCTCGGGAACCTGACGCTGCATGACATCCGCTGCGTCAACCTGCGTGCGGGTATCGTGACGGTGTATGAGAGCGACCGCCTGGGATCGATGGTGCAGTTTTCTTGCCGCCCTGAGATCGCCGCAAGCCCTCGGCCGTGCCACATCGCGGGAACGCAAGATCTCTATGCCTGGGATGAAATCCACTCCGGGCAATGGCACCACATCTATTTGAGGCCGATCCGCCAGAACAACACCTATTACTACGCAGCCGGCGGCGGGCGGTTCGTTATGTCCCCGGTCGGGGTGCGCATCACGGATGTAGCGATGACCGGCAACCTGCGCATCGGCGCGTCCGCATACGACTGCCGCATCGAGGGTCTGACATTCACGGGCGACCCGCGCCAAGCGATCTGGATCGATAACGCGGACGATGCGACATACGGCACAACAACGCGCCTTGCCATTGGCGGATCTGGGGCGCTTGCGGTCAGTGCGCCGGCTGGTTCATGGATTCTCTGCACCGATCCGACACGGTGCCATCTGACAATAAACGGCACGAGCGTCTACAACGGGACAGCCTCGGCCGCTCAGGTATTTTTCTGGGGAGCGCCGACGCAAAAGACGTTCACGACAACCCAAGTCAGCCGGCCGGGGACCGCGCCATCATCGGCCATTGTCGGCTTGTGGCTTTGCGACGGGAGCCAGGCCAACAGCGACCCGAACGCTCTCGGCTATCTCAGTGCAGGCAATTCAGGATCTGTCACATACGCCACGCACGATGGAATCCTAGCGACAAACGGATTCGGGCAGTATTTCGCGACCGGTCCGCTTCGGCGGTCAGGGTGGGGCACGCTGCCGGACGATTATTTCGCCACAACAGGCATAACGCTTTCCATGTTGGCGGAGGTCTACTCGACCATCGCAATCACCAATGTTTTGATGCAATGGCGGCCGGCGGAAAGCGAATACATCGAATTGCGCATGTCATCAGCGACAACGCTTCAGGTGCGCGGCATCCTCGGTTCCGATAGCGCGACAGCAAGCATGTCGATATACGAAACGCCGATCCTCGACAGCCGGTTTCATCATTTTGTACTGACGTTCGACGCATCGGCGCGCGTGGTGCGCGCCTACATCGACGGCGCGTTGATGTTGCAGACAGCCGCGATCGCGGGAACCGTCAAGCTCGGTGACATGGCTTCAACGGCGCGACGCGGCTTCGGATTCGGTGGCTCGTATTCAACAGACACAGGAACTTGCGCCAAGTGCTCGCACGCAAGCGTTCTGCGGGGCGTTTATCCGCCATCGTAAGGAGGGATATGAATGGCAATTCATGACTTGACGGTGACGCCCTCGCCGGCAATCAAGGTAACGGACGGCGTTACCCTGGCGTCCGTGAGCCAGGGCGTGCCTGAGGATTCGACCGGTTCCCTGAGCGGCGCGGTCGGGTCGCTCGATTTCCAATACAAGCCCTGGCGGCGCTATAACGTTACTGGCGACCTGACGGGATCGTTCACGTTTCCGCCGATCAATGTTCCGGAGATCACGGTCGATGGATTGCGCTGGACGTTCGGGATCGAGTTCGTTCAAGACGCGACCGGCAACCGGGCAATGAACCTAACGACGCTTTTTGCGAACGCCACGGCGCGCGAGGGCATATCGGCCCCGAATTTGGAGCCGGGAGGCGTGACGGTTGTTCTGCTGACGGCAAGGCGGCAATCGGGGACCACCACTTACACCGCCAGCCTTTCGCCCTCCATCGATGGCGCTCAGGTCTCTCGGGGAATTATCCCGGTCGCCCGCATCCAGGATGCAACGGCATTGCAAAAAGGGGTGGTGCAGCTCGGCACCGGATCTGGCGCGGCCGCGGCGGGTGATCATACGCACCCGCGCCCGGACAGCCGCTTCTTTACCTTCCTCGGGTCGGGCGGGGCCGCGCTGACGAATGGCGATTACATCGTCAACGCCGACGTTAATTTCGGCGGGACGGTTGTGCGCTTGACCAAGTTGCGGCTCCACGGCGGGACAAACGCCACGGCAACGGCAATCGCCAAGATCGGCACAACAAGCGTGACCGGCACAAGCACGTCAGTCACGCAAACGGCAGACAGCGCGGACGCCACCGCGACGGCAAACAACACGTTCACGTCCAGGCAGGGGCTTTTTGTGACACTGAGCGACATCACGGGCAACCCTACGATGATGACGGGGTGCATGCACCTTTCCATCACCGGCTCGCCGCCGGCAAGCTAACGTGCTGATCGTTTTCTCCCGGCCGGTCTGGATCGGCGGCGGTCGCATCAGCCCGGTTGCCTTTTACCTTGGGGCGGACAACCCATGGGAGGATATGCTGTCTGCGGACGGCGATACGATCATGAGCGTCATCCCTGGCGAGATCGAGGCTGTTTCGCTCTCTCGCATTCGAGGGGACCGCGATGTGTTCGACGTGGTGGAGATCGAGGACGACAATCCGCCACTGCGATCAGGACGGCCGGCGAGGCGCTTCAAGGAGCGCAAGAAGCCGAAGCCCGCCAAAAGGCCGCTGCCTGCCGCCAAGAGGGAAGCGGTCAAGGGCGCGTTGGCGCGGCGGGGTATTCCTGCCGACGCCATACCGAATAACCCCTCATCGGAGGATGCCCTTTCCCTGTTCGAGGCAGAAATGATTTTGGATCAAACATTTAGCACGGTGGAATTGTCGAATGACATGGACCGCCGAGAAATGTCGATTAGAATGAAGGAAATGGGTTTCGATATCGACGTTGCGCCGGGCGAGGGCAAACGGGCCGCCATAGTGAAGGCGCTCAAGAAGGGTCGCAAGGTTGCCTAATCAGATCCTTGTTCATGACAGCTTCGAGTCGCTTGGGAACAACGTGACGATTGCCGGCCGGGTGCCTCCGATCAGCGACAGCGGGCAGGCATGGGTCCTGGAAGGCGGCACGACGGCCACGGGCGACGGGGCCGGCAACGTCAAGTTCGGCCAATCCAACGCCGTGATCAAGACGACCAGCTTGAATGAGATTTGCGCCGTTCGCGCGGTGGTCAATGATGGCGGCGATGCAAATGGCGCAACGCTGGTCCTGGGCGACTCCTCGACCTCGACGGTGTTTCCCCGCTACTGCTACACAATGCGCTGCATCCCGCGATCCAGCATCGTGCGATTCATGCGGTACGACAATTACGTCAGCACCCAACTCGGGAGCGACATCACAGTTCAATTCAACGTGCCCGATGACAACACGATTATTTTTGAGCGCACCGGCAACACGACATTCCGGGGCATCGTCAACGGCGTCGAGGTCGGAAGCTTCTCCGATTTCACCTATCAGCCAAACGGCGGACGGCGGGCGCACGGCTACTATCCTTCGCCGTATGTGGATGGAACCGCGCGCCTTCGGGACTTCCAGATCCTCGATAGCGTCGATCTGACGCCGCCGGTCGATCTCGATGAGGACCCGCAGCTCTACGCCCATTACACCATGGATGCGGCAAACATCCAGTGGGCGACATCCGGCGCGGAAATCCGGGACAGGACGCCAAACAACAGGCATCTTGCAAAGACGGCGAGCATGTCTCAGGCGAACAACGCCACGACCGGGCCGCGCAACGAGGCGATCCGCTTCCGGGGACCAGCACAAAAGGACTTCCTCTACAGGCTGGCGGCAAGCAATCAGAGCTTCAACGTTTGCACAATCGCCTTTTGGGTGATGGACTTATCGGCAGGGGCGGACTCAGGCGGATATGTGTTCAACTTCCTGGAATTCGGCGGGTACAACAATGCAATCGGCATGTACGTCAAGGGCGATCCGAGCGCCGATGTGCATGTCGATTGGCAGCGTGGCGGCGGCGGGTATCTCAGCCAGGCCGTTGCCGGCGTCGATTTCCGCGATGGATTCCATCACGTGGCGATCACGCTCGACGGCACGAACGTTGAGGTC
>CAZRWU010000172.1:0-6627 GCA_964603915.1 uncultured Rhodospirillaceae bacterium
AATGATGCGGACGTCGACCTTGACCGGCCCCGAGCCGCCGACCCGGTCGATTTCTCGTTCCTGGATCGCCCGGAGCAGTTTGGCCTGGAGCCGCGGATCCATCTCGCTGATTTCGTCAAGGAGGAGCGTGCCGCCGTTCGCTTCTTCGAAGCGGCCGATGCGTCGGGCGATGGCGCCGGTAAACGCTCCCTTCTCGTGGCCGAAAAGCTCGGACTCGAGAAGGTTTTCGGGGATGGCGGCGCAATTGACGGCGATGAAACGTCCACCCGCCCGGCGGCTCTTCTCGTGCAGGTAGCGCGCCATCAGTTCCTTGCCGGTGCCCGAGGCCCCGGTAATCAGGACGCTCGCTTCACTCGGCGCGATCCGGTCGGCAAGCGCCAGGACACGACCCATCCGGGGATCCCGATGGATCAAAGCGTGATTTTCCGCGGCGACCGCGGCGAGAACCGCGGCGATCAGCTCGGCGTTGGGCGGCAGCGGCAGGTATTCCTTGGCGCCGGCCCTGATGGCGGCGACCGCGGCCCGCGTGTCGTTACCGATGCCGCATGCCACCACCGGCACCGTGATGCGCTCCGCCTTCAGGCTTTGGATCAAGCCGGCGACGTCCAGCCGAACGTCGATCATGACCACGTCGGCGCCGGCGCCGGAGCGGATAACGCCCAGGCCGTCGTTGATGGTATCCGCCTGGAGCACCTTGACGCCGCGATCGAGCGCGATCCGGCTCGCGGTGCTGAAATGTCCATCGAGAACGCCAATGATGAGAAGTCGCATGAATGGCCTCCGCCCGTCTTCAGTCGAAGTTCTTCAGTCGAAGTACTGCACCCGCCTGCTCGGCGGCAGCACGCTGTTGAAAAGGATTTCCAGCCTGCGCGGGTTTTCCTGACGGCAGATCGACACCGCGCCCATGACAAAGATCTGGTTGAGCAGCATGTCCTCGGCCGTGTCGCGCTCAAGTTTCGCTGCGAGCGGGGCGAGAACGAGATTGGCGAGCACGGCGCCATAGAAGGTGGTGAGCAATGCAACCGCCATCGCCGGTCCGATTGCAGCGGGATCGTCAAGATGGCTGAGCATCTGCACAAGCCCGATCAGGGTTCCGATCAGGCCCATGGCCGGCGCATATTCGGCGCCCCTGCGCAGCACACCGACGCCGATCGCCCGCCGTTCCGCGGCGGCGTGCAGGTCGTACATCATGATCGTCTCGACCTCCATCGCCGAAAGGCCATCGATGGCAAGCGACAGCCCCTTGTGAAGGAATGCATCGTCGGCAAGATCCGCGAGCAGTCCTTGCAGCGACAGAACGCCGCGCTGACGGGCAATGTCGGCGAGATGGAGCAGCCGGACGGCCGCTTCCGACACATTTCGCGCCGGGCGAAAAAGGGCGCGCTTGGCCAGCTTTACGCTGTCGGCGACATCGCCGGGAGAAAACGAGACAACGACGGCGCAAAGCGTGCCGCCAAAAACGATCAGAAGCGACGGCCCGTTGATGAAGGACTGCGCCGAGCCGCCGAGCCCGATCGCCAGCGCCACAATGGCGATCCCGCAGACCAATCCGGCGAGCGCCGGCGTCGTCATGGCCGCCCCTGCGCTGGCCCCGGCGGCTTCCGCGTCGGAGACCGGCGCCTTGACGCTTGCCGTCGTGCTGTCGGCCGTTGTGAAACGCGCCATCGGGCCGCTCCCGCCTTAACTCAACCGCGCTCGCTTTTGACGATTTCCGTCATGGTGACGCCGAGGCGATCGGCAACGACGACGACCTCGCCGCGCGCGACAAGCCGATTGTTGACATAGATGTCGACGGCTTCGCCGACGCGGCGGTCCAGTTCCACGACAGCGCCGCGTCCCAGCTTGAGCAATTGGCTGACCTCCATCGTCGCTCTGCCCAGCACTGCGGATATCTGGACCGGAATGTCGTATGCCGCGGTGAGGTCGTAACTGCCGCGCGCGCCGGGATCCAGTTCATCTCCCGTTTTGGCGCGCTCGGAAGGCGCCGATGCTTCGGGTCGCGAGGCGCCGAGTTCGGATAAATTAAGGTTTTCGTTGTCGGTCATTTTCTTCTCTTTTGCTCCACAGGTGTTTTGGGCTCTGCAGTCAGGCTGGGTGATCGGATGGCGACGGCGCTTGTGCCGAAGCGTGATGCTTCGCGCCATCGTCTGTGTGACGCGCCACGGCTTTTCCTTCACTGGCTCCGCCAGAAATGCCGAGAGGTCCAAGCGTCCGGCAGATGACGGCATCGATATCCCGCCAGATTGCCGCACCCTCCCTGGCCGCGCCCCCGCCGGCCCACGACACGTGGCAGTCGCCTTCGGCGAGACCGCTGTCTTCCTGGATAATGATCTGACCACCGAAGCCGTGGGCTTCGGCGAATCCATTCAGCCTCTCCGCGAGATTCGGCTTGATGCTCCCGCTCACCCGCACGGTGAGCTTCGGTTTGTCGATGACGCGCCCGATGATGGCATCGATAAGACCAGTAACTTCGGTCAGGCCATGGCGGCGGCTCATTTCCGGAAAAAGCTTGCGGATAACGGCGAGCGCGATGGCCGTGACGTGCTTGACGTTCTCCGCGTCGGCCTGCTCGCGCGCGGTGAGAGCCGGGTTGATGCCACCGGCGATTTGCTCCAGCGCTCGCGCGATCCGCTGGTCGGTGGCTCCGGCAGTTTCGGCGGCGCCCTGCCTGCGGCCGAATGAGAGCGCCTCTGCGCGGACCCGGTCGAGATCTTCCTGGGTATAGATGGCCGGATCCTGGACCTCAGGCTGCGGATCCGAAAACGGCGCGGGCTCGGCGACCTCGGACGGGACTGGCGCCGGACAATTTTCTTCCGGGTCGAAGCGTCGCTCGAACTGGAACCGGGTGGCGGCGTTCATTGCCCTTCTCCTGCTAGTAGACCAGCTCATCGCGCTCGCCGCTGCCGCTGACGAGGATCTCGCCCGCGTCGGCGAGAGTCTTGACGATGCTGACGATGGCCGCTTGCGCGTCATCGACGTCCCGGAGCCGGACAGGTCCCATTGCTTCCATGTCCTCGCGCAGCATTTTCGCCGCCCGCTCGGACATGTTCTTGAAGAACAGCTCCTTGACCTGGTCGGAGGCGCCTTTGAGCGCCAAGCCAAGCTGATCGCGCTCGATCCGGCGCAACAGTTGCTGGACGCCGGCATCGTCGATGCGAACGAGATCCTCGAACGTGAACATCAACTGCTTGATCTTCTCCGCCGACTCGCGGTTGCGCTCCTCGAGCGCCGTCATGAAGCGGTTTTCGGTGTTGCGATCGAAGTTGTTGAAAATGTCCGCCATTAACTCATGGGAATCGCGTCGGGCGGTTCGGGCCAAGTTGGTCATGAACTCCGTCCGCAACGTGTTCTCGACGTGATCGAGGATGTCTTTCTGAACGGTCTCCATGCGCAGCATGCGCATGATGACCTCCATGGCGAACTTCTCGGGGAGCACGCCCAGCACCCGCGAGGCATGATCGGGTTTGATTTTTGCGAGAACCACCGCGACCGTCTGCGGGTACTCGTTCTTCAGGTAATTGGCCAGAACCGTTTCGTTGACGTTGCCGAGCTTGTCCCACATGGTCCGGCCCGCCGGTCCCCGGATTTCCTCCATGATCAAGTCGACGCGCTCGCGTTCCATGACCTTGAGGAGGAGCCGCTCGGTGCTGTCGAAGCTGCCGATGAGGGAGCCGGAGGACGACAACTGATCGGCGAACTCCATGAACAAGCGTTCGACGATGGCGACGTTGACGCTGCCCAAAGTCGCCATGCTGTGCGAAAGATCCCGGATTTCTTCGGCGTCCAGACGAGCGAACAGCTTGGCGGCGTGTTCCTCCCCCAGCGCGAGCATGAACGACGCCGCTTTTTGCGGTCCGGTCAGTTGCTTGTAATCGTCCTTGACGCGTGACATGGCTCAGGAATCCTCGCGAAGCCATTTGCGGATGATGGCGATCGCTTCTTCAGGGTGTTTGTCCACGAGTTCGCTGACTTGATGAATTGCCGAGCCGCGGACGCGTCCCTCGACCTGAGTGACATCGATCATGTCCTCCAGATCCGCTCTGGCTGGGGTGCGTTCGCCGGACTCCCCTGCGATCTGCGCGCCGGCGCTGGCGGGTGGAGCGAGGGCGGGCGCGTCCGGACCCCGCGTCAGCAATGCGCCGGCAAAGCTCGTGGCTGGCACGGGGAGGACCTCCATGGCCTTCGTCAGCAACGGCCGGACGACCAGGAGAATGACAAGCAGGGCGAAAATGATGAGGACGATGTACTGAGCCAGTTGCAACAGATCGTTCCGGTCGAACCCGAGCAGCAGGGCGGGCTCCTCGGCGGCGAAGCCGGACGTCGCCGCGAAAGGCATATTGATGACCTCGACGGTGTCGCCTCGCTCCGCGTTGAAGCCGGTGGCGCTCCGCACCAGGGTCGCGAGCAGGTCAAGTTCTTCCTGGCTCCGCGGCTTATAGCTTTCAGGGCCACCCTCGCCGGGACTGTAAGTTCCATCGACCAGAACCGCGACCGAGAGCCGGTTGACGACGCCTGCCTCGCGCACGTGGTTAACGATCTTCTTGGAGATCTCGTAGTTGATCGTCTCCTCGTTGCGTTGTTCGTTGGTCGATCGGCCGCCGACGCCAGCCGGCTGCATTTCGGCATCGGGCAGGTCGGTCGCGACGCTGACAGGCGGCGGGCCACTGCCGTCGCTGTTGCTGGCGATTTCTTCAAGCGTTTGCACCGAGCGAACGACCTGACTTTCCGGATCGAAAATCTCTTCTTGAATGTTGATGCGGTCGAAATTCATGTCCGCATGCACCTCGGCGCGGACCTTTCCCTGCCCGACCGTTTTCTCGAGCAGTTCCTCGACCGCCCGGGCGGTGCGGTTTTCGAATTGGATTCGTCTCTGCTCGGCTTTCTCGTTGTTGCTGGCGATCGAGTTGTCGGCGTCGAAGCCGCCGGCGAGCAGGGTGCCGCGATCGTCGACGATGGAAATACGAGCCGGCAAAAGACCCGGTACGGCCGAAGCGACGAGATGCTGGATGGCCTGGACCTGGGTGTGACTGAGGCGGTTGTTGCCGCGCATTTTGAGAACGATGGAGGCTGAAGGGTCCTCGCGTTGGCGACTGAACAACTCCCGCTTCGGCATCACAAGGTGAACCCGGGCGGCCTGGACCGAGTCGATCGATCGGATCGTCCGGGAGAGCTCGCCTTCGAGCGCGCGAACGAGGTTGACGTTCTGCATGAAGTTGGTCGTGCCGAGCGCATCCGTCTTGTCGAACAGCTCGTAACCGATCGATCCGCCTGACGGCAGTCCTTGATTGGCAAGCTGGACGCGCGTCGCATCGACGTGCTGCTGAGGAACGAAGATGGCCGTGCCGTTGTTGCGCAATTCGAAGGGAACGTTCGCCGCCTTCAGCTGCTGCACGATGCTGCCGGAGTCCTGCATGTCCAGCTCGCCATAAAGCAGAGCATATTCGGGAGCCGACAGCCGGCTCAGCATCACCACGAAAAAGGCGACGGCGGTCACCGCAACCGCGCCAAGAAGAGCAAGGCGAGCAGGCCCGAGATTGCGGAAAACCTGAATGAGGGAGTCCATGTTCCTTCCTGACGCGCTCGCTGCGGCTCAACCGCGTCGCCATCCATGACCGACGGCCATACCCTACATGGGGTGGGTAAAGAAGGAATTAATTGCTCGGCAATTGTTGCCTATCCGGAACGGCCTTCTGGGCAGGCGCCGCCCGGCGGCGGAACTCACCGTTACGCTTCGGGCAGGGCGCCGGTCTCCGGCAACGTTTCCGGGTTGCCGCCGAGGGGAAACAGCCGCGTGACGTGTCCCATCTTGCGTCCGGGTGAAACGTCCATCTTGTCATAAAGATGAATGGCCGTTGCCGGCTCCTGCGCGAGCGCTCGCCATGTTCCGACCGCGTCGCCGAGCAGATTCTCCATGATTGCGTCGGAATGGCGCTGCGTCGCGCCGAGGGGCCAGCCGCAGATGGCCCGCACATGCTGCTCGAACTGGCCGACGACGCAGGCATCGCCGGTCCAATGTCCGGAATTGTGGACCCGCGGGGCCAACTCGTTGACGTAGAGACGCGGCCGCGCTCCCGCCTTCAAAAACATTTCGACGCCCATTACGCCGACGTAGTCGAGCATGCGCACGATTTTCTCGGCGATGGCGCGGGCAGCGGTCGAGACATCCGCCGGAATACCCGCCGGCACGATGCTCCGCGCCAGAATGTGGTTTTCGTGGATGTTGCGCACCGGGTCATAGCAGGCGATGGCGCCGTCGACGCCACGAGCAACAATGGCGGAAACCTCATGAGCGAAGTCGATGTAACGCTCGAGTATCGATGGCGCCCCGGCCACTGCGGCCCATGCTTCGTCCACCTGAGCGGTCGATGTCAGCACGAACTGCCCCTTGCCGTCGTAGCCGTAACGCCGCGTCTTCAGGACAGCGGGAAGACCGATCTCGCCGACCGCGTAACGAAGGTCCGCAACGGTATCGACCG
This sequence comes from uncultured Rhodospirillaceae bacterium, assembly GCA_964603915.1. Taxonomy (GTDB): domain Bacteria; phylum Pseudomonadota; class Alphaproteobacteria; order Rhodospirillales; family Defluviicoccaceae; genus REEP01. The sequence continues at coordinate 6,477 of CAZRWU010000172.1, forward strand.
CCGCGAAGGGAGCGGTTTCGATGCCCGCGCCGTGAAGAAACTCCTTTTCGGTCAGCCGGTCTTGTGTCGCCGCGAGAGCATGCGGCGCCGGCCGGACGGGAACACGCCTGCTCAGGCTGTACGCGGTCTCGTACGGCACGTTCTCGAATTC
>CAZRWU010000173.1:0-6611 GCA_964603915.1 uncultured Rhodospirillaceae bacterium
GGGCGAGCGCGACCGCGACGAGGAGCGCGACGACGGCGACGCCCGCGGCGGTCGTGGCCGCCGGCGGCGCCGCCGCCGTGGGCGCGACCGCGACCGCGGCGAGCGCGGTGAGCGCGAGCACGGCCGCGACCGCGAGCGCGCCCCGCGCGAGGCCGAGGAGGCCGGCGAGGAGGAGGAGTCGGGCGAGCTCGTGTTCAACGCCGACGAGCACCGCGACATCGAGAGCATGAGCGAGATCATCCAGGGCACCCTGAAGGTGGTCTCGCCCGGCGGCGGCGGCGGCCGTCGCCGTCGCGCCAAGGGCGGCCGCGCGGAGCGCGGCGACCCGCTCCACTACTTCGAGTCGAGCGGCGAGGGCGAGGGCGACGAGGAGGCGGCCGAGTCGGCCGGCGCCGAGCCCGCCGATGAGGAGGGCGGCGACGAGGGCGGCCGCGGGCGTGGCCGCAGCGGGCGTGGCGGGCGTGGCCGCGGGCGCGGCCGCGGGCGTGGCCGCGACGACGAGGGCGGCGACGACTTCGCCAGCGGCCTGAGCGAGGATGCCCCGGCCGGTTCTGTCGGATTCGATGATGTACTCCCAAGCAACCTTTCCGCCCGCAACGAGCATATAGATCCCGACCATGATGGCCACGATGCCGACTGCTGCCACGATAAGTTGCGCAAGAATGCGCGTTGTCATCTCTTCCATGATTGCCCCTTTGGTTGTGCCGGTTGAAACATAGGAAAAGTTCCTATGCGCGGAATGTATCACGCGAGAGTGAGGCCCGCAACACGATTGATCGTTGTCTTGCGTCCCTCTACCCCAAATGTTGCAACGTCGCTCAGCACGCGGCGGCCGTCCGGCATTTCCTTCATGTGCAAGAGGAAATCGACGCTGCGTGCGACCGTGGCAGCGATCTGCTCGGACGTGCGCGCATCCCCGACCTGCCGCAGCATGTCCTCAATGCGCATGGGGATTTCGTCGAGGCTGTTGGCGTGGATCGTGGAAAACGACTGATGGCCCGTGCTCATGGCGGACAGAACCTCGGCCATCTCACGACCCGAGCGCGCCTCGCCGACAATGAACACCGAGGCCGACTCGCGCAATGCCTTCTCGCGCGCCTCGCTGGCGAGCAGCTTGCGGCTGATCAGGTAGCGCACGCTCACGGGCGGCGGGATCAACTCCTCGACCGCCTCGAACAGCACCGTCTTGCGGGTCGCGAATTCCTGATCTCCAATGATGGTATTGAGCAACGTTGTCTTGCCGCTGCCCATTTCCCCGGAAACGAAGCCGCGCTTGCCTTGGCGGATCTGAGCCGTGATCCAGTCGGCTTGGCGCTCCGTCACGCTGCCCGAGTCGATCAGGTCCCGCCAGGACAGGCGGCGACCGACCGGCCGGCGGATCGTAAACGACCATGCCCCGCGCGGCGGGCGCTTGCCGACGAGGCGCTCTCCGCGAGGCAGCGAGCATTCCAGCTCGGGGAATTCTTCGTTGATCATTTCGCCCGTGCTGGACGCGGCGGCGGCGAGGCAAAGAAACTCGGGCACGTAAGGAAGCACGTGTCCAACGCAGTCCATCCGCCCAAATGACTTGATCCAGCCCGTACCGTCGTCAACGGCCATCACGTCTGTCACGGTCTGGCTCAGAAGCGCCTCGGCCATGGCGACCGGGAGCGCGCGATAAACATCGTCAGCGTCCATTGCGGATCTCCTCAAGGATGTCTTCACGATCCGATTGAACTTCGGGGTCTGCCAGGGCTTCGGAGTGGACGGCGTTGAACGCAGCGCAAAGTCGCTCGATGAGTTCCAGAGCGCGCGCGGTGTCATCTCCGGTATCGATCTCGGCGGACCGGACGATCAGCATGTTGACCGTCTCACTGATCGACTTACGGCCCTTGTTCGCGTTGACGATCTTCTCTGCGTCATCGCTCAGGCGGATGGTGATTGCCTTCATTGATTGCTCCTAGATCGCGATCTGTTTAACGGCGCTGACGCGCGGCTGGAACTTGGTGGTGCGCTTCTTGCCAGCGCCCGCCTTGGCCCCTGCCTTCGGCTGCTGAGCGGAGGCAGGATCGACGATAGGCCACGGGTCAACGTCAATGGTGGGGTAGTGGTGCATCGCATACGGCTTGCCGTGGACAGCCGCGAACATCTTCGGCGCGTAGTTGGTGCGGAGCCAAAGCGAGTTGCCGTCGATGTTGCACGCAATGCGCCGGTACTTGGGGATTTTCAGGATGTCGCTTTCTGACATCACCGGGCGGTCAACGACATCCGTGCGGAATGTATTCGATCCGCGCCACTTCTGGCGAACGATCTTTTCTTCGTAGCTTCCCATGATCTGAGACATGATCTTGGCTTCCGAGGGTGTGGCAGGGGCGAAAAAGAGCTTCGTCGTGCAGTTGCCCTCGACGGTCAGGCCGTAGAGGTCGCGGATGCCCGCGAGCATCTGGTTCGCGAGAATGATGTTCGCGCCAAATGACCGGCCGGCGGACAAGAGCCTGTCGATGTTGGGCAATTGAAGCTCGCGCACCTCGTCGATGACGATGGTGAGGCCGTGACGCTTCGTCGCCCCGTGGATCGATCGCGTCTCAGACGCCATAAGCGATTGCGTCAGCATGCCGATGATCATGCGGGCATAGGGGATAAGCGTATCGCGCGATGCGGCCGGCAAGCGGATATAGACCGTGCAGAGCTGCGTCTGAATGTCCGCCATCCGGAATTCGGACGTTCCCATGACGCGCCGAACGCCGGAATGCTTCAGCCATCCCAAGAGACTGAGAATGCTTCCCGCGATCTCGCGCGACGTGTTCCCCGCGATGTTTGCCGCGACGGCTCGGGCGTTCGCGATTGGGCTCGTGCTAAGTTCCTCGTGCCATCCCTGGCGGGAGAGAAAATCCCAAACGGCGGGCGGCGTTTTCACGGGCGAGGTATGCAGCACGTGCGCGGCGGCGGCCGCAAAGAGTTCCGCCGCGATGGGGGCATAGAAAGAATGCCCATCGGCCGGAACGATCCATTGATGCACGTTTGTCACCATATCGAGGTCGCCAACCGGAATATCGACATAAGGGTTGTAGTGGTTCGTGCGATCCGATCCAGGGTCCAAGATGTAGACCGGGCCGACCAGGGAGCGGGCATATGCCGTGTCTTCGGTCAGGTCGCCCTTGTAGTCGAATACGACCAGAGAGCGGTTGCCGGCGGCGAGGATCGCGTTCTGAATGAAACTCAAGGTCTTGCCGCGGCCGGTCGGGCCAATGCACAGCGTGAAGGATTCCTTCGGCGCTGTGATCTGCTGGCGGCCGATGCGCCCGAGCGGGACTTCGCCACCGGTGTAGCCGTGCCGGATCGCGCCGGCTTTTGTGAGGAACCCGCGTCTCTTTTCACGACGCGGCATGAGAGCGATTGCGCCGCCGGCGAGCATCAACCCGCCGGCAATGGGTACGAGATCAAGCATATTTCTGAGGCCCCAAAATCCGAGTTGCGCGCGCTTGTGCGTGCCATTTCCATTGCAGCAAAAGCGGCCTATCGAAGGTCAATTTCCGGCCGTTTTGCGCTTCGGTTTCCGCAATGAAATGGATGTGCGGGTGCGCCGTATCGGTATGAACGGCGGCATACCATCCGTATTCGTTCAGACCCCATTTCTCGGCCAGATAGACCGCGTAACGGTCCATGAAGATGCAGCCGCACTCGGCCGGAGTGGCGACAATTCGGAGTTGGCCGAATTTCTGGCCCATGCCGTATGCGCGGGTCTTGTCGATGGTTTCCCCGCCAGATGTGAAGGTGTCGAATTGACCGCCTTTGCGCAGATAGTGGTATTGGCGGCGGGCGGAGATGCGTCCGGGCTTGCCTTCCCAGACGATCAATTTTACGTCCTGCGCTCTGACGTGGATATCGTAACGGCTGATTGGCTCGGGTTTCCATGTCGGCAATTCGTGCGCTCCATGTTGCGTTTCTGCATAGGAATTTTTCCTATATATCATAGGGTGACGCGGGACGGAAAGCCACTTATAGTGTGTCCTGTAAAGGAAGAACCGCTGACGTGGTGAAACGCCCGCAGTTGTTCGTGTTTCCGCGAACCATGGTTCGCAAGAGGTTCTGACGCGGGAGTATCCCAAAATGACGATCCATATCGGGCAGGGCTTGACCGAGTGGCTGCATGCGGAGGCCGAGCGGCGGGGCGTGCCCGTCGCCGTGGTCATGGCCGAAGCTGTAAGGCGGCCCGTCGAATGGCGCGAGGGCGAAGCTCGGACGCCTCGGGGCAAGATCGACCATGGGACCGCCGCAAGGTGGCTCGCGGTCGTCGTCGGTGTCCTGATCTTCTGGTAAGCCTCAGAGCGTCAAACCTTCAGGGGCGACGCTCTGAAATCCCTCCTGCCTTCAGCGCTTCAAGCGTGCGAGTGTGCAAGCACGCAAGATTTCATCGCGACAACTTTGGGATTGCGACGGCGTGCACGATTGGGCATATTCGGGCGTGCAATCTTGCGCACGTTCCGATGTGCATATCGGCGCACGGGCAAGGGTGCATCGCGGCGCACGCGACGGTGCGCAGAACTTCACATCATCAAAGGGGCACGAGATGACGAAAACTATCGTGATCGCGACACAAAAAGGCGGCGCGGGGAAAACCACCCTGGCCACGAACCTTGCTGGCACGCTTCCGGGCAAGGTCGCATTGCTCGACATCGACCCGCAGCGCACCGCCGCCGATGTGTGGGGGCAGGCAAGGCGGGCCAATGACTTGGATCTGCCGGATACGTTCGGGGCCGACTACGGGCAGCTTAAGGCGCTCGTGGCCGAGGCAGAGCGGCTTTCATTCGATTGGGTTGTTGTCGATACGATCCCGGCGAGCGATGCCGCGATCACCGAGGCGGCGCGGCTCGCCGATCTTATCGTGCTGCCGTGCAAGCCGAATGCCGGGGATATCTTCGCCCTTGCCAGCACGGCACGGCTCATCGCGCGTTTCCACGTTCCGAAGTTCGTTATCTTTAATGAGGTCACGTGGTCAGGGCGCTGGATCGGAAAGCTGGAAAAGCCGAAGGCTGCGGCGCATTCAATAGGTGTCGCGGTCGCGCCGACATACCTCGGCAGCCGCAGGTGTTTCCCCGATGCTCTGGAATACGGGCTTACGGTTCCCGAGTACGCAAAGCGCGATAAGGGAGCGGCCGAGGTCTTTGCCGTCCGGGATTATGTGTTGGGGCAGGCAGCATGACGGCATTCTATAATGAGGTTGACCCATACGCCGCCCAGTGGCTGCGCAACCTGATCGCAGCCGGCCACATCGCACCCGGCGTCGTGGATGAGAGGGATATTCGCGATGTACGAGCAGATGAGCTTGCTGGATTTCATCAATGCCACTTCTTCGCCGGCATCGGCGGATGGTCCCTCGCCTTGCGTCTCGCCGGCTGGCCCGACGATCGTCCCGTGTGGACCGGAAGCTGCCCATGTCAGTCCTTCTCCGTCGCCGGCAAGCAAGCCGGCTTCGCCGACGAGCGGCACCTCTGGCCAACTTGGTTCAATCTCATCCGCGAGTGCCGCCCTCCAGTCGTGTTCGGAGAACAAGTCGCAAGCGCATCGGTTGTCGGTGCGTCAACTACGCCAGTGCAAGACGTGTTTGGTCGAGAAGCCTTATTCGGAATTCTACGTAAACTCAAAGGCACACCGGCGACTAGTGTGCAAGGAATGCGACCGATCTGCGGAACGTGCGAGGAAGAGAGCGAAGCCTACGAAAGTGAAGGAATCTTTCAAGGAATGGAGACACACCAGGAGAGGCTACGCGCTTGTCAATGTCGCGAAGAACAGAGCGAAGACACGAGGTCTTCCGTTCGATCTGGACCCGAAGGACATACAAGGGAGAATAGACGCCGGGATTTGCGAGGTTACTGGAGTCCCCTTCGATCTGACGAAGCCGAGATCGTGGAACGCTCCTTCATTGGACCAGATAGTCCCGGGGGAAGGGTACACAAAAGAGAATACACGAGTCGTTCTTTACTCGCTGAATGTCATGGCGAATACCTGGGGGGTGCAAACAATAATAGATGTTGCGAATGCGATAAAGGAGACAAGGAAGCAGAGATCGAGCGAATTTTCTCTGAAATTAGGGGAGAGATTGAAGGCCAATCTGGAGGGACTTGGCTCGATCTTGTATCGGCAGACATGGAAGGAGAAGACTACGCCCTCGGGGCGGCGGTATTGGGCGCACACGGCGTCGGCGCGCCGAACATCCGACTGCGGCTCTACTTCGGAGCGCAGCGGCTGGCCGACGCCGACAGTCGGGAACGCGATGGGTTCTCAGAGCTTCGAGGGCCTGAGCGCGACGGGGAAAACGCCGGACGGCCGCAAGGTGGCGGTGAGCTTGGCGCATGTGGCGACGTTCGCCGGCTGGCCGACGCCGCAGAGCCGCGATGGAATGGGGGGAAGAGGCGGTTCCGTGGCGAGGACAGAAGGAGTGCGCCGGAACCTGGACGACTTTGTGATGCTGGCGGGCTGGCCGACGCCGACAGCGGAGGATCACAGGCGCGGCGTGAAACCTCCGAGGCCGCACGACACGGGTATTCCGCTTTCGCAAATGGTGGCGCTTGTCGGCCCGATCCGCTTGGCGGCTTCTGGCGAGAAGCTGACTGGCTCTACTGCCGGGATGG
>CAZRWU010000174.1:0-6601 GCA_964603915.1 uncultured Rhodospirillaceae bacterium
CTTGACGCAACCGCGCCAGATAGATCGCGGTGTTCAAGGTGTCGCCGCCGAAGCCTTGTTGCAGCGTTCCGAAAACCTCGCCGCGCAACTCGATCATGCATTCGCCAAACAGCGCGATCCGACGAGGACATGTCATTCCAACCTCCCGGCAGGTTGGCGATCCGCGCGCAAGAAACATCCGCCTCGATGGAATTGGAACCGAGCGGAACACCCAGGCACGCTCAAGAACTGAGTGTGGATCACATCTTCAAGGCGCGCAACCGGCATCTACAGCTTGAGCAGCGCGCCGTAGATCGCCTTGATCTCGGCGACCATCGCGCCGACGGAAAAGGCTTGCGCGCGCATGGGTCCGGCATGCGCAAGCTGGCGACGCAACGTCTCGTCGGTGAGGAGGCGGACGATCGCCTCAGCCAATTGCCCGGCGTCGCCGGGAGGAACCAGGAGACCCTCCGCTTCGCTGCGGATAATCTCGGGAATGCCGCCGACGCGGGTTGCAACGACGGGCAGTCCGGCCGCCATGCCTTCGAGGATGCTCACGCCCAGCGCTTCGGCGTGCGAGGGAAGCACGAGCGCGGTGCAATGCCAGCAGGCCCGAGCGAGGGCGGCGCGATCCACCTGGCCAAGGAGGGTGGTGCGATCGGTGGCGCCGATCCGCCGAATGCGGGAGGCGATCTCCGCCTGATCGGACTCGCTCGCCGGACCGGCCATCAGGAGACTGACGTCGGGAATATGAGCGGCGATGAGCGGCAGCGCCTCGATCAACACCGCCAATCCCTTCCTTCGCCAATCCAGGCCGACGAACAGCAGACGGTTGCGGCCGGGAAGCTGTGGAAACGGATCGGGAGGAAGGGATGCCGGTCGGCGAAAGGCATCCGTTCGCACGGCCTTGACGACCACCCTCAATTTGTTCGGGTCGAGATTACCGTAGCATGCCAGAACGCGCTGGCGGGTGTAGCCCGAGTTGCAAAGGGATAAGGTCGCTGCTCGCAGCACCTTCTTCTCGCGCCCATGACGCCATGCGAGCGCCGCCAGGCGGCGCGCGCCATGCCGCCTGAGCGTAGCAGCCGGTCGTTGCCATATCTCGGCCGATTCATAGTCGTTGACCTGGACGAGCCACGGCGCCGGGCAGCCGACAGCCCGCGCCATGGAATGCGTGGCGTTGCCGTGCAGGATCGCGGGGCTGCGGGTGTCGCCGACCAGGGCGAGCGCCGCGCGCGCGATGGCGTCATACAAGCGAAAAGCGGGAAACGGTTTGGCGACGCGGTGTAAATGGGGATGGTCTTCTCGCAAAGCGGGCGCCACGATGTGGAAGTCGAAATCCGGATCGTCGCGGAACGCTTCCCAAAGATAGCGGGCGTAGATGCCAGGGCCGGTGTCGACGTTCTCGAACACGCTCGTGGCGAAGATCACGCGTGGCTTCACGAAGCCGCGGCCTTTTCCTTCGGCGTTTCCCGTCCTGCCGAGTCATGTTCCGCGGTTACGGTCCGCCACGTCTCCGTCAGCGCGCTCGATGGGTTTTTGTCCGTGAGCGAGAGCATGAATGTCGAACGGGTCAGGGCGTACCAGATCAACAGAACCATGAAATGAGCTTGCCCTGGCAGCGATTGGTTTTCGAAGAAAGCGTGGATCATCAGCGTGAAACCGCCAATGAAAAAGAACCACGGGATCGCCGATCCGGCGCTTGCGACGATGAAGATGGACCTCAGCACGATGCCGGCGCAGACCAGGAATCCGGGCACGCCGACCATGGCGATGACGTTGAAATAAGTGTTGTGCGTGTGGGTCGAAGGACCGCCCGCATATCCGAAGCCGAGCGGATTGGTTAAGGGAAGGCTCAGTCCATAATAAATCCCCCTCAGGCGGGGATCGATGACCCCGGACGCCAGCCGCTCCTCGGTGATAGCGATCCGGTTCTGCACGCTTTGCGGAAGAAGTTGCTCGATGCCCAAACCCGCCGCCGCAAGAGCGAGCACTCCGAGCACGGCCGCCGTTATCGCCAGCAGCGCGATCTGCTTCTTCCTCGCAAGGTACATGGCCAAACCCGCCGCGAATGTGAGCCAGATCGAGCGCGTCAACGCGAAGATCATGATCCAGGTCGCGAACGCCAGCATGACGTAGGCGCTTATGCGCATCCAGCGGGGAAGGAGGAGCCTGTCCGGTCCCAGTGCGCCGATGGCCAAGAACAGGAGGGCGAAGCCGGCGGCAAGCGCCGCATCGATATGCTGGGTTCCGAGGGAGCCCATGACCCGGCCGCCGAAAGATCCGACGCCGACGGTGCCGGCGATCTGGGGGCCAAACGCCAGGTTGAGCAGGAAGGAGACGAAGAAAGCGGGGACGATAACAATGATAAGAACGACCTGCAAATCGCGCAGCGTCGTAACCCGTCGCGCGACCTCAACTGCGGTAAAAACAGCAAAAACCAACCATAAGCTATATTTGAGAGTTTCTTGTGGTTGCTCAGAGTATATTGTACTCACAAAGCACAGAATGCAAAACAGATAAATACCCGCATGATGCCTAATGTGGAAAGAAAAGATATGTGGAATACTGGAAACCAGCAATGCCACAAAAACGACGACCTGTGTGCCGGCGCGGATGAGCGGAAAATCCAGAAAAAAACGGAGCGAGGAATAATTCAGGAAATTACATAAATGCAGAAACCCGAACAGACTGGCGAGGATGATAAGAGACAGGGCCGTGGACGGCCGAGCGAGAGACCCGGCGCCTTCTCGGTCAGAAAGGCCGGTGGCAAGATCCTGGGTCGGATTCTTGTCCGTCTCACGAGCCGGCGGCGGCGCGACCGGAAAATCATCTTGAGCAACTTTCCTGCCGGCTGATTTCTGCGTCCTGCGACCCGGACCTGTACTCCAGACGTGCGGTCGGCCGGGTGGGGGATGCGGCGGCTGCATGCTCAGGGTTCTTCAACTTCTTGTCGATGGCGGAATGTTCCCGTTGATGTAACGGAAACCGGAGCAAAAGCGCTCCCGAAAATCGTCAAGGCCCCTGTCGCGCCGAGCCTTTTGGCCAAGCTACGCCCGACGCCGCTGGACCGGTCATCGGCAAGATCAAGCCGATATGGCTTGATTGGCCGACAACCCGCACCGATGTCACCGGTCATTACCAAAGAAGCGGCCTTATGCCAATGACAAACAAGCTCAGCAGCGCCCCGAATTGAATGATCCACCGCCCTTCTTCGTCCCGCCTCAAGAGGAACTCGCTACAGTAGAGAAGGACGATAAAAACAACGGCAACCTGACCGATGTTGAACTGAGTATGGGTCTCTCCAGACAAATTAGGAACGACGATTGCGATGAAGAGAACCAGCAAATCTTGCGGCATCACGGCAAAAAGGTTGCGGCGCGTCACACGGATCGCGACGATCAGTAACAGCGACATCATTGTCAACAATGTCGCCAGGACCCATCCGACAACCGCGTCGTTGCCGTACCAGGTGACGAACAGGTGGGCGACCATGGCGGCGCTGACGTAAACGCTGAGGCGAAAGATGGCGAGCGAACGCGTGCGCGCAACGAAACTCGCCGCCAATGAGAACCCGGCGACTCCAAGAGCGAGAACCGAAAAATCGCGCGACACGGGAACGGGCACACATGCGCCGACCACCAGCACCGTCACGACGCCGTATCGAAGGAGCGCAGTCGAGACTCCCGGCAACCACGTTCGCCGCCGCAGCCACAGGTTGCGACGCTCGACGACGTGTCCCTCCGGCGGCGGCGGATGGGCGCGCCAACCGAACGCCTGTAGGGTATACAGCGGAACCAGAAGAAGCGCAGAAATAGCGACGAAGGCCGTCACGACCATGATGTCGCTGGCATAACGCAGGTACAATGCCGTTCCGACCATCGCACCCTGGACGAGATAGATGAGCGAAACGGCTTCAAGATGGCGGAACCCCAGCCCGAGCAGCTGGTGATGGATATGGTTTTTGTCGGCCGTGAACGGCGAGCGTCCGTGGGCGAGACGCTGCGTTATGACAACCATCGTGTCGAGCAATGGCAGTCCCAACAACAACAACGGCAGCCCCGGGTTGAGCGCCGGATGGAATCGGTCGGTGAGGAGAATGCTGAGAACCGCGGTTGTGAAGCCGAGAAACTGGCTTCCGGCGTCGCCCATGAAAACAGTGGCCGGATGGGTGTTGTAGCGGAGAAAACCGCAAATGCTGCCGGCGACGGCGAGCGCCACGAGAACAAGAACGGCGGCGTCCTGCCCGGCTTGATAAGAGAGGACCGCGATCGCGCTGAGCGAAAGGATGACGCACCCTCCGGCCAACCCGTCGAGGCCGTCGAAGAGGTTCACGGCGTTGGTAACGCCCAGCAGGAAGAAAAACGTAACCGGCAGCGTGATCCATCGCGGCGCGGCGTCGAGCCCGAAGAAGGGAAGGTGAGTGATGGCGACGCTGCCGGACATAACACAAGCCACAGCAACGATCTGTCCCGCCAACTTCCACTTGTAGTCGAGAGGCTTTGCATCGTCGCGAATGCCCATGAGCACGATCACCGCCGCTCCCACCAGGTAGCTGATCATTGCGCGGTCGAGCGGAGACCACATCAGAACCGGCAACAGGGTGCCGACGGCGATCGCGATTCCCCCGCAAACAGGGATCTCGATATCGTGCACCTTGCGGGCGTTGGGAACGTCGACGAGGCCAATATGACGCGAGACGCGCATCAAGGGCGGCATGATCACCAGGGACACAAACAACGCCGAAAGAAAGCTGAAAAAAAACATCATGAGCAGGCAAGCGTCGCTATGAGCCCGTTGTTGACCTTGCGCCGCGATGCACGTATCGCCCAGCCGTCGCGGCGGGCATAACGAACCGGCGGTGCTTAAATCGGGCTACCCGGGCAATTCCAAGGCCGCAACGCGTAAAAGCGGAGTGTTTTGGAAAACGCAGCCTTGGAAGTTGCACGTCGTTTAAGTGACCAGACCGATTCCCAGAATGATATTTTCATCCTGAAGTTGCAGGAGCGCAATGGATTGCGTAAGCGTATTGAACAGCACCTCAAGCTATGTTAGAGGTTTACACTTTTTACTTCCAGCATCTTTCACCGTGACCGGAGTTGATCTCGGCGGGCTTGAGTCCATCTTGGTCTTTGCGCATTCGGCCCCGTCAGGGCTTCTAGCTGCCATAATCCTTGCGCAAGGGTTCCTTCTGCACGGGATTGCCGTGCCAGTCGCGCAACAGAGGACGGATGATCGTCCGCTTCACTTCGTCCCGATTTTGGTTCTCCGGATCCGCCCGAAAGACGGCAAGGCCGCTCTTGCGCCGCGTCGCGGCCACGTCCATGACGACGTCGATATCGATCCGGGGGCGATCCTCGGCATACGCGAACACGAGCGACAAATCACATAAAATGTTCACGATCCGCGGCACCCCTCCCGAATAATAATAAACGGCGGCGCACGCGTAGTCGTCGAACAACTGCGGGTCGCCTCCCGCGACGCTCAGCCTATGACGGATATACGCGAGCGTGTCCTCGATCGTCAGCGGCCCGAGATGATAGTCAACCCCGATGCGCTGTACGAACTGCCGCAGATCGGGTCGGCGGAGCTTGGTCAACAGTTCCGGCTGGCCCAGCAAGATCAACTGAATCAGGTAGTCCTTGTCGGCGTTGATGTTGGAGAGCATCCGCAGCTCCTCGAGCGTTTCGGGGCTCAGGTTCTGCGCTTCATCGATGACCAGGACCGTTCTTCGGCTCGCCGCGTACTGCTCGATCAGAAAGTCGAGAAATTCCTGATAGAGTTCGACTTTCCCTTTATCGCGATGGTCAAGATCGAAGGCCAGGCAGATCCACTGCAGCAACTCGCCGAAGGAAGGATGGGTGTTCGTGATGAGGCCGACGACGATATCGTCGGAAACGCTGCTCAACAGCCGGCGGACGAGAGTGGTTTTGCCCGAGCCGATTTCACCGCTGATGACAACAAAGCCGGTTTGTTCGGTGATCCCGTACTCCAAGAGACTGAGCGCCGCCTTATGCCCTTCACTCAGATACAGAAAATCAGGATCCGGAATGAGTGTAAAAGGCTTTTCGTGAAAGCCGAAATACGTTTCATACATGATTTTGAAACCAGCTGGTTAAGCCCTGTCGAGCCGCGGTATGAAGAGACGCAAAGGCCAGAGATTCTCGTGCATCAATAATAATACTTTTTAGGATCTGAAGAACATTTATTAAGAACTGTGCCGATAACGTTAGATCCTTTTAGTAAATCGATCGCACGGAGAATATCGCCTTTTGGCGTCTGGCCATCCTGTACAACGAAGAGACAACAGTCGACATGTTGCAGAAACGCCAAGGCATCGTCGGATACCAGAACCGGCGGCAGATCATAAATCACGATCCGTTCAGGATAGCGCGTCTTGAGTTCGCGAGCGAGACCGATCATTTTCGGCGTCGACAGCAGCTCGGAACTGGATTGCAAAGGTGTCCTTACCGGCAGGATCACCAGGCGTTCGATTCCGGGGTTGATCAGGCAAGCCGGCAACGGCGTGTCGTCCAGCAGGTAGTCGGTCAGCCCGGCTTCGGGATTTATCCCGAAGTACTTATGGACACGCGGTCGGCGCAGGTCGAGATCGACGAAGAAG
>CAZRWU010000175.1:0-6598 GCA_964603915.1 uncultured Rhodospirillaceae bacterium
CGACATGCGCGGCACGGATGTCGTCACCCACGACTACGTTCTCTACCTGACATCGAACCGCGTCCTGATCGGCGCCGAGGTCGACAAGATCATCTCGATCATGCTGGTGTCGGCGGTGCTCGCGGTGGCGCTGGTGCGGGCGCGCCGGCTTCTCGTCAAGGCGGTGACGGATGCGACGACCGCGCGGGACCTCTCCCGCTTCGTTCCGCCCGAGATCGCCGACCGCATCACCACCTCGGACGAGACGATTCAGCCGGGCGACGCGCGCGTGACGACGGCAAGCGTCCTGTTTTGCGACATCGAATCGTTTTCAAGCATCGCCGAACGCGTCTCACCGACCGAGCTGATGCAAATGCTGAACGAATACTTCGCCGCCGTTTCAGATGTGATCGAGCGTCATGGCGGCGTTGTCACCGAGTTTCAGGGCGACGCCATGCTGATCACGTTCAACACGGTGCGGCCAGACCCCGACCATGCCGCGAGCGCGCTGCGCACGGCGATCGGCATCCAGCACGTCCTCGCCAGCCGGCAGTTTGGCACCGGGCACGTCTTGCGCGCCCGGTGCGGCGTCAATTCCGGCGAGATGATTTTCGGCGCCGTGGGAACGCGGGAACGGATGCTGTTCACGGTGCATGGCGATGAGGTCAACATCGCGGCGCGCCTCGAACAGCTCAACAAGACCTATGGCACGGCCATCCTTGCAACGGAGCAGACGGTGCGCGCCGCCGGCAAGGAATTTTGCTGCCAACCCATCGGCGCGATCTTCGTGCGCGGCCGTAAGGAGCCCGTCACCGCCCACGCCTGCGATGCGTGTTCCCATGCAGACGACAACCCGCCGAAGACGACAACCCGCGAACAGCGGTGACGGAGTCGCCACGCATGGCGAAGCCGGTACGAGCGCCTCTCAGGTGACGATATTGAGGTAGAACCCGCGGGGAACATCCCGGCGTAACGGCGCCCCGGAGTTCAGCGCATTGGCGAGCTGGTCGATGGCGTTCAGCGTCTGCTTGGGATGGCTCGGGCGGGTCACCGCCGCGATGCGCTCCACTTCCTGAGCGGCGCGATATCCGCGGGAATCACCCGCCCCGCCACTTTGCCTGATTCCATTGAGCGAGCCAGACGAGTCGATCATGACGGTCAGGCTGGCATAAAAAGGTTAAGGCTTCCTTAAAAGCGCGCTGATGCGACCCACCAAGAAGCGCGGCTGGGGTCACGGCTCCACCGGGACCATGTGGAACAGCGGCGCTGTCCCTCCTTGAACCGCCTTCAGAGCCCACGCGACGCTGGGAAAGGCGAGGGTGTCCCAAGGAATATCCGCCCAGGCGAACAGATCCACATCCAGGCTCTCGACGCCAGGAGCATAGGCCGGTTCAACCATCGTGGCCCGATAGATCATCTGCACCTGACTGATCCTCGGAATCTCGTAGACACCCACCAGAGCCTCGATGCGGACGTGGGCGCAGGCTTCCTCCCAGACCTCCCGCACCGCCCCTTCCGACGTGCTTTCGCCAAGCTCCATGAAACCGGCGGGAATGGTCCACAAGCCGCGCTGCGGCTCGATCGCCCTGCGGCACAGGAGCACCTTGTTCTCCCATGTGCATACGGCCCCGACGACGATTTTCGGGTTGGCGTACTCGATATAGCCGCAATCGGGGCAGACCAGCCGGGTGCGGTTGTCGCCGGCGGGAATGGTCTTCACCGAAGGGCCCGTCTGTTTGCGGCTCATGGAGCAAATGTGACGAGCGCGCGCCGATTCGGCAAGCTTCAAGCCAAGATCAAGGGCGAGGCCGGCGTCTTTACCTCCGCGCCGAGATAAAGAAACCGGCCAATCGCCCCATACCTCGAACAAGCAGGGTTGCGCGCCGCCCTACTTGCGCAAGACGGCAACGCCAGGCAGCGTCTTGCCTTCCATCCACTCAAGGAAAGCTCCGCCCGCCGTAGACACATAGGAAAACTTCTCGCCGACTCCCGCCTTGTCAAGCGCCGAGACGGTATCGCCGCCACCGGCGACCGTGAGCAGCTTGCCCTCGCCGGTCAACCGCGCCGCCTCCTGAGCCACGGCATTCGTTCCCGCGTCGAATGGTTTAACCTCGAAAGCGCCAAGCGGGCCGTTCCAGACAACCGTCTTGGCGTTGGCCAGCCGGGCATTGAGATCGTCGATCGATTGCGGACCGACATCGAGGATCATTTTGTCGTCGGGAACGGCGTCAACGGGAACAGTCTCCGATGCCGCGCCTTCGGCGAACTCCCCGGCGACAACGACATCCTTCGGCAGGACGATCTCGCAGCCGGACTTCTTGGCCTCCTCCATGATATTACGCGCCGTGCCGGCGAGATCGTGCTCGCACAGCGACTTGCCGATCTTGACGCCCTTGGCGTTGAGGAACGTGTTCGCCATCGCGCCGCCAATGATCAATTGATCGACTTTGGCGATCAGATTGCCGAGAACGTCCAGCTTGGTCGAAATCTTGGCGCCGCCAACGACGGCGGCGACGGGATGCTCCGGCTGTTCGAGAGCCTTGGTCAGCGCCTCGACCTCGGCCTGCATCAACCGTCCCGCCGCCGACGGCAGCAGGCGAGCAAGCGCCTCGGTCGAGGCGTGGGCGCGATGCGCCGCCGAGAAGGCGTCGCTGATGAAAATATCGCCGTTCTCGGCGAGCTTGCGGGCGAAGGCGTCGTCGTTCTTCTCTTCCTCGGCATAAAAGCGGACGTTCTCCAGCATGGCGATGTCGCCATCTTTCATGGCGTCGATCACCTTCGCCGCTTCCGGGCCGATGCAATCCTCGGCGAAGGCGACGGGACGACCGCACGCGGCGGACAGCGCCTCGGCGACCGGCTTCAAGGTGAATTCGGGATTTTTCTTCCCCTTGGGTCGACCGAGGTGGCTGAGGACAATCACCTTCGCGCCTTTGTCCGCCAGCTCGATCAGAGTGGGAACCGTGCGGTCGATACGGGTCGTGTCGGTGACCTTGCCGCCCTTCATGGGAACATTGAGATCGGCGCGCACCAGCACGCGCTTGCCAGCAACATCCAGGTCATCGATCGTGCGAAACGTCGTCATGGCTTGTCAGTCCCCTCTTTCCCTCTGTTATCAGTGGACGCGTGCTTCGAGCGGGCTTTATGCGAACACGGCCATAAAAACGCAAGCCTCGGCGCCATGCCCTGCCCCGAATACGCAAAAGCGTCACATCAAGGCGGCGCTCGCCGAGGCCTTTGCGTCCGTCACTGGCGCTGCAGGGCTTCCGCCCGCGCGCGCGCTTCCCGCGCCTTATCCGGCTCGCCGATCACGTCATAGGCGCGGGCGAGACGAAGCCAGCCCTCAAGATTATCGGGATCGTCGGCAAGTCGCGCCGCGAGCCGGTCCACCATCGCGCGGACCATGTCCGACCGTTCCTCCGCCGACATCCCCTCCGCCGCCGCCATGTCCTCCGCGCTCGGCCCCGACTCCTGCGGCGCGGCGCGCGGAGCGGCGCCCACGAGCGCCCGCACGCCCGCCGAAGGCTCGATGTCGCGCGGATCGACGCCCAGTTCAGAGGCCGCCCGCGCCATCTGCTCGCGCACCGCCGGGACCCAGGGCGCCTGCTGCGGCGACAGCGCCACGACGTCGGCCCAGTCCTGCAGCGCTCCTTGCAGATCGCCGCGCTGGGCCTTGCCAAGGGCAATGTAGTAGCGCGCCTTGGCGTCTGTCGGATCATCCGTCATGGCGCGCTCGAACATGCTCATCGCCATCGGCGACACCCGCCCCTGCTCCGCGGCGACCAGCGCCTCGCCGTAATCCGCAACCACGTCGGAACGCTGTCCACTGAGACCGACCGCGGTGCGATAAGCGGCGACCGCCTCGGCCGGACGCCCCAGCGAGAGATAGGACCGGCCGAGCAGAAGCCAGCCTTCCAGGTTATCGGGATACTCATCCAGGCGCTGTTGCAGCCGTGCGATCGCCTCTTCCATGGTCAGTGACGACGCATCGTCATCGGTCGCGATCGTCGTGTTGTTCGAGCCGCCCGGCTCGCCGAGTTGCCAGTACGCGCCGATCGCCGCGAGCGGAATCACCGTCGCCAGCAGCGCCGCCAGGAACGGCGCCGACTGAGGCTTGCGGGCGGGGGATTTTTCGACCGGTGGGCTGCTGGAGAGAATCCGCCGCTTGATCTCAAGCCGCGCCGCTTCGGCGCGATCGGGATGCAGCAATCCGCGCTCGATGTCGCGATCGATCTCGGCCAACTGGTCCCGGTAGACGGCAAGATCATAAGCAAGCCGATCCGGCGGCGGCGCGACGCGCCGGAGCAACGGCAACACGACCAGAGCCATGACCAGCGCGGTGAGAGCAAGGGCGATCAGCCAAAAACCGATCATGGCCGCTCTTCCGAGAGCAACGCGCGCAACCGGCGCTGCTCGTCGTCGCTGAGCGGCACCGACGGCGAGGTCGGCGCGCGTCTCCGACGGCGGGCATAGAACAGGATAACGGCGACGCCTCCGGCAGCGAAAATGACTGCGGGACCCAGCCACAGGACATAGGTTCCGGCGTGAAACGGCGGCTTGAGCAACACGAACTCGCCATAGCGCGAGACAACGTAGTTGACCACCGCCTCATCGCTGTCCCCCGCCAACAGCCGATCCCGCACCAGCACGCGCAGATCGCGCGCCAGCTCGGCATTGGAATCGTCGATCGACTGGTTCTGACAGACAAGACACCGCAATCCCTGGCTGATGTTGCGCGCCCGCGCTTCGAGTGCGGGATCGGCGAGAATTTCGTCGGGCTCGACGGCTTGGAGCGGCGCCGAAAAGGTCAACGCCCAGATCGCCGCAGCCACCAGCGCCGCTATTCGACTCGCAGTTCTTGAACGATTGGCCACAATGTTTCCGTCCAGATCTCCGGGGTTATCGGGCCGACCTGCTTATAGCGGATCACCCCGTCGCGATCGACGACGAACGTCTCCGGCGCGCCGGTCACGCCGAACGCGATCGCGGCCCTGCTTTCGGGGTCGGCGCCGACGAGCGTGTACGGATCGCCGTAACGGCGCAGCCACGCCGGCCCCGCCTCGGCGTTCGGCTCCCGCCAGTTGATGCCATAGAGCGGAACGGCGCCGCTTTGATGGATCTGCATCAACAGCGGATGCTCGACCCGGCAGGCGACGCACCAGGACCCGAAAACGTTCACCAGAGAAACCTGACCTTTCAGGTCCGCGGATGAAAATCCGCGATCGCGTCCCGCTAAGGGCGGCAAATCGAACTCCGGAACCGGCGTGTCGATCAGCACCGAGGGAATGTCGTGCGGATTCTTGCTCAGGCCGATGAAGAAATAGCCGGCGAGAACGAGGAACACGACGAGGGGAATGAGATAGAGGAGTCGCCCGTAGCCACCTCCTTTCGCCGGCGCCGCGACCGGCGCGTCATCCGCGGCCTGCCATGGCGCGGTCACGGCGATCCTCCCGTCGGGCGGGAGGGCCAGCAGAGCGAAAACGCCATGTATGGGAGAATCACCACCGCTCTTGTCCTTACTCGGCCGGCGCCGCGCCGAGCGCGTGCCGCGCCTTCCGGCGATGCCGGATCGGCACGCCCACGCGGTGGCGGCGATCGGAGAGACTGAACAAGCCACCGAGGACCATGATGAAAACCCCCGCCCAGATCCAGCCGATGAGGGGATTGAAGTAAATGCGGGTGACAAAGGCGCCGCTCGCCGCATCCCTCTCGCCGATAACCGCATAAAGATCGCCCCAGAAGGTCGTATAGATCGCCGCTTCCGTCGTCTCGTTCTGCTCCACCGGGTAGGTTCGCCTTTCGGGTTTCAAGACCGTCACCGGCCGTCCGTCCCGACTGACGCTGAAGGTTCCTTGAATCGCGCGATAGTTCGGTCCCTCGACCGCTCTTGCGCCTTCAAATGTGTACTGGTAGCCGGCGACCGTGACGCTCTCGCCCGCACCCATCACCTGAATGCTCTCCTGTTTCCATACCCCCGCCGCCGTCATGCCGGCGATGGCGACGGCAAGACCGGCGTGGGCAAGCGTCATGCCAAGAGCGGAGCGCGGCAAGCGCAGCAACCGCCGGAAGCTTTCCGCTGGCGGCGCATCGAACAATCGGACGCGCGCGGCGAGTTCAGTCAGCGCGCCGACGAAGAGCCACGTGGCGAGCCCAATTCCGAGGATGCCGACAATGGTTTCGCGATCGCGGACCCACACGACGGCCGCCGCTACTACCGCGGCGATGGCGGCGAGCCAAAGCCGCTTGAGCGCCGCCCCCAGATCCCCGCGCTTCCACGGCAGCAGCGGTCCCACCGCCAGCGCCGCAATCAGCGGCACCATCAACGGAATGAAAACGGCGTTGAAGAACGGCGGTCCAACCGAGACCTTGTCGCCGGTGACCGCTTCGAGCATCAGGGGATAGAGAGTGCCGAGAAGAACGGTCGCCGCCGCCGTCGTCAACAGCAGATTGTTGAGCAGCAGCCCGCCCTCGCGAGAAATGGGCTGGAACAGTCCGCCCGCGGCAAGCTGAGGGCCGCGCCATGCGAACAGCGCGAACGACCCGCCGATAATAATGATCAACAGCACAAGGATGAAAATGCCGCGGTCGGGATCGGTCGCGAAGGCGTGGACCGACGTCAACA
>CAZRWU010000176.1:0-6538 GCA_964603915.1 uncultured Rhodospirillaceae bacterium
CGCCTGCCCAAGCCGGGGGTCCGCTTCATCCTGCTGGAGGATCTGATCGGGCTCTTCCTCAGCTATCTTTTCCCCTCGTTCCAGGCGTTGCGCAGCGGCTGTTTTCGCATCATCCGGGACAGCGTCATGGAGATCGACGAGCGCGCCGAGGATCTCGTGCGCACCTTCGAGACGGCGCTCAAAAGACGGCGGCAGGGATCGGTGATCCGTCTTTCGATCAACGCCGACATCGATCCTGAACTCCGCCGGATCATCATCGATGAACTCGAGGTGAATGAAGAAGACGTGTTCCTGCGCGAAGGCATTCTCGGCCTTGGCGACGTCAAGGAATTGATTGTCGACGATCGGCCCGATCTTCTGTTTCCGGCGTTCGAGCCGCGCTTTCCGGAGCGCGTCAGCGACTTCGGCGGCGACGTGTTCGCCGCCATCCGCAGCAAGGACTTCATCGTTCATCATCCCTTCGAGAGCTTCGACGTCGTCGTGCAGTTCGTCGCCCAGGCCGCCCGCGATCCCGCGGTGGTCGCGATCAAGCAGACTCTCTATCGGACCAGCAACAACTCGCCGATCGTGGCCGCGCTTATCGAAGCGGCCGAAGCCGGCAAGCAGGTCACGGCGGTGGTCGAACTCAAGGCGCGGTTCGACGAAGAGGCCAACATTCGCTGGGCGCGTGAGCTGGAAAACGCCGGCGCCAACGTCGTCTATGGCTTCGTCGACAAGAAAATCCACGCCAAGATCAACCTCGTGGTGCGCAAGGAGGGCGGGCGGCTGGTCTCCTACTGCCATTTCGGCACCGGCAACTACCACCCGATCACCGCCCGCATCTACACCGACCTGTCCTTCTTTACGTGCGATCCGACGCTGTGCCGCGACGCCGCGCAAGTGTTCAACTATATGACCGGGTTCGACGCGCCGCGGCATCTCAAGGCGTTGTCGATCTCTCCGACGACGCTGCGCCCGACGCTCGGCGCGCTGATCGAGGACGAGATCGCGCACGCCCGCGCCGGTCGGCCCGCGGGAATCTGGGTCAAGGTCAATTCCCTGGTCGACAGCGAGCTGACGGACGCCCTCTATCGCGCCTCGCAGGCGGGCGTGTCGATCGACCTTTGCGTTCGCGGCATTTGCGGGCTGCGGCCCGGCCTGCCGGGACTGTCCGAGAATATCCGCGTCAAGAGCATCGTCGGCCGCTTTCTTGAGCACTCGCGGATCATGGTTTTCGGAGCCGGGCATCCGTTGCCGTCGGACGAGGCGAAAGTCTTCATGTCGTCGGCCGACTGGATGCCCCGCAATCTCGACCGCCGCGTGGAAGTGATGGTGCCGATCGCCAATCCCACCGTGCACCGTCAGGTCCTCGACGAGATCATGGTCCACTGTTTCAAGGACACGCTGCAAAGCTGGATTCTCGAACCGGACGGCAGTTACCGGCGCGTTCCACCGGGGGACGACGGGCATTCGGCGCACGTCTATTTCATGACCAATCCCAGTCTCTCGGGACGAGGGAGCGCGCGAAAACGCGGCGCGCCGCTCGCTGGCGACGCGGCGAAAGAGGACGCAAGCCGGCGCGACGGCAAAGGAAAGAAACTGAAAACGCCAACCGGAAGGAGCGCTCGCTAGTCCCGGCGAAGGAGGCGCGCCGCCTCCACCGCCGCATAGCTGAGGATGCCGTCCGCGCCGGCTCGCTTGAAGCCGATCAGCGCTTCCATCAGCGCCTTGTCCGCGTCGATCCAGCCGTTCCCGGCGGCCGCCTTGAGCATCGCGTATTCGCCGCTGGTGTGATAGGCGAAGGTCGGCATGCCGAACGCCTCCTTCACCCGCCAGACGATGTCGAGATAAGGCAGCCCCGGCTTGACCATCACCATGTCGGTCCCTTCCGCGATATCGAGCGCCACTTCCCGCAGCGCTTCGTCGCCGTTCGCCGGGTCCATCTGGTAGGTTTTCTTGTCGCCTCTCAGCGCCGACGCCGAGCCGACGGCGTCGCGGAACGGCCCATAGAATGCCGAGGCGTACTTGGCCGCGTAGGACAGGATCTGCACGTGGCCGAAACCTTCCTCGTCCAACGCGCGGCGGATGGCGCCGATCCGCCCGTCCATCATATCCGACGGCGCGGCGATGTCGCATCCCGCGCGCGCCTGGATCACCGCCTGCCGGCACAGCACCGCGACAGTCTCGTCGTTGAGGACCTGCCCGTTCTTGACGAGACCGTCGTGGCCGTCGCTGTTGAAGGGATCGAGCGCGACATCGCAGATGACGCCGACGCCGGGATGACGGCTTTTGACCGCGCGCACCGCCCGGCAGATCAGGTTGTCGGGATTGAGCGCCTCGTCGCATGCCGCGCTCTTCAGTTCCGGCTCGATGCACGGGAAAATCGCGATGGCGGGAATGCCGAGGGACACGGCTTCGTCGACCGCGGCGAGGAGGAGATCGCACGACAGTCTCTCGACTCCGGGCATCGAGGGGACGGGCTCGCGGCGATCGGCGCCGTCGACCACGAACACCGGCCAGATCAGATCGGCGGCGGCGAGGGCGTGTTCGGCGACCAGCCGGCGCGACCACTGCGCGCGGCGGTTGCGCCGCATCCGCGTCAGCGGGAACCGACCGAGGAATGCCTTGTTATCCACTGTTGCTCGCTGCGCCCGCGCTATGCCTGGTCCAAGGCCTGCCGCAAGTCGGCCAGGATATCGTCGATATGTTCGATCCCGATGGACAGCCGCACGTAGCCTTCGGAAACCCCGGTGGCGGCTCTGTCGTCGGGAGAGAGCTGGGCGTGGGTCGTCGTCGCGGGATGAATGGCCAAGGTCCGCGCGTCGCCGATGTTGGCGACGTGATAGACCAGCTTAAGGGAGTCGATGAACCGCCGTCCGGCCTCGCGGCCGCCGTCCAGTTCGAAGCCGACAAGCCCCCCGAAGCCGCCGGCAAGGCAAGCGTCGGCGCGCCGGCGGATCTCGCCGCTCTGAAATCCCGGAAAGATGACGTGCGCGACCTTGGGGTGATCGTGGAGAAAATCGGCCACCTTGACGGCGTTGGCGCAATGGGCGCGCATCCGCAAGGGCAGGGTTTCGAGGCCCTGGATGAACAAGAACGCGTTGAACGGGCTCATCGCCGCGCCGATGTCGCGCAGCAGGACGACGCGGGCGCGCAGGATATAGGCGATGGGCCCGAGGGGCTTGGCCGCCTCGGTCCATACCGCCCCGTGATAGCTGGGATCGGGCTGCGTCAGGTTGACGAAACGCTCGGCGTGGTCTTCCCACGGGAAGGTGCCGCCATCGACGATGATGCCGCCGATCGACGTGCCGTGACCGCCGATGTACTTGGTGGTCGAATACATCACGATCGCGGCGCCGTGCTCGAGGGGCCGGCAAATGATCGGCGCGGCCGTGTTGTCCATGATCAGCGGAACCCCCAGTGCCCGGCCGATATCGGCCACTTCGCGGATCGGGAACACCTGGAGCTTGGGATTGGGCAGCGTCTCGGCGTAATAGCAGCGGGTGCGGGCGTCGGTGGCGCGGCCAAAGGCCTCGGGATCAGCCGGATCGACGAAACGGACCTCGATGCCCATGGCGCTCAGCGTGTTGGCGAACAGGTTCCAGGTTCCGCCGTAGAGGTCGGTGGAACTGACGAAATTGTCGCCGGCGCGGCAGAGGTTGAGAACGGCCATGGCGGAGGCTGCCTGCCCGGAGGAAAGCGCCAGCGCGGCCGCGCCCTTTTCCATCGCGGCGATCCGCCGCTCCAGCACGTCGCACGTCGGGTTCATGATCCGCGTGTAAATGTTCCCGAGTTCGCGGAGCGCGAACAGGTTCTCGGCGTGTTCGGTGTCCGCGAACTGGTACGACGTCGTCTGATAGATCGGCACCGCGACCGCTCCTGTGGTGGCGTCCTGCCGAAATCCGCCATGCAAGGCGAGCGTCTCGGGATGCAGTTGCTGGTCGTTCACGGCGAAATCTCCCCAACGGATGATGCGCCGGCAGCCACGGATCCCATCCGGGCCGGCGGACGTCGCGCGAGAATACACATCCGCGGCGCAGGATGTTAAGCTTTTGCGCATGAGAATGGTTTCGCGGCGTCGCGCCCCTTGCCGAGCAGCGGCAAAGAGCTTAAGTTTACGTTTACGTAAACGGAAACTCATGGCCGCACGCGTAAGCTTGCGAGCGCCGATGCCGCCTGTAACCATGCATGCCGCCGCGACAAAGGCCGCGACCGCGGGGTTCCCGGCTTGGTCGACAACGGATCAATAATAGTGGACGGAGGAACTGATCGTGCCTGACGACATCGCTGTGATCGATCGCGCCAAGGAACCGGCCGCCGAAACGCGCGGGACCGGCAAGTATCGCAATTTCATCCGCTTCGTGACGGCAGCCAGCCTGTTCGACGGCCACGACGCCTCGATCAACATCATCCGCCGGATGTTGCAGAGTTCGGGAGCGGAGGTCATCCATCTCGGCCATAACCGCTCCGTGGAGGAGGTCGTCAACGCCGCGTTGCAAGAAGATGTCCAGGGCATCGCCATGAGCTCGTACCAGGGCGGCCACATGGAGTACTTCAAGTACATGATCGACCTGCTGCGCGCCCGCGGCGGCGAGAACATCAAGGTGTTCGGCGGCGGCGGCGGCGTGATCGTGCACGAAGAAGTGAGCGAGCTGCATGCGTACGGGGTGGCGCACATCTATACCCCGGACGATGGCCGCCGGCTGGGCCTCCAGGGCATGATCGACGATATGATGGCGAAGGCCGACTTCGATCCGCTCGGCGACGGCGACATCGACGTCAAGGCGCTGGCCGCTGGCGACCGGCGGGCGCTCGCCCGGGTGATTACCGCTTTACAGGACGAGCGGATCGGCGACGTTCATCGCGATGAACTGCACGCGCTCGCGCATCGCCGCGGCGTCGTCCCGGTGCTCGGGATCACGGGCACGGGAGGCGCCGGCAAATCCTCCCTGACCGACGAGCTCGTGCGCCGCTTCCGCCGCTACAGCGGCGAGCCGCAGATCGCCATTATCGCCATTGATCCGTCGCGGCGCCGCACGGGTGGAGCGCTGCTCGGCGACCGCATCCGCATGAACGCCATCGACGGGCCGAACGTCTACATGCGCTCGCTCGCCACCCGGACGCCGGGACAGGACGTGCCGTCGACGCTCGCCGACATGATCGCCGCGACCAAGGCGGCGGGGTTCGACCTGATCATCATCGAAACCCCCGGCATCGGCCAGGGCGATGCCGGCATCGTCCCCTTCGTCGACGCCTCGCTTTACGTGATGACGCCCGAGTTCGGGGCGGCATCACAGCTCGAGAAGATCGACATGCTCGACTTCGCCGACGTTGTCGCCATCAACAAGTTCGATCGGCAAGGCGCGAAGGACGCCCTGCGCGACGTCGCCAAGCAGATCCAGCGCAACCGCGAAGCCTTTGCAACCTCGCCCGACGAAATGCCGGTGTTCGGCACCATCGCCTCGACCTTCAACGACATCGGCGTTACCGCCCTTTATCTGCAATTGATCAAGGACTTCAACGCCAAGAACCTCGGCCACTGGGAGACGACGGCGCCCCCGGTCGACGTCAAGTGCTCCGATCCGGGAAGCGGCGTCGTTCCCGCCAACCGCCGCCGCTATCTCGCCGAGATCTGCGACACCGTTCGCGGCTATCACAAGATCATCGCCGAGCAGTCGGCCGTTGCGCGGGACCTGCAGCATCTGCGCGAGGCCCGGCGCATGCTGGAGGAGGCGGGCAAGGACGGATCGGCGTTGGGCGAGGTGTACAACCAGCGCAACGACGCGCTCGACCCCCGCGCGCGCAAGCTGCTGCAGACGTGGGACGACATCCAGAATGCGTACAGCGGCGACGAGTATGTCGTGCGGATGCGGCAAAAAGAGCTGCGGACCAAGCTCTATCACACCTCCTTGTCGGGCAGCCGGATTTCCAAGGTGGCGGTGCCGAAATACGAGGACGACGGCGAGCGGCTGAAGTGGCTGTTGAAGGAAAACGTGCCCGGCGCCTTTCCGTACACGGGCGGCGTGTTCGCCTTCAAGCGCGAGGGCGAAGATCCGACGCGCATGTTCGCGGGCGAGGGCGATCCATTCCGCACCAACCGTCGGTTCAAATACCTTTCCCGCCATTCCGATGCGAAGCGGCTGTCGACCGCGTTCGACTCGGTCACCCTTTACGGCTTCGATCCGAACGAGCAGCCGGATATTTACGGCAAGGTCGGCAACTCCGGGGTGTCGGTCGCGACCCTTGACGACATCAAGGCGCTTTACGACGGCTTCGACCTGACCGATCCCAAGAACTCGGTGTCGATGACCATCAACGGTCCTGCGCCGACCATTCTCGCGATGTTCTTCTGCGCCGCGATCGACCAGAAAATCGCCGACTTCGAGCGCGAGAACGGCCGCAAGCCGACCGAGGGGGAGGCCGGCAAGATCGCGACGTGGGTGCTCGAAAACGTCCGCGGAACGGTTCAGGCCGACATTCTGAAAGAGGATCAGGGCCAGAACACCTGCATCTTCTCGACCGAGTTCGCACTCAAGATGATGGGCGACATCCAGGAGTA
>CAZRWU010000177.1:0-6448 GCA_964603915.1 uncultured Rhodospirillaceae bacterium
CGGGAACACGCCTGCTCAGGCTGTACGCGGTCTCGTACGGCACGTTCTCGAATTCATAAGTCACAACGTCGATCGCTGCGGCGAAGGCTTCCAGGGCGGCGGCGTCATCGTAGGATGCCGTTGTCGCCGCCGCCGCCACGCGAACGGCGGGCTGGTCGCCGGCAGGGCACCAGATGTGACATCGGAAGCCAAGCCGCGCGGCGGCGAGGCTCAGCATCCGGCCGAGCTGACCGCCGCCGAGGATGCCGATCGTCCGGCCGGGCGGCAATGCCTCTGGGACCTCGAAGGGCATCTTCAGTCGTCGACCGGCATGTCGCGAACGCTCGCCGTCTGCTCCGCTCGCCATGCGTCAAGCCGCTCCGCAAGCGCCGCGTCGTTCAGCGCGAGAACGGCGGCGGCCAGGAGAGCCGCGTTGACCGCTCCCGACCGGCCGATCGCCAGCGCGCCGACAGGAACTCCCGCCGGCATTTGAACGATCGAAAGAAGACTGTCCTGTCCTTTCAGAGCGTGGCTCTCGATCGGCACGCCGAACACCGGCAACGGCGTCAGCGCGGCCGTCATCCCGGGAAGATGGGCGGCGCCGCCGGCCCCGGCGATGATCACCTTCAGTCCGCGCTGCTTGGCGTGACGAGCGTAGGCGAACAGCCGCTCCGGCGTGCGGTGGGCGGAAACGATGCGGACCTCGGCGTTGACGCCAAGCGACGTGAGCGTGACGGCCGCGTGTCGCATTGTCTGCCAGTCCGACTGGCTGCCCATGATGATGCCCACATCGGCATCACTGATGTCCATCGTCGCTGGTTCCTCCCAGCCCGTTCAGAAAACGGGCGATGATCAGCAAATAGCGGCCGCAGTCAAGGACAACCCGCCGTGGCGGAGAAGCCCCCGGACGCTGTTGCCGCAGCGGAGGTTCTGTTCAGCTGTTGCCAATTTATCGCAGTCAGATATGGCGGCATTCAAGGTTGAAGCCGTCCACCTTGATCATCACCCCAGGCGGGGAGTTTCTTGTCGCCGATGTTGACACCAGCTCGACCAAATCCTGTTGCCGATTCGATGAAGAATACTAAGTCAAATCAATCATCTAGTCAAAGAACGCGACTCGCTGCGGCGGTATTGCCTGTTCAAGATGTAAAAACTCAAGACAATGTGCTTGGCTCCCTCCCAGTAAACCATTGGATTCATTTCATGGAACTAATGGCACAGTTGTTGCGTCTTGTATCTCTAGTGGTAGACGAGGATGATGACGCGACTCGCGTGGCCACGCTCATCGATGATCGAGGAGACGCATTGGCGAAATGGCGGCGATATCCAAAAAAGGGTGGCGGCAGGGTAGGGGCTTTTGCGCTGGATGTTTACCAACGCGCAAGGTACATGCAGTAAGGTGACGACGCTTGTGGTAGCCCACTTGCCTGCGCAATCCCTGAAACGAGTCGAACGAGTGATCGGGGACCATAGACATGAATCGGGAATTCGAGATCAGCACGCTCCGCTATGAATCGGCGCATCGGCGTAAGCCACGGGGGTACCGTTTGTGGTATTTTCGGATGCCTGACGGCCTCACGTTCTACTATACCGGAACGTACTCAGAGGCGCGTCAGGCTGTTGCGGTCCACGCCCAAAGGCGTTATCGCGGCATACAAGTCTGCGTTCAACTTTGCGTCTGAAGTCGAAGCGTCGCGCTTTTACGCGCGGCGTTTAAGCATGGTGAGTCCGCGGTAGCCGGAACGAGAAATCGGCCCAGCGCTTTAAGTCGAACGGGATTGCCTTGTAGGCTGCCCGGCGGAGCATCCGCAAAGCGCTTCCTCCTGACACCGTACGGCAACCACCGCCGCATTGTTCATCCTTCAGATGTTGCAAAAATGCGGTGCTCGCTTCCAGGACGATTTTTCGGCGAGCTTGATGGCTGGACGTGGCTGGGCGCTGCCGGGCAGGGTGAGTCGGTCCAGGCGGAACGCGATGTTTCTTCGCCCAAGCGCGTCAGGTTCTTGAAACTCAGGTTCTCAAAACCCCGCCGGTCGCGGCTTCCACACTCTGCGCGATGCGCGCGGAAATCGCCTCAAGATCGGCGTCGGTCAGGGTCCGCTCCGTCGGCTGAATTGTCACCGCGATCGCCAGGGATTTACTGCCGGCGCCGAGGCTTTCTCCGGCGAAGACATCGAACACCCGCACATCGACAATGAGCGAAGGATCGGCCTTTCTGGCGGCCGCAACCACGCGGGCGGCGGGAACGTCTTCGTTCACGACAAAAGCAAAGTCGCGCTCCACGGGCTGAAACGGAGAAAGGCGAAGCGGCGGCCGAGTCGCGCTCGCCTGAGCCCGGCGCATCGGCACAGCATCGAGAAACACCTCGAACGCCGCGAGGGGGCCGCCGATATCCATCTCGCGAAGCCATCTTGGATGAATCTCGCCAAACGCCGCAAGAGGCGCGGAACCGAGTCGGATGGTTCCGGAACGCCCCGGATGATACCAGGCAGGAGCTTCCGCCGAGATTGTCAACGCGTTTTCCGGCGCAAAGAGGGCCCTCAACAGAGCAAGCGCATCGGCCTTGACATCGAAGACATCGACTGGCCGCGCCCGTTGCGCCCAATGACGTGGCCCACTGCGGCCGCTGCGCACGCCGGCGGCCACTGTCTGCTGATCGCCGGGGGCGCTGCCTTCGTATTGCGGGCCGACTTCGAACAACGCGCTGTCCGGCCAACCCCGGTGCGCGTTGCGGGCGCACGCGGCGATCAGATTGGGCAGGATCGATGGGCGCATCGCGTCGAGATCCGCGCTGATGGGATTGATCAAGCGCAGGCTCGCCGGGGCGCCGCCGAACTGTGCGGCGCGCTGCGAGGACATGAACGAGAAGGTAACGGCCTCCACCAAGCCGCGCCCCGCCAACACACGGCGCGCCAGCGCGCGTCGCTTCTGCTCCGGAGCCAGCGCCACTTGCGGCAGCGCGGTTTCACGCTGGAGCGGAACGATGGGGATGTGCTCGTATCCGTGAATGCGCAGGACTTCCTCGACTAGGCACGCCTCGCAGATCACGTCGTTGCGCCAGGGCGGCGCCGTCACCTGCCATACCGCCCCATCCATGTTTCCCTCGAAACCCAGATTGCGGAGAATTGCCGCTGCTTCCGTCTGCTCGATATCGACGCCGCCGAGGGCGCGAATGCGGTCCCACCGCAAGGCGATCGTGCGCCGCCACGTGGGCTGGCCGCCGGCAACGACCGGTTCTGAAGGCTCGCCGCCGCACAACGCGATGACCAAGCGTGTCGCGATCTCCATGCCGTCGACGAGAAAAGTCGGATCGATGCCGCGCTCGAAGCGATAGCGGGCATCGGAGCTGATGCTCAAGGTCCGCCCTGTGGCCGCGGTGCGCACGGGATCGAACAGCGCCACTTCCAGAAAGACGTCGCTGGTCTCGTCGGTGCAGGCGGTGCGTTCGCCGCCGATTACGCCACCCAGCGCCGCGGGGCCGATCTCGTCGGCGATCACCGTCATCTCCGGCTCTAGCGTGTATTCGCGGTCGTTCAAAGCATCCAAGCGTTCGCCGGGACGCGCCAGGCGAACCTCGAGATTACCGTGAAGGCGGCCAGCGTCGAAGGCGTGCAGCGGCCGACACAGATCGATCGTCATGTAGTTGGTGATATCGACGAGGGCCGAGATCGGCCTCAAGCCCACCGAAAGCAGACGTCGCTTCAGCCACTCCGGGCTTTCGCCGTTGCGCACCCCACGAATGAAGCGGCCGACGAAATAGGGGCACGCATCGGCCGCCGCCGGATCGAAGTTGAGCGATACGCGGATCGGGCTGGAAAACGTTCCTGGTATCGGATCGATCTTGAGAGGCTTCAATACGCCCATCTTCGCCGCCGCCAAATCTCTGGCGATGCCGCGGACCCCAAGGCAATCGCCGCGATTGGGCGTGATTGCGACATCGATGAGGGCATCGGCGAGTCCCATGGCTTGTACAGCGGGTATGCCGGGAGGCGTCTCTTCGGGCAGCTCGACAATTCCCGAATGGTCCTCCGAAAGCCCCATTTCATGTTCGGACAGCAGCATGCCGTTGCTCTCGACGCCACGAATCTGCGCTTTCTTCAGGACGACGCCGGCGCCGGGGATGAAAGCGCCGGCCGCCGCGAAAACGCCGTTCATGCCGGCGCGTGCGTTGGGCGCGCCGCACACCACGTCTACCAACCCGCCGCCGGTATCGACGGTGCAGACTTTCAGCTTATCGGCGTTAGGGTGCGGCCGGACTTCAACCACGCGCGCAACGATGAAATCGCCCAGGCCGGCTGCCCTGTCGACAAGTTCTTCGAGTTCCAGACCGATCATGGTCAGGCGATCGGCAATCTCGGCGGCCGGCGCTTCGGTCTCAAGATGCTCCCGAAGCCAGGAGTAGGTAAATTTCACGCGCCGAGGCCCCCCACCATCGTGGGCACCGCAAGCGCGCGAAACCCGTAATGGCGCAACCAGCGTAAATCGGACTCAAAGAACGTCCGCAGATCGGCAATCCCATATTTCAGCATGGCGACTCGCTCGATGCCCATGCCGAACGCAAATCCTTGATATCGCTGTGAGTCAATCCCACAGTTCTCCAACACACGCGGATTGACCATGCCGCAGCCGAGAATTTCCAGCCAAGAATCGCCACGACCGATGCGGAATTCTCCTGCATCGCGAGTGCAACCGATGTCGACTTCCGCCGACGGTTCCGTGAAGGGAAAGTAGCTGGGGCGAAAGCGCACCGGAAGATCTTCGACGCCGAAATAGGCGCGGCAGAATTCGATCAGGCAGCCTTTGAGGTGACCCATATGCGTCCCCTCGTCGACCAGCAGTCCCTCCACCTGATGGAACATCGGCGAATGGGTGGCGTCGGAGTCGCAGCGATACGTCCGTCCAGGAGCAATGATGCGCAGCGGCGGCGGCGTGCGCACCATTGTTCGGATTTGCACTGGCGAGGTGTGGGTGCGTAGAACCTTCCGGCTGTCGCCGTCATCACCTGGAAGATAAAACGTGTCCATCTCCTGACGGGCGGGATGCTCAGGAGGAATATTAAGCGCGGAGAAATTGTGCCAGTCGTCTTCGATATCGGGACCTTCAGCGACTGAAAAGCCCATCTCCCCGAAAATCGCCACAATCTCGTCGATGGTCTGACTGATCGGATGAACGCATCCTTCCGCCTCCGGACGCGCCGGAAGCGTAACGTCGATGCGTTCGGTCGTCAGCCGGGCGTCCAGTTCGGCATCGACGAGCGCCACCTTGCGCGCCTCGATTGCCGCCGCGATTTCGTCCTTGAGCGCATTCAGCGCCGCACCCGTCGCCCGGCGCTGCTCCGGTTCCATGCGCCCGAGCTCCTTCATGCGCCCGGTGATCCGCCCCTTTTTGCCAAGCTCGGCGACGCGCACCCGCTCCAGCGCCTCGACGCTGTCCGCGCTTGTAACACGCGCCATCAATTGTGCCCGGAAATCCTTGAGATCATGCATGCAATGAACAGCAAGTCCTAAGCGGCAGGAGCGAGCGCGCTCCTCGCTGCATCGACCAACGCCTTGAACGCCTCCGGCTCATGAACAACGATGTCCGAAAGGATTTTGCGGTCGAGATCGATGCCCGCCTTGGACAGACCGTTGATGAACTGCCCATAGGTCAGCCCGTGTTCGCGGGCGCCCGCGTTGATGCGCTGAATCCACAGCCGCCGAAAGTCGCGCTTGCGATTGCGTCGGTCGCGATATGCATACTGCAGCGCCTTTTCAACCCGCTGCAAGGCAATCCTGAAGGACGTGCTGCTGCGGCCGCGGTAACCGCTCGCGCGCTCGAGCACCTTCTTGTGACGGGCGTGGGCGGTGACGCCTCTTTTGACACGTGCCATCGTGCGGACCTTCTAAATATACGGCATACAAGACTTGGCGATGCGGGCATCCGACAGAGTCAATATCATTGTTCCGCGGGCCTGCCGCCGCATCTTTTTGGGACGCTTGCGGAGATTGTGCTGCTTGTACGCCACGTTGGCGCGGACCTTGCCGGTGCCGGTCAGGCGAAACCGCTTTTTGGCTGCGGATTTGGTTTTGAGCTTGGGCATCTTACTTCCTCTCAAGTGAACAAAGCGACGACGACGAGCTGTTGCCCGCGCTTGAAGGGCGGCTAGGCATGCCCGTGCCAGACCGCACCCGACTGATCGTTCGGAATGCAGGCTTATAAGACGCGACGTGTCGGAATGCAAGGCAACGACATCACGTGACAGCCACACCTGTGACGACTATGCGTATCAAGAAAGTCTTGATCCGCTCATCCCGTCACTGGACACCCCACGCGGAGCCGGTAGGTGGATTCAGTTCTTGAACCCAAGCGCGGCGATCAGCGTGGCGCAAGAACCATCAACATCTGTCTCCCCTCAAGCTTTGGCATCTGCTCCACCTTGGCAAGATCGTCAAGTTCCTCGCGAACCCGATCCAGAACTTTCATGCCGAGG
>CAZRWU010000178.1:0-6410 GCA_964603915.1 uncultured Rhodospirillaceae bacterium
TCGACGACGGCAGTACGTTCGGCGCGCCGCACACCTTAATAATGTCGGGCGCGTGACCGCCGCCGGCGCCTTCGGTATGGAAGGCGTGGATCGTGCGGCCCTTGAAAGCGGCAACCGTGGTTTCGACGAACCCTGATTCGTTGAGCGTGTCGGTGTGGATCGCGACCTGAACATCGGTCTGATCCGCCACGGCGAGGCAGGCATCGATCGCCGCCGGCGTCGTGCCCCAGTCCTCATGAAGCTTGAGGCCGCACGCGCCGGCGGTCACCTGCTCGATCAACGCTTCCGGACGCGATGCGTTGCCCTTGCCGAAAAAACCGACATTTACGGGCAACCCTTCGGCCGCCTGCAGCATCCGCCCCATGTGCCAGGAGCCGGGCGTGCAGGTCGTGGCGTTGGTTCCCTCGGCTGGTCCGGTGCCGCCGCCGAGCATGGTGGTGATGCCGGAATAAAGCGCTTCCTCGACCAGTTGCGGGCAAATCCAATGGATGTGCGAATCGATGCCGCCGGCGGTGAGGATACGGCCTTCTCCGGCGATCGCTTCCGTTCCCGGACCGATAACGATGTCGACAGCCGGTTGAGTATCAGGATTTCCCGCCTTGCCGATGCCGACGATGCGACCGTCCCGGATTCCGACATCAGCCTTCACAATTCCCCAGCTGTCGATGATCAGCGCGTTGGTGATGACGGTATCGACCGCGCCTTCCTGACGCCCGGCCTGCGATTGGCCCATGCCGTCGCGAATGACCTTGCCGCCGCCGAACTTGACCTCTTCGCCATAGACCGTGCGATCGTCCTCGACTTCTGCGATGAGATCA
Organism: uncultured Rhodospirillaceae bacterium; assembly: GCA_964603915.1. Classification (GTDB taxonomy): domain Bacteria; phylum Pseudomonadota; class Alphaproteobacteria; order Rhodospirillales; family Defluviicoccaceae; genus REEP01. Next base: position 819 of record CAZRWU010000178.1, read on the forward strand.
GTGTCGGCCAGGCGAACACGATCCCCCGTGGTCGGGCCGAACATCTGGGCATAGGCGCCGCGCTCGATCGTATAGGCCATCGACGTCAGTCTCCCAAAGGACCCGAAACGAGGCCATTGAAGCCATAAACGATGCGGCGGCCGCCATAGGGCACCAGCCTGACCTCGCGGCTCTGGCCCGGTTCGAACCGGATGGCCGAGCCGGACGGAATGTCGAGGCGCCGGCCCCACGCTTGCGCGCGATCGAACTTCAGCGCGGCATTGACCTCGAAAAAGTGGTAGTGCGAGCCGACCTGGATCGGCCTGTCGCCACTGTTGGCGACAATCAGCGTCGTGGTGTCGCGGCCGGCATTGAGCGTGATCGTGCCGCTGGCGGGAAAGATTTCTCCGGGAATCATGGCGACTGTTACGTCCTTGTCCTCACCGAGGAGGCTTAGCGAATGGGATTGTGAACGGTGACCAGCTTCGTTCCGTCGGGAAACGTCGCTTCCACTTGAATCTCGTGGATCATCTCGGCAATTCCCTCCATCACCTGATCACGGCGTAGAACTCCGGCGCCGTCGCGCATGAGGGTGGCGACCGAGGCTCCGTCGCGCGCGCCTTCGACGACGAAATCGGTGATCAAGGCTACGGCCTCCGGATAGTTCAGCTTAACGCCCCGTTGCAGACGCTTTCTTGCGACTTCGGCGGCCATCGCCACCAGCAGCTTGTCTTTTTCCCTTGGCGTCAAGTTCAACGCGGTCCTCCATGATCATCTTACACCCACCACAAGCGTGGAAGCGATGGTCCCCGCCCCGCCGCGCGTCGCCGGAAGTCGGCAAGAAACGCGCCGAAAGCGGTGCGCAGCCGATGGGCGTCGGCGCTCATCCAACGCACCACAAGAAGTCCCGCCACGACCGTTGCGCCGCTGCGCAGGACGTCATCATCATTGCCGAGCACGTCAAGCAGTTCGCGAGCAAGTGGAAGTTGCATGACGGCATCGTCGGCGGCGAAGATCATTGTCGCCAGGGCGACGGCGCCACCGAGACATGCGGGTGCGGCGAGGGTCCTTGCCATCTCGCCATCCAGGAGCAGCGCATCGGCCCACAGCAGCCGCCCATCCTTGCGGATTTCCCAGGCATCGCGAACATGCCCCTCGGTCAACGCCTCGCCGCTCGCCGTGCGTCCGAACACCACCATTCCGCTCGCGACGACGCGGCATCCGGCGGCGATGTCGATTATCGTTTTTCGGTCCAGTCGCGCCGCCCGGAACACGATCGTCTCATGAGGCAGGTAGTCCAGCCGCGCTCCTTCCCGGATGGACACATCCACCAAAACACGGCAGACGTCGCCGCGGGAGCGGTAGATCTTCTCGGCGGCCCCGCTCATCACCGTCGCCGATGCGCCTCGGCCGAGATGAATACCAACCCGCAAGACATCGCCGCCGACGAGGCCTCCGGACGTGGTGACGATAGCGGCGAGGGGCGTGTTCGGCTCTTCTCCGCGCGGGAACAGGACGCGCAGGGGCGCTTGCTGAAAAAGGTGGCCGACAACGGTATCCTCGCCGCGTCGCTCGAACGACACCTCCGCCCGTCCCTCTTTCTGGCTGGCGATGATGCCGCCGTCACACGGCAAGATGGCGCCGCACATCGGACTCGTTCATCTCGGCGCCGCGACCGCTCGCCACGATCGAGCCTCGATCCATTACGACATAGCCGTCGGCGAGCCGCCGGGCAAAATCGAAGTACTGCTCGACGAGGAGAATCGCCATGTCGCCGCGTTGCGCCAGGACGCGTATGACGTTTTCGATGTCCTTGATGATCGAAGGTTGGATGCCCTCGGTCGGTTCGTCGAGGACGAGAAGACGTGGCCGCATCACTAAGGCGCGAGCGATGGCGAGCTGCTGCTGCTGTCCACCGGAGAGATCGCCGCCGCGGCGGCCGAGCATGTCGCGGAGTACAGGGAACAGGCTGAACACCTCGTCGGAAATGAAGCGCAGGCGGCGGGGCAGGGCGGAAAAGCCAGTCTGAAGGTTCTCGGCCACCGTCAACAGCGGAAAGATCTCCCGGCCTTGCGGGACATAGGCGATGCCGCGCGCCGCACGGCTGGAGGAGGACAGCGCCGTGATGTCTTCATCTTCCCAGGTGATGCGCCCCGATCGTATCGGTTGCTGGCCGACAATGGCGCGCAACAAGCTGGTCTTGCCGACGCCGTTGCGGCCGAGGACGCAGGTGACGGCTCCCTTACGCGCCTCGAGGGTGATGCCCCAGAGGGTTTGGCTCTCGCCGTAGAACAGGTCGATCGCGTCGACACGAAGCATGATCAGCGGCCCAGATAAACCTCGATGACCCGAGGGTCGTTCCGCACCGCTTCCAGCGAACCCTCCGCCAGCACGGAGCCTTCGTGCAACACGGTGACGCGGCTGTCGAGGGCCTCGACGAACTCCATGTCGTGCTCCACCACCACTACCGAATGAGACCGGGCGATCTCTTTCAGCAAGATCGCCGTTTGCGCCGTTTCCGCGTCGGTCATTCCCGCGGCCGGCTCGTCCACCAACAGCAATTCCGGATCCTGCATCAGCAGCATGCCGATTTCCAGCCACTGCTTCTGGCCATGCGACAAAGAGCCGGCCAGCCGATCCTTTTGCCGGGTCAGCGCAACGGTCTCCAGCACCTCGTCGATCCGGGCTTTTTGCTCGCGGTTCAGCTTAAAGAACAGGGACGCGAACACGTTGCGCCGGCCCGCCAGCGCCATTTCCAGGTTGTCGTACACCGACTGGTTTTCAAACACCGTCGGCTTCTGAAACTTGCGGCCGATCCCTAAGTTGGCGATGCGCGCCTCGTCGAGTTTGGTGAGGTCAACGCCGCCGTTGAACTGAACCACGCCGGAGATGGGCCGTGTCTTGCCGGTGACGACATCCATCATTGTCGTCTTACCGGCCCCGTTGGGGCCGATAATCGCCCGCAGTTCCCCAGCCATGACGTAGAAACTCAAGTTGTTCAATGCCTTGAATCCATCGAAGCTGACCGTCACACCGTCTAGATAGAGAATGGTGTCGTGCAGTTCGGGTCGTGCGTGAATGACGTTCATGTTTCCACCGCCCTGCGTCCCTTCGATGCCGTGAGGGCAAGCGCGCCAGGCTTCAGGTTCGGACGCGTTGGAGTCCACATCCCCCCGGCGAGCGTTCCGATGATTCCCTTGGGCAGGAACAGCGTCACGGCGATGAACAGGCCGCCCAACGCGAACAGCCAGATCTCCGGCATGGCGCCGGTGAGATAGGTCTTGGCGTAGTTGACGAGAAACGCGCCGAGGATGGCGCCGTGCAGGGTGCCCCGGCCGCCGACGGCGACCCAGATGACGATTTCAATGGAGGCTGCCGGCGCGAACTCGCTCGGATTGATGATGCCGACCTGCGGCACATAGAGGGCGCCGGCGACCCCGGCCATGACCGCGGAGAGCACGAATACGAACAGCTTGTAGTATTCGACCCGATAGCCGATGAAACGGATGCGGCTTTCCGCGTCGCGGATCCCGATCAGCACCTTGCCGAGCCTGGACGCGATGATGAAACGGCACAAGAGGTAAAAAAACGCAAGCGCAATTGCCGAAGCCGCAAACAGACCGAGCCGGGTTGCGTCCGCCTGCAGGTCGAACCCGAGCAGCTCCTTGAAATCGGTCAGGCCGTTGTTGCCGCCAAAGCCCATGTCGTTGCGGAAAAACGCCAGCATCAGGGCAAAGGTCATCGCCTGGCTGATGATCGAGAAGTAGACGCCGCTGACGCGGGAGCGGAAGGCAAACCATCCGAACAGAAAGGCGAGCGCTCCCGGTACGAAAATCACCATCAGCGCCGAGAAAGGGAAGATGTCGAAACCGTGCCAGTACCAGGGAAGCTCCTTCCAGTTCAGAAACACCATGAAATCCGGCAACTCGGCATTGCCGTAGACTCCCCGGTCGCCAACCTGCCGCATCAGGTGCATCCCCATCGCATAGCCGCCGAGGGCGAAGAAGGCGCCATGGCCGAGACTGAGGATGCCGCAGTAGCCCCAGATGAGGTCAACGCTCAAGGCGAGCAGGCCGTAGCAAAGGTACTTGCCAAGAAGGCTCACCACGTAGGTGGGAACATGCAGCGGCGAGCTTGGCGGCAGGGCGAGGTTGAGCACCGGCACCAGCACGGCCGCGCCGAGCAGAATGGCGACGACGATGAGAGCGCTGCGATGACCGATAATGAGCCTGAGCAGGGGACCACCGATCGGCATCTCAAGCCTCCACCGACCGGCCGCGAAGGGCGAACAAGCCACGCGGCCGTTTCTGAATGAACAAGATGATCGTCACGAGCACCAGGATCTTGGCCAGGACGGCCCCGGTGTAAGGCTCGAGGAACTTGTTGACGAGGCCAAGGCTCAAGGCGCCGACCAGCGTGCCCCACAGGTTTCCGACGCCGCCAAGAACCACGACGAGGAAACTGTCGATAATGTAGGACTGACCGAGGTTCGGGCTGACGTTGTCGATCTGGCTCAGAGCAACGCCGGCCAACCCCGCGACCCCGGAACCCAGAGCGAACGTATAAGCGTCGACCCATCCGGTGCGGATGCCCATGGCCGCCGCCATCGGCCGATTCTGAGTCACCGCGCGCATCCGCAAGCCGAACGTGGTCTTGCGCATGACGAGAATCAAAAGCGCGAAAACCGTGAAGCTGAAGACGATGATCCAGATCCGGTTGTAGGTAAACGTGAAACCGCCCGCCGCTTCGATCGCGCCGCTCATCCACGACGGATTGCCCACTTCACGGTTGGAAGGGCCAAAAACGGTGCGAACCAACTGCTGAAGGATCAGGCTGAGGCCCCAGGTCGCAAGGAGGGTTTCCAGCGGCCGGCCATAGAGATGGCGAATGATCCCGCGCTCGATGGCGATGCCGACCGCCGCCGTCGCCAGAAAGGCCGCCGGAACCGCCACGGCAAGGGACCAGTCGAACGCTTCCGGGGCGTAGCGCCGGAACTGTTCCTGGACGACAAAGGTGGTATAAGCGCCAAGCATCACCATCTCGCCGTGCGCCATGTTGATGACGCCCATCACGCCAAAGGTGATGGCCAGCCCGACCGCCGCCAGCAGCAGCACCGAGCCGAGGCTTATGCCCTGAAACAGGTTGACGCCGAAACGCCACAGAGCAAGGCGGCTTTCGATCTTGACCAGCGCTGCTTCGGCGGCGGCGCGGACCTCGGCGTCAGGCTCAAGGGGCTCGCCCTGCGCGTTTCGCGCCAGGACGCCAGAGACAAGAGCGCGGACATCCTGATCCGACGCCCGCGACAACACGCCGAGCGCCTCGATCCGCGCTTCCTTTTCCTTCGAGTGCGTCAAACGGATGACCGCAAGCGCATCTTCCATGCGTTTACGGACCCGCGCGTCGGTTTCCTGATCAATCGCGGTCGCGAGCAGCGGCTCCATTTCCGCGTTGCGCGCCTTGAACACCGCGCTGGCCGCGCCGAAGCGGACTGTCGGGTCGGGGCTGAGGAGGGTAAGGCCGCCAAGAGCGGCCCGAGTGACGCCGCGCAGCCGGTTGTTGATACGGATGGGAGCGACATCGCTCGTGGCGACGTCACCGATATGCGCCCCGCTC
>CAZRWU010000179.1:0-6374 GCA_964603915.1 uncultured Rhodospirillaceae bacterium
AGATCGCTGAGCGGATCGTCCGTCGTGCAAGCCAAGCGCACGTTCGCCCGCAGCATCAGGTTGCGGGTTGAGAACTCAGGGGTTTCCAGCTGAGCGTTGCAGGCTTCCCAAAGGGTGTCGGCAGTTCCGGCGCTCACCAGGGTGTCGAGGCCGAAAAAGCGACGAAGTTCGAGATGACACCAGTGATAGAGAGGGCTGCCGATCGCTAGCGGCAGGACGGCGCAGAAGCGGCGGAATTTCTCCTGATCCGGCTGGTTGCCGGTGATAAAGTCCTCGGTAACGCCGGCGGAGCGCATGAAGCGCCATTTATAATGGTCGCCGCCAAGCCATAATTCGGTGATGTTGCGAAAGCGCGTGTTGCCGGCGATTTCCGCCGCCGGAAGGTGACAATGATAATCGAGGATCGGTTGCGGTGCGGCGTATTCATGATAGAGCGTTCGCGCGGTCGGGGTTTCGAGAAGGAAGTCCTCGTCCATAAAAGGCTTGGCCATATTGTTCTCCGATACGGCTGGCTCCGGCAGCGCCGTGGCGCGGGCCAGGCGTGGCAGGCGGCGCGGTTGTTCGTGTCACGGCAATATCAAAGCCCGAAGAGGGCCGGGAACCAAAGCGACAATCCCGGTATGAAGGTGACGAGCAGAAGCACCACCAACAGGGCGATGAAAAACGGAAAGAGCGCCTTGGTCACCGTCTCGAGCGGCAGCTTGGCGATGGCGCTGCCGACGAACAGCACCGAGCCGACCGGCGGGGTGATCAGCCCCATGCCGAGGTTCACCATCATCATCATGCCGAAGTGCACCGGATGCATCCCCAGCTCCTGAACCACAGGCAGCAGGATCGGCGTCAGGATTAGGATCAACGGCGCCATGTCCATCAAGGTGCCGAGCAGGAGCAGCATGATGTTGATACAGATCATGATCACGTACTTGTTGTCCGAAATCGAGGTGAAGAACGCCGTCACCTGATCCGGCAACTGGATCAACGTCATGAGGTAGCCAAAGCTGGCGGCGAAACCGATGAGGATCATGACGATCGTGACCGTCTTCACGACCCGGTGGACCAGTTTCGGCAAATCCCTCCACTTGTAGTCTCGGTAGATGAACATGGTGACGAAGAAGGCCCAGACGCAGGCGACCGCCGCTGATTCGGTGGCGGTAAACACGCCAGAGAGGATGCCGCCAAGGATGATCACCATGGTCATCAGGCCCCACACCGCCTCGCCGGCAATCTTCAAGGCCTGCCGGAACGGCACGACTTCGCCCTTGGGATAATCTTTTCTGTAGGCGGTGTAGAAGCAGATCGACGCCACCGTGAAACCGAGCAGCAATCCAGGAACCACCCCGGCAAGGAACAGGCTGGCGATCGACACCGAGCCACCGGCGGCAAGCGAGTAGATCACGGCGTTGTGGCTGGGCGGGATGAGGATCGCTTGAACCGAACCAGCGACGGTCACCGCCGTGGCGAACGGGCGTGGATAGCCTTTCTTTTCCATCTCGGGAATCAGCACCGTGCCGACCGAGGCGGTATCGGCGACCGACGACCCGGAGATGGCGCCGAAGAACGTTGACGCCAGGATATTGACCAGCGACAGGCCGCCGCGGATGAAGCCGACAAACACCGCCGCGAAGGCGACCAGCCGATGCGCAAGGCCGCCTTCGGCCATGATCGCTCCGGCAAGCACAAAGAACGGGATGGCGAGCAGCGAGAACTTGTTGACGCCGCTCGCGATTTGGATGATCACCGCGTCGAGCGGCAAGTCGATCCAGAACGCGCCGATGAGCGCCGACAGGCCAAGAGCGTATGCGACCGGGACGCCAATCGCGATCAGGACGCAAAGGCTTCCGAGCAGGACCAGGGCGTCCATTACCGTTCCCCCGTCAATTCTGCGGCAATGTTGGTTTGATCATGGTCGAAAAGAACAACCGGCCGTTCGGTTTGCGGGCCGGCGAGCATCCGTTCGATGACAAACAGCAGGGTAAAGGCGCTGCCGATCGGAATCGGCAGATAGGTGACCCCCACCTTCAAAAGCGGAAATGCGCCGACCGATTGATTCCACGTTCCGATGCACAGCTTGCTGCCCCAAATCACAAGAAACAGCGCCAGAAGCGCCATCAGAATATCGACGATCCAGATGAGAGGGCGGCGCCAGGAGGATGGCAGGCGGTCAGTCAGCATCGACACGGCGATGTGCCTGCCGGCGCGGTAGCTGGCGGCGGCGCCGATGAACGTGAACACGACCATGCACAGGATGGCCACGGGTTCCGGCCAATGCGAACCGGTGCCGAGGACGTAACGGTTGAGAACGCCCCACGGAATGATGATCGTCATGACGATAATGGCGACGCCAGCGATCCAGATGCAGGCGAGATAAACGATGTCCAGAAAGCGAACATATTTCTCGAGCATGATTGCGGTCCCCTTGAACCGTTCAGGAGGCAAGACCGGAGGGCAAGCGCTCGCCCTGCCGACAGTAGTTACTGGAGAGCCTGGATGCGGGTGATCAGATCAGCGTAGGGCGCGCCGTATCGTTCTCGCACCGGTGCGGTAGCCGTGATGAACGGCTCGATGTCGACGTCGACGAAGGTAACGTCTTTCTCTTTCAGCTTGGCGACCGCATCCATGACGAACGCTTCCCATAGCTCGCGCTGTTCCATCTGCGCCTCGCGCGCCATTTTCTTAATCAGCTCGCGATCTTTCTCGTCGAGCTTGTCCCAGGCGCGCTTCGAGAACACCAGCAGCTCGGGGATAATGAAATGGCGGGTGCGGGAGAAAACGTTGGCGACGGTATAGTGGTTCTGCGTGAAGTAACTGGGCTCGTTGTTCTCGGCGCCATCGACGATGCCGGTTTGCAGGGCGCTGTAGAGTTCGCCGAACGGCATCGAGATCGAGTTTCCGCCCATGGCGTTGAGGGTGTCGATAAAGATCGGGTTGGCTTGCACGCGGATCTTCAAGCCTCTCAGGTCCTTGGGGCTCTGGATCGGCCGCGACGCGTAGACATTGCGCGAGCCGCTGTCCATCCAAGCCAGTCCGACCAACCTGGCTGGGCTTGCGGTAATCGTATCGAGCAATTCCTGACCGATCGGCCCGTCGATCATCTTGTGCATGTGATCCGAGTCGCGGAACAAGTAGGGCATATTGAGGACGTTGACTTCGGGAATGACCGGACTGATGCCCCCCACGGAAACCCGAAGAATATGGATGGCGCCGATCTGAACCTGCTCGATCGATTCTTTCTCGTCGCCGAGCACGCCGCCGGCGAACATTCTCATCTTGATGCGGCCGTCGGTGGCGGCTTCGATCTTCTTGCCCATGTTTTCGACAGCCACAACGTTCGGATATCCCTTCGGATGGTTGTCGGCGGCCCGCAAGGTCATGCTGCTCTGAGCGGCGGCGGGAGCAACGGCGAGAGCCGTTATCAAGACGAACAGACACAATATCGACAACAACTGGTGAAACATGACGCATCCTCTACTTTGTTGTTTTTATTTTTTTTCACTAATTTATCACGAAAATTGAACGGCTTCCCATATTGACATCAGACGCCGGAATAGGCGGAGAATCCCCCGTCGATTGGCACCACCACGCCGTTAACAAATCCCGAGGCCTCGGCGCAGGCCAGCCAGAGCAGGGTGCCGATCAGTTCGCGGGATTCCCCGAACCGGCCCATCGGCGTGTTGTCGATGATTTTTTGCGCGCGCGGCGTGGGTTGACCCGTCGCTTCATCGATGAGCAGAGAACGATTTTGCGCGGTCAAGAAGAAACCGGGCGCGATCGCGTTGACGCGGATGCCCACTTTCGCGAAATGCACGGCCAGCCATTGCGTGAAATTGTTGATGGCTGCTTTCGCGCCACTGTAAGCGGGAATCTTGGTCAGGGGGCGAAAAGCGTTCATGGACGAAATGTTGATGATCGAACAACCGCTACGGCCGATCATCTGCTGCGCGAACGCCTGGGTCGGCAGCAGGGTTCCGAGAAAATTGAGGTTGAAAACGAACTCGACTCCCTTGGGATCGAGATCAAAGAATGTCGTCAGCGATTTGTCGGCGCGATCGGCCGGCTCGAACCATTCCTTGCTGGTGGTCCCCTGCGGATGATTGCCGCCGGCGCCATTGAGCAGCAAATCGCAGGGGCCAAGCTCCTTGAGGACCCGCCCGCCGGCGGCTTCCAGCGACGCGCGCTCAAGGACATTGGCGCTGACGCCGATGGCGCTGCCGCCCGACGCCCTGATGTTGCCGGCTGTCTTTTCCGCGGCGTCGCCATTGAGGTCGAGCACCGCGATTTTGGCTCCGCTGGCGGCGAGCGCCGCGGCCATTTCCGCGCAGAGCACGCCGCCGCCGCCAGTGACGACGGCCACCTTGCCATTAAGGTCGATCGTAAAGGGCAGTTCCATTGTGTTTCCCAGCCTTACGTGCGGTTTTCCGCCTTGGCGATGCCTTCCCACAGTCCGTTCAGGTAAACCGCGCCGAGCGCGCGGTCATAAAGGCCGTAGCCTGGTTTGCCGGTTTCTCCCCAGATCATGCGGCCGTGATCGGGGCGCATGTAGCCATCGAAGCCGGCCTCGTAATAGGCGCGCATGATCTCGGCGATATCGAGCGATCCGTCGGCGGAGCGGTGCGCGGTCTCGTGAAAATCTCCAGCCTCGTTCACCTTGACGTTGCGCAGGTGAGCGAAATGAATGCGACCGCGGCTGGCAAATTCGCGCACTATTGCGGCGATGTCGTTCATGCAATCGGCGCCAAGCGAACCCGAACAGAGGGTCAGACCGTTCTCCGGAGCGTCCTCGATCGCCAGAAGGCGGGCCAGATCCTCGCGGTTCTTCACGATGCGGGGTAAGCCGAAAATGGGACGGGGAGGATCGTCCGGGTGCATCGCCATCTTGATCCCGACCTCCTTGGCGACCGGAATCACCCGGTGCAGGAAGTATTCGAGATGGCTCCACAGTTTTTCCTCGTCGATCTGGGCGTACTCGGCAAGCAGGGCCTTCAGTTCCTCCGGCTTGTAACTGGTATCCCATCCGGGCAACTGGATGCCTTCGGATGGATCGATCTTGGCGACGGTTTCCATGTCGAACGCCAGCGTTTTCGAGCCGTCCGGCAACTCTTTTTCCAGCGTGGTTCGCGTCCAGTCGAATACCGGCATGAAGTTGTAGCAGACCACTTTGATGTCGCAGGCGGCCAGATTGCGAAGCGTTTGGCAGTAATTCTCGATCAGGCGGTCGCGGCTGGGCTTGCCGAGCTTGATGTCCTCGTGCACGGGCACGCTTTCGACGACCTCGAAACGCAGCCCGTGCGACTCGATCTTGTCCTTGAGCGCTTTGATGTTTTCGATCGGCCAAGTTTCGCCGACGGGGACGTCATAAACCGCCGACACAATGCCTTCGACGCCGGGAATCTGGCGGATGTAGTTGAGGGGTATCGGATCGGAATCGCCGTACCAGCGAAACGTCATTTTCATTGTTCGTCCTCCCGATGTGGACAAGCTGAATGAGGGGGCGTTGCGTCGCCCGCAAGAAGCTCTGCCGGGGTCGGCATCGCCTCTGCCGGAATGATCGCTCCGGGGTGCTGGATGACAACCGCCGCCATCCGGTTGGCGGCGCGGGCGGCGGCAAGGGGCGCGACGTCGGCCAAGCGCATGGCGAGATAGGCTCCGGCGAAGGAGTCTCCGGCCGCCGTCGTGTCGACAACGCGCGGGACCATTGCAACCGGCGCGGCGCCACACTGCGTTCCATCGATCCCGACAAGCGTCGACCGGGCGCCGCGCTTGATGACGACTTCCGGCGCCCCGATGGCGAGCGCGTCGGTCAGCGCCCGGTCGGCCGACGCCTGCCCGCACAGCGCCATTTCGTCGTCGAGCGTGATCAGCGCGATGTCGGTTAAGGCATAAACCCGGTCATAGCACGCCCGCGCCTCGGGCAGGCTCGGCCACAGTCGCGGACGGAAATTGTTGTCGAACACGATCTTGCCGCCGCCGGCGCGCACCCGCGCCATGGCCGCCAGCAGACGCTCGCGGCCTTCGGCCGGCAGGATCGCCAAGCTGATGCCACTCAGATACAAGGCCGCCAACCGGCTTGCCGTTTCTTCCAGGGGCGTGTCGGGCAGATCGAAATAGCGGCGCGCCGCGCTCGCATCGCGCCAGTAGAAGAAATGACGCTCGCCGGAAGGATCGACTTGAATGGCGTAGAGGCCGGGCAGGCGATCGGCGAGCCGGGTGACCAGCGATGCGTCGATCCCTTCTGCTTGCCAAGCCGCGATCATGTGATCGCTGAACGGATCGGCGCCCATGGCGGTGGCGTAGGAGACTTGAAGATCCGCGTCTTGACGCAGCCGCGCCAGATAGATCGCGGTGTTCAAGGTGTCGCCGCCGAAGCCTTGTTGCAG
>CAZRWU010000180.1:0-6308 GCA_964603915.1 uncultured Rhodospirillaceae bacterium
ATTATTTAGAGAATATGCTTCAGCACAAGATGTACTGCAACATCTCGCGCAGAGATTGCCTAAGGCTAAGTTTATTGTTGAAATTAGAACCTCAATATTTGAAGTGCGATACCACGAGGTTAGCCAAGCGGTTCCGCGACCATATAAGAGGGTAAGTCTTAATCGTTTGTCACCTGATGATGTAGCTTCTTTTAAGAAACTGTGTGTAAGAGCGGGAATATCATCATTAAACCTGTCGCCATTGCGCCAAAAAAATATAGAGTTGCGTGATTTGCTCCTTATTATAACAAAAAGCCGTGATATCATGGAGAGAGTAAAGGCCACCATTGGGCCTATTCTTGAGAATACGCATAGAAGAAAGGTTTTAATACTATGCATGTTGCTTAGTAAGTTTCATTTGACATGCGATTCTAGCTTCATCCGCACTGTTACGGGAAGTGATCCTTACCATGAATTTCGACCCGTAAAGGAGATTTCTGATGAGCTGTTTGAAACAGATATGGAGGACTTCCGAGTCCGATCAGCGATTTTTGCAGAGTTCGCGGTGCGTCAACTTCTTAATGGGGACGAGATATGTAATTGTGTTGTGCAAATGGCTCAGGCAGCAGGTATGAGGAAATCTGTACGCGTTTACAGAGTTCTTATGGCGAATCTTTTACAGTATTCTAATCTATCGCAGCTATTTGATGAGAGTGTTGATGCGTCTGGTATGATAATATCAAAAGTATATGAGCCACTGCGGTGGGATGAGCGGATTAATGATGAGCCCCTGTTTTGGCTCCAATATGCAATTGCGGTTTGTGCGTCTAAGCAACATAGTCACTTGACGTTGGCGGAGCGCTTTATTGAAACGGCTTATGCCCGCGCTGCGCTACTTCCCGGCTACCAGACATACCAAATTGATACACAAGCGTTTCGAATTTTTTTATTGTGTGAAATTGACGCTGGGCTTGGACAACCGGTTTCGAGAATGCAAGGAATTCTCGAAAAACTAGAGTTACTAAATTCCAGACTTGGAGAGGATAGCCAACGTGGTTTTGTATTTGGTGTTCTAGAGTACATTATACCATTTATTCAGAAAAGAAGGAGTGATTTGACTAAGCAGGACAGGGTAGTCCTGACGTTTTGGTTATCCAAGTTGGATGAGACGCTTGGAAGATTGCCAGCAGAATATAAGGCGAGATATGGCTCGGAGAGTCTAAGGAGCGCACTTGCATCTGCTAAGCAATTGCTCTTCTAGAGGGTGAGCGCCGCTGTGGCCCTTAATAAAGGGAGTGATCACCATTGAAGTGCTTGGCCAGATGACACATGACGCCTGCGTCTTGCCGCTCATGCCGACAGGCGCCCACGCCGCTGGCGTGAGCGCCCGAGCCATGCCCGCCCGAGCCATGCCCGCCCCCCGGGCGGTTCTTCGAGGCTTTATTGAATAACGATGCGCGGGGCCGTCGCCGCGCGCTGATCGAGAACCTGTTCCACCCGCTCCCAGACCTTGGCGGCGATCTGCAGATAGGCGCGCGCGTGCTCGCCCTCGGGATCGGCGGCGACGATCGGCGTACCGCCATCGGAGGTTTCACGAATGGCGATGTCGAGCGGAATCTCGCCGAGGAAGTCGACCGCGAGCCGATCCGCTTCGATCTTCGCCCCGCCATGGCCGAAAATGTCGCTGCGGTGGCCGCAGTTCGGGCAGGCGAAATAGCTCATGTTCTCGATGATCCCGAGCACCGGCACGTCGACCTTGCGGAACATGTTGAGGCCCTTGCGGGCGTCGATGAGCGCGATGTCCTGCGGCGTCGAGACGATGACGGCGCCGGCGAGCGGCACCCGCTGCGCCATCGTCAGCTGGGTGTCGCCGGTGCCGGGCGGCATGTCGACGATCAGGATGTCGAGGTCTCCCCACGCGACGTCGCGCATCATCTGCTCCAGCGCCGATTGCACCATCGGGCCGCGCCAGACGATCGGCGTTTCCTCCTCGACGAGAAAGGCCATCGACATCGCCTTGATGCCGTACCGTTGCATCGGATCCAGCTTGACGCCGTCGCTCGATGCGGGATTGCCGGCGATCCCGAGCAGGCGGCGCATCGACGGGCCATACACATCGGCGTCGAGCAGACCGGTTCTGCGGCCAAGGCGGGCGAGGGCAAGGGCGAGATTGACCGCCGTGGTCGACTTGCCGACGCCACCCTTGCCCGAGGCGACGGCGACGATCGCCTTGACCCCGGGCAGCAGTTCCGGGTGAGCCGCCGGCGCGGCATGGCCGCCGCGATGCCCTCCGCTGGTCGGCCTTGCCGCGGCGGACGGACGCTGAGCGGTCAGCACCGCGCGCGCGGTGAGCACGCCCGGAAGTTTGTGCACGGCCGCTTCCGCCTCGCGGCGCAGCGGCTCCAGGTGCGGTCCGCGTTCCGGAGCCACTTCAAGAGCGAACATGACGTGTCCCTCCTGGACTCTGAGGCCGCTGACCATGCCGAGGCTGACAACGTCGGCGCCCTGGTCGGGGTCGCGAACATGGCTCAGCGCCTCCAGTATCTGCTGCTCGCTCACCTGCGGCATTGGCCTCTTCTCTTTCTTGTCCATGCTTTGTCTCCCTTTGCGCCGTCCGGCGCGCACTGCTTTCCGGTTGGACTCCGGCGGTCCCTCGATAGCCCCCAACCCAGCTACATCGCGCAAATGTTGCGCCCCGAATCAACCCGACCTATATCGCGGCAGGTGGACTTCGTGCCTATATATAGCTCGCCATTGACCTTCTATCGCAACGTCCGCTCGTCTTTGACTCGCTTGGCAAGACGCGCGACACGGCATCGCCAACCTCCGCAGGGCTCGAACGACGGAGAGACGCATCATCACCGACGTTGGGTAGCGCAAGGGTAACTTTAAAGAGGGAGTACGAGCATTAATGGCCTGGAATCAGAAAGGCGGGCCCTGGGGCGGCGGCGGTGGCGGCGGCGGTCCTTGGGGTAACGGTCCGTCATCGTCGCCTCCTCCCGACGTGGAGGAGATGCTGCGCCGCACGCAGGAGCGCTTCAAGCGGGTGATGCCGAGCGGGTTTGGCGGCGGGCGAGGGATCGCCCTTGTCGCCGTCGCCGTTCTCGGCATATGGCTGGCCACCGGGTTCTATCGCGTGCAGCCGGGCGAACAGGGAGTCGAGCTTCTCTTCGGCCGCTTCCACGCCATCACGACGCCGGGTTTGAACTACTGGTTCCCGGCTCCGATCGGCGAAGTTCTCAAGCCCAACGTCGAGCAGACCAGCACCATTCCGATCGGTTTTCGCGGCTCGGGCGAGGTGGCCCGGGATGTTCCGCAGGAAAGCCTGATGCTGACGGGCGATCAGAACATTCTCGATCTCGACCTCGTCGTGCAGTGGCGGATCAAGGACGCGGCCGATTTCCTGTTCAATATTCGCGATCCGGAAACGACGATCAAGCTCGCCGCCGAAAGCGCGATTCGCGAGGTCATGGGCCAGACCCTGCTTGAGGAGGCGCTGACCTCGAGACGGCAGGAGGTCGATACGCGCACCGCCGAGCTGTTGCAGCAGATCCTCGACAGTTACGAGGCGGGCGTGCTGATCCTCGACGTCCGCCAGTTGAAGGTTGATCCGCCGACCGAGGTGATCGACGCGTTCCAAGATGTGCAGCGCGCGCGCCAGGACCAGGAGCGCTCCGTCAACGAAGCGTTGGCCTACCGCAACAATCTCGTGCCCCGCGCCAAAGGCGAAGGCGAAGCGATCATTCAGGCGGCGACGGCTTACAAGGACAAGGTCGTGCGTGACGCCGAAGGTGAAGGCGAGCGCTTCAACGAGGTCTACCAGGCCTATACGCTCGGGGAGGACATCACCCGGCGGCGGCTTTACCTGGAGAAGATGCAGGAGGTTCTGGCCGGCACCGACAAGGTTCTCATCGACAGCGGACTCAATGGCCAGAACCAGGGCCAGGGGGTCGTTCCATATCTTCCGCTGACCGAGCTGCGCAGGCATCACGGCGCCGCCGCGGGGCAAGGCACTGAGGAGGCGCAAAGGTGAAAAGAGTAAGTTTGGCCGTCGTCGGCGTTGTCGTTGTCCTCGCCGGCATCCTGCTGTTCAGCTCGATCTATACGGTCCGTCAGACAGAGCAGGCGCTTGTCCTGCAATTCGGCAATCCGGTCCACGTCGAGCGCGAGCCGGGTCTCCACTTCAAGCTGCCGATCATCCAGAACGTCGAGTTCTACGATCGGCGCATCCTGGCGCTCGATCCGCCGGTGCAGGAGGTGTTGCTCTCCGACCAGAAGCGGATCAACGTCGACGCCTTCGCGCGCTATCGCATCCTCGATCCGCTCGAGTTCAAGAAGCGCGCGGTGACGAACAACAACTTCCTGCAGATCTTCGGCGCGCGGCTCAATTCCGAGGTGCGCACGGAAATCGCCAAAATCTCGCTCGTGGACATCCTCTCGCCGGAGCGGGGAAAGGTGATGGCCCGCATCGCGCAGAGCTTGCGAGAGCAGGCGCCGGAATTCGGGGTCGAAGTCATCGACGTGCGCATCGGCCGGACCGATTTGCCGGAAGCGACGAGCCAAGCCGTCTACAACCGGATGCGCTCGCAGCGGGTGGCGGAAGCGGCGCAACTTCGCGCCGAGGGTGAAGAGCTGAAGGCGAAAATTCAGGCCGAGGCCGATCGCGAGCGGACGGTCATTCTCGCCGAAGCGAACCGGCAGGCGCAGATCCTGCGCGGTCAAGGCGACGGCGCGCGGACGCGGATTCTGACCGAAGCCTATGGTCAGGACCCCGAGTTCTTCGACTTCTTCCGGTCTCTCGAGGCGTACACCGCCCTTGAAGGGCAGGCGACGACCATGGTCCTGAGCCCGGACTCGGAGTTCTTCCGCTACTTCTATGGCGAGACCGCGGGCGGGCGCGAGGGCTTGCAGCAGCGCGTTCAGGCCGGAGAAGCCGCGCGCGCCCAGGCGACGGCGGGCGTGCCGCCCGCGACGGCGTCGGCGCAACCTTGAACGGCGCCCGGACGAAGCCGCAAGACGGATAACGAGGTGTGGCGGACCTGGTTACGGCAGTGGGGCTTGCCATCGCCCTCGAGGGGATGGCATACGCCCTCTTCCCGGCGGCAATGAAGAAAATGATGGTGCATGTCCTGGCTCAGCCGCTTAATAACGTGCGCTGGGCTGGACTAATCGCGGTTCTGATCGGCGTTGGCGTGGTGTGGCTGGTGCGCGGTTGAACCGCGCGCCGCGCCGGTCGAATCGCGGCTTGCCGCCCGCCATGCCGCTTCGCTCCGACCCGCGGCGGCGGGACAACGGTGCGGACCGGCTTATCGGCAACTTCGGGGAGACAGTTGACCTTGATCGCGTGCAGGATTTACACCGCTCTCGAACACCTTGGCGCCGGGAGTCGTTGGCGGATGGCCTCCCATGGCAATGGCCGCCGTCCCGGCCATCGGTCGGCGCCGGAGGCCATGCCGGATCGGTTCAGGAAAGGTTCCGCCCCGGTCGGCGTCGCTCGCCCGGCGCGACTCGCCGTTGTCGCCCTTGCTGTTTTCGTCGGCGGCCTTCTTTGGCTTGCGCCGGCGACGCCGACTCATGCCCGGCCCACTCCCGATTCGTTCGCCGATCTCGCCGACCGGTTGCTGCCCGCGGTCGTCAACATCTCCAGCTCGCAGACCGTCGACAGCCAGGCCGGCATCGAGCCGCCGGTGGTTCCGCCGGGATCTCCCTTCGAGGAATTCTTTAGGGAGTTCTTCGACCACAATCAGCAGCAACGGAGTCGGCGGGCAACGTCGCTCGGCTCCGGCTTCATTATCAGTTCCGACGGATTCATCGTCACCAACAACCATGTCATCCAGGACGCCGACGAAATTTCCGTGATCTTGCACGATGAAACCCGCCTTGAGGCGCAGGTGATTGGCCGCGATCCCAAGACCGATCTCGCCGTGCTGAAGATCGAGCCGACGCAGCCTCTGCAGGCGGCCACCCTTGGCGATTCCGACAAAACGCGGGTTGGCGACTGGGTCGTTGCCATTGGCAATCCATTCGGCTTTGGCGGTTCCGTGACCGCGGGCATCATTTCGGCGCGAAGCCGGGATATTCAGGTCGGTCCCTACGACGACTTCTTCCAGACCGACGCCTCGATCAATCGAGGCAATTCGGGCGGGCCGATGTTCAACCTGGACGGCGAAGTGATCGGCATCAACACCGCCATTTTTTCGCCGTCCGGCGGCAGCGTCGGGATCGGGTTCGCCATTCCGAGCAACGTCGCCGGACCCGTGGTTCGCCAACTCATCGAGCATGGCGAGGTCCGCCGGGGCTGGCTTGGCGTGCGCATCCAGACCGTGACC
>CAZRWU010000181.1:0-6307 GCA_964603915.1 uncultured Rhodospirillaceae bacterium
TTTGCGGGCATTCTTGGCATGGGCTTCTTTGCCCCGCGCATCATGACGACAAAGAGCGTCGGGGCCGCGCAGGCCTGCTTTTGGGTCTATGCGGCGATGTGGGGCGCGCTGATCGCTCCCTACTTCTACATCTACACGCAGTCGAGCATCGCGCGCGTCTTCTTCATTACGGCTGCGGCGTTCGCGGGAATGAGCCTTTACGGCTACACGACCAAGCGCGATCTTTCGGCGGTTGGCCGGTTCCTGGTGATGGCGACCTTCGGCATTCTGATCGCCCTGATCGTCAACATCTTCCTGCAGTCGAGCGGCCTGCATCTGCTGATGTCGATCGTCGTGCCGGTAATCTTTGCCGGGCTGACGGCTTACGAGACGCAGCAGATCAAGAGCTGGTACTACGAGAGCGACGTAGCCGACGTCACGACGCGCAAGGCGATTTTTGGGGCCTTTCTGCTCTACGGCAGCTTCGTGACGATGTTCATCTGGCTGCTGCAACTGTTCGGGGTCGCGCGAAGCGACTGACGCAACATCGCGGGCGGTCTCGTCAGCAGCCTTGCCGCAACGAAGTTCCGCTGGACGCCCCGGAAGGAGATCCTTCCGGGGCGTTGTTGCTTGTCACCGTCATATGCCCTGTTTCGCCGGCGGGCGGGAAGCCGCGAACTGATCGTAGGCTTCGAGGGTATAGGCCCCGTAGACTGTCGCCGGTCCGCCGTTCATCATGATGGCGACGCCAATCGTATCCATCATCTCTTGTCGCGTGGCTCCATGATTGACCGCGCCGCGGACATGGAAGCCGATGCAACCATCGCAGCGGAGCGCGATGGAAATGGCGACGGCCATCAGTTCCTTCGTCTTGGGGTCGAGAGCGCCTTCCGCCTTGGCGGAGTCGGCGAGCCGCGCGAAACCTTGCATCGTTCCCGGAATACCCTTGTGCATCTCCCGCATGACGCCGCTCAGATGCTGAACGATCTGCTTATAATCCTTGCTCATGTCCTGTCCCTTGGGCAAAAACGGCTCCCGCGCTGGCCTTGTATACAGCCACCGATAGCCGCCGTTTAAATATTAGCAATGATTAATGTGACGGCGGGGCAATCACAAGAGGATTTGCCGGTTCTACCGGCCGCCCCATGGAGCGGCGTCACCGCTTTCGCGGCAGCTCATGCGTTCAAGCTCGGCCACCGTTTGATCGTTGAGGTCGGCCAGGTCGCGCACGGCGCGGACCCATTCCTCGACGCTTGTCCAGTTGTGATCAATGAGAACGCGGCACATCGTTTCCATCTTGGACATCTGCGCGCAGCTCCTCCAAGGGGGGCGAGCCGATCTCGGCTACCCCAAATGGGGAAAGTATAGAAGATCGCGACGATCGGTTCCACCGGCGAATGACAAGAATTATGGGGATAAATTCAGGGCTCGGCTAAGGCTCTCAAGCCGCTATCGTCGTCCCAGCAACGTCCCGAAGAAAGATGGACCTGAATTTCCGCAACCTTCGCGGGAGACGCGGGAACGGGCGGGATCAACCCGCCCAGAGCCGCGATCACTTCTTCGCATCCGGTTCGGCTTCGATGCGAACGTCCGCCGTGCCGTCCGAAATCATGTCGAGTTTGCGTCCTGCTTCCTTCGAGAGATCGATGATCCGGCCCTTGGCGTAAGGTCCCCGGTCATTGATCTCGACCGTCACCCGCTTGCCGTTCTCGAGATTGGTGACGGTGACCTCGGTGCCAAAGGGCAGCTCCCGGTGCGCCGCCGTCAGCTGTCTTTGGTCGAACACATCCCCGCTGGCGGTTTCTTCGCCATGAAATCCCGGTCCATACCAGGATGCTTTCCCGCGCTGGACGTAGGCGGCTTCTTCTTCGGCATCTTCCGCGAGCGTAACGGCTCCAGTCAGCTGGAGGGCAAGCAACAACACCCCCGCGGTCATGATGGCGCGCATGATGACCTCCTTTTGGTCCCTTCCTTTTCGAACAACCAGGCAAGCGCTTCCTCGGGCCGGCAATGCCGAAGCCACGGAACGAGCGCCGCAAGTAGCCAACGTCTCATAAGCACTTGAAGTTCCATGGTGGCCAAGAAGCGAGCCGAGCTCGCCCTTTCCGACATCCGCCACGGTGATTGCACCTCATTGGGGTACAGGTCGGCGAACAAGGCAACCTAGGTATACAAAAAATTGCAAAAGTATAAATATGTGCTACTATAGCAGCTAAGTCGTTGATGTCATACGAAGATGAGAATGAAAATCAAAAACTAAGCCTTAGAAAGGTGTATCGAATCGACGAAAAACGACCTTTTGGCCAAATTGTTGCCACAAAAGTCGTCGATTAAGTTGCAAGCCCCAGGTCACGCGGGCTTGCCAAAAGCAAAACAGAGTTGTTGGCAGTCTAGTTTTGTTTAACTGGGCCCAGAATAGTCACGAGGGGCGCGTGATTATTCTCCCCATAGCAAGGGAACATTGCGTTCATGTTCGTATCTGTTGATGCAGATACCCCCGATCTGCAAAACAAAGCGTTCCATCTTCGCTATCAAGTCTATTGCGTCGAAAAGGGTTATGAAGATCCCGACAGCTTTCCCAATGGACTTGAGCGTGACTCATACGACTCGCACTCGGTGCACACCCTGCTTCAGCATCGTTCCAGCGGCCGCAGCGTCGGAACGGTACGACTTGTCCTTCCCATCGCGAGCCGGTCCGAATGGAGTTTCCCGCTTCAGATCGTTTGCGCGCAGAACCGCGTCAACGCGGGAAAGTGGTTTCCCGTCGCCGAAACGGCGGAAGTTTCCCGCTTTTGCATTTCCAAGCAGTTCCGGATGGACCGTAACATCGCTGCTGAAAAGATAGCTTCTGCAGGTGGCTCGGCGGCCCTCGATATGACGATTGGGTTGATCGAAGGACTCGTCCGAAGAAGCGCTGAAACCGGCGTTACTTACTGGTGTGCCGCGATGGAACCCTCTCTCTTGCGTCTACTTTCCCGGCTTTCCATTTACTTTCGGCCATTCGGTCCGCTCCTTGACTTCCACGGAAAAAGGCAGCCATGCTGGCAAGATTTGTCTGTCTTGCTCGAACGTGTGTATCGTGACCAAAAAGATATCTGGCGGCGGCTGACGGCCAATGGCGCTCATTGGGAGGAACTCCAGGCGCGCCGCCGTGTGCGTCGGCCTCTCTACGAAACCGCGTAACGCTCTCGATACTCGGTACCTTTTTATTCGCGACGCAAGGCGAGAGCACGGCCATGACGGTTCCGTTCTCCTATGAAGATGCAGTCAGCCGGAACATCGGCTGGGTGAGCGAATGGGAGCAACAGATCCTTCGCGGCAAGACAATCGCCATCGCGGGCATGGGCGGCGTCGGCGGGTTGCACTTGCTGACGCTCGCCCGCCTGGGCGTGGGGTCCTTTCACATCGCCGATTTCGACCAGTTCGAAATCGTCAATTTCAACCGGCAGGTCGGCGCGACCATGGCGACGATCGGGGCCGCGAAGGTCGACGTGCTGGGGGACGCTGTCCTCGACATCAATCCCGAGGCGCGGATACGGCGCTGGCCACAGGGTATTGGCGCCGCGGACATCGACGCCTTTCTTGAAAACGTCGATCTCTATGTCGACGGCCTCGATTTTTTCGTCATCGACATCCGGATGAAAGTCTTCGAGAGGTGCCGGGCCCTCGGTATTCCCGCCGTCACGGCGGGTCCTATCGGGTTCGGCGCGGGCTATATCGTCTTTATGCCGGACGGCATGTCGTTCGACGAGTATTTCCGCTTTCGGGGACTTCCGGAGGAACGGCAATATCTCAATTTCTACATGGGACTTGTGCCGAAGGCGTTGCAACGGGGCCTTCTTGTCGACGCCACCCGCCTCGATCTTAGTCGCCGGATCGGACCCTCGTCGATCATCGGTTGTCAGCTTTGCGCGGGAGTTGCGGCAGCGGAAGCGCTGAAAATTCTTCTCGATCGCGGTCCCGTGCGCGCGGCGCCGCATTATCACCAGTTCGACGCGTTCCGGGGAAAGCTTGTCAGCGGCAAGCTGAGGTGGGGAAACGCCGGGCTGCTGCAGCGGCTTAAGATCGCCGCCGCCTCACGGATGCTCGCCCGCGATTCTGTGACGCGGGAAAGGGAGTCGCCCAATCCGCCCGCGCGCCAACCCGGGAGGGGGATGGCAGAAGGCCTTGCGGACGCGCGGCTTGAGCAAATTCTCGATCTCGCGCGCTGGGCGCCGAGCGGCGACAACTCCCAGCCCTGGCGGTTTGCGATTCACGACGCGCGCACGATCGACATCGATATTCACGAGCAATCGGCCCATGATGTTTATGATTATAACGGCGGTCAGCCCTCCCTGATTTCTGCCGGAATGCTGCTCGAGACCATTCGGATCGCGGCCTCGGCTCATCGGTGCGCCGTGGCATGGCACTACCGGGGAGCCTTCGACGGCGTTCACCGGATCGCTGTGCGGTTGAAGGACACGCCCGAGGAGGAGCGGAGCGCATTGCTGCCCTACGTGACGCTGCGGTCCGTGGACCGTCGGCCGTATCGCCGCGTACCCTTGACGCCGCGGCAGAAGCTGGCGTTGCAGGCGGCTCTCGATCCCGAACTGGCAGTGGAATGGTTCGAGAGCACGGCGGAGCGCTGGCGCATCGCCCAGCTGAACGGAATGGCGACGGATATCCGGCTGCGGATTCCCGAAGCGTTCGCGGTCCACCGGCGGATTCTCGACTGGAACCGGAGCCAGAGTCCGGACGGGATTCCGGTGACGGCGATTGGCCTCGATCGCGCCACTTTGAAACTGATGCGCTGGGCGATGCAGGACTGGAGCCGGGTCGAGCGTATGAACCGTTTTCCCGGCGCCACCCTTGGCGCCCGCGTGCAAATGGACTACCTGCCTGGCCTTGCCTGCGCCGCGCACTTCGTGATCCGGCGGCGGCATTTTTGCGGCGAAAGCGTCGCCGATTTGCTGCGCGCCGGCGAGGCCCTGCAACGGTTCTGGCTGACGGCGACACGCCTTGGCCTGGCGCTGCAACCGTCCTTGGCTCCGCTCTGCTTCGCGTATTACGGCCGAAGCCAAACAGCCTTCACGGCGGATCCTGGGATCTGCGCCGGCGCCGTCGCGCTGGCGGATCGGCTTGAGCGGACGGTATGCGAGCCCACGCGGACCAGCGCCGACGACATTCTATTCCTTGGCCGGATCGGCCTTCCCAAAACGCGCGGGCCTGGGCCGCGAAGCGTACGGCGTCCCCTGGGAGACCTTCTCATTGCCCTTCCCGAGGACGAGGCGGCTGAAAAGCCCTTCAGGGCCTTCCACGATTTTTCTTTGACAGCTTGAACGAAAAAAAAGGGGCGGCCTGAACCGCCGCCCCAGGGGTTATATTGCTCAAAAATCAGGCCGCGTTGCGCCGCCAGCCGATCATGCCGAGCGCGCCGAGTCCGGCAAGGAACAGCGGCAGGGCCGCTGGAACCGGAATCACAGCGAACTGAAGGTCGGCGTCGTCGAACGCCGGGAAAGGACTATTGGTGCCGGCCGTGCCGAGGATCTGTCCGGATCCCACGACCTCAGCCGGGAAATCGTAGAACTCGCCCGCAATGATGCTGCCGCCTTCAACGTCCACGAAGGGCAGAGGAAGATCCAAGTCGTCCTCGAGAACGTTGATGCGGAAGCCGTAGGTTCCGACGTTCGCACTAGGCGCAACACCGCGCGCGGCTTCGATGTCGTCAGGAAGCGGACCGGCGCCCCAAATATTCTCCTTTGCCGGGTCGAACCCGGCAACCAGAATGCGGTCGCCCTGCGTTGCGGCGTCTTCGCAACCAGCGACCGTGGCGCACGCGGCGCCAGGGCTGGCGTCGTATGGGTCGAGCCGCGGCGCCGGAGCCGGGTTTTCCCAAATTGCGACCATCGCGCCCGA
Source organism: uncultured Rhodospirillaceae bacterium (assembly GCA_964603915.1). Taxonomy (GTDB): domain Bacteria; phylum Pseudomonadota; class Alphaproteobacteria; order Rhodospirillales; family Defluviicoccaceae; genus REEP01. Next base: position 5,875 of record CAZRWU010000181.1, read on the forward strand.
AACGCCGATTTCATCCTCGAATCCGCTATGGGGCCCGAACTGGAAGTTAAAGGCGTTGGGAGCGACCTGGGTCTTTTCCGTGACTTCGATCTCGAACAGCCCGTGAACGGTCGAGTTATTGACGCCGTCGAGCAAAGTCACCGTCCCACTTGGCAAAGCCACGAACTGTTGGAACGCAACAATACCGCGCAGGGTATCGCCGACATCGAGCAAGCCGTTGTTGTTGGCATCGACGCCGAGACGCTCAACGCTGTCGTCTTCAAGCTGCCACCGGCTCTGCCCGTCTTGAAAATTGTCCAGGATCAATTGCGTCACGGTGGCTGCGTTGGCCGCCGGCACGCTGAGCGATGCCGTGGCCACCGCTGCGGCAGCGACTGCCGTGAGTGACGTTCTATGCATCGTTACTCGCCTCCTTTTCTGGGTCTGGGTAAAT
>CAZRWU010000182.1:0-6231 GCA_964603915.1 uncultured Rhodospirillaceae bacterium
CGAACGCCTCCAGGTCCGGCTCGGCCTGGCTCGACAGGCCGACCTGGGCGAACACGGTTACATTGAAGCCGAGAGCTTTGGGGTTCAGATCGGCGTGGTAGCCGCGAACGTACCCCGCTTCTTCGAGCGCGCGCACCCGGCGCAGGCAGGGCGGCGCCGAGATGCCGGCCCGTCGCGCCAGTTCGACGTTGGTGATGCGGCCGTCGGCCTGAAGATCGTGCAGGATGCTTTGATCGATCCTGTCGAGTTTGACCCGCCGCGCATTGTTCGAATCGCGGTTATCCATCAAAACGAAATTATATTGCATAGCGGCCCCTTATGCCAAGGACCATGCACGCCACCAGCGCGAGTTTTCTTTGCCATTCGCGGCCCGCATGCGCGATTGGCCGTTTCCCTCGGGCGGCGCGCCTGTCATATGGTACGCGGCGCACCCCGGAGACGCATTCCCGGCGCGCGTCACGGAAGGTGTTGAAATTCCGGAGCACGCCATTGAACAGGGGGCGGAGTTCCGGCTACAGTCTCCCGTCCCGGTTTCACAATCAGAAGAGAAGGGCTAAGGAGCCGGTCATGAACTTCTCGTTTCTCGAACGCATCGGCGTGGGCTTGTTGCTCTCCGCTTGGCTGATCTACGGCAGCAATTTTCTTGGCAACACCCTGGTCGATGTCGGTGAGACGCCATTGCCGGCTGGTGTTGAGCATGCAGAGGCGCCCGCGGAACCCGCCGCGCCCGAAGAAGAGGTCGATTTCGCGTCCCTGCTGGCAACCGCGGACCCGAGCGCGGGCGAGCGCGTGTTCGCCCGGTGTCGGTCCTGCCATACCATCGACGAGGGCGGACGCCACGGCGTCGGTCCCAATCTCCATGACATCGTCGGTCGCGACATCGCCACCAAGGACGGTTTCAGCTACTCCGCGGCCCTGACCGGTCTCGAGGGGCAATGGGATTACGACCATCTCAGCGAGTATCTCAGAAAGCCGAGCGAGTACGCGCCGGGCACCCGCATGAATTTCGCCGGCCTCGATAGGGCCACCGATCGCGCCAACGTCATCGCCTACTTGCGCGAGAACACGCAAGATCCGCCGCCGCTGCCCGAACCCACGGAAGCGGCGCCCGCCGAGGAGCCGGAGGCGGCGACGGGAGAGGCGGCCGCGCCCGAGACGGGCGAGGCCGAGGCCGCCGCCGAGGAGCAGCCCGCCGAGGAGCAGCCCGCGGCCGAGGACGCGCAGGAGGGCGAGCAGGACGGCGCCGCGGCCGACGAGGATCTGGAAGCGCGAATCGCCGCCGTGCCGCCCGAGGAAGGGCAGAAAGTTTTCCGCAAGTGCCAGTCGTGCCACACCATCGAAGAGGGGGCGCCACACCGGGTCGGACCCAACTTGTACGGTGTCATGGGTCGCGACAAGGCCACGGCGGAAGGCTACAGCTACTCGAGCGCGCTGACGAGCCTGCCCGGACCATGGACCCACCAGGATATGGAGGATTATCTCGAGAATCCGCGCGCCTACGCGCCGGGAACGAAGATGACCTTCGCCGGCCTGAAAAGTCAGGACGAGAGAATCGCGGTGATCGCCTTCATGCGCCAGTACGGAGAGACCACGCCCCCCTCGCAATGATCGACTTGGGCAAGCAACTCTCGCAAGCGGTCCGGTTGGCCGAGAGGATGGCCGACGCGGCGCGCCCGGTGGTCATGCGCTTTTTCCGGACATCGGCCCTGGCGATCGACGCCAAGGCCGACGCCTCCCCGGTGACCGTGGCCGATCGCGAGGCGGAGGCGGCGATGCGACGCATGATCGCGGAGGCGTTTCCCGAGCATGGCGTTGTCGGCGAGGAACACGGCGCGACTCGCCCCGATGCCGAATACGTCTGGGTGCTCGATCCGATCGACGGCACCAAGTCGTTCGTGACCGGCAAGCCGCTGTTCGGAACGTTGATCGCCCTGCTGCACCGCCGCCGTCCGGTGATCGGCGTGATCGACATGCCCGCCCTCGGCGAGCGGTGGGTCGGCGTCGACGGGGAGGCGACGAGGTTCAACGGCGCGCCGGCGCGAGCGCGCGCCTGCCCCGGCTTGCCCAGCGCGTGGCTCTACGCGACGTCGCCGCACATGTTTCAGGGCCGCGACGCCGAGGCTTTCCAGCGCCTCGGCGGGCGCTGCCGGGCAATCCTGTATGGCGCCGATTGCTACGCCTACGGCCTCCTCGCCAACGGCACCGTCGATCTCGTGTGCGAGGCGGCGATGCAACCGTACGATTACTGCGCCCTCGTTCCCATCGTCAGCGGCGCGGGCGGCGTGATCACCGATTGGGCGGGCGGTGAGCTGACCCTGGATTCCGACGGCCGGGTGCTGGCGGCCGGCGATCCCGGCCTGTACGCGGCGGCGCGGGAGGTGCTGGCGCATTGATCGTGTTCGGGCGGAACGGCCCACGGCGGCGCGCGGCCGCTATCCTCCCCGCGGCATGGCGCGCCGCATGGGTGGCGGCATGGCTCGGCGCATGTCTTGCCGCCCTTGCCGCCTCGGCGCCGGCGCGCGCGGAGGTGCGAATCAGCCACGCCATCGCGATGCACGGCGAGCCGAAGTACGGCCCGGATTTCACCCACTTCGATTACGTCAATCCCGATGCGCCGCGCGGCGGGACGTTGCGCCTTGCCGTCAGCGGCACCTTCGACAGCTTCAATCCCTACATCATCCGCGGCAACGCCGCTGCCGGCGTCGAGGCGGAGACGCTGCTGGTGTCGAGCGCCGACGAGCCGTTCACCGAATACGGATTGATCGCGGAGACCATCGAGTGGCCGGAAGATCGCTCCTGGGTCATCTTCAACCTGAGGGAGGAAGCGCGATGGCACGACGGGACGCCGATCACCGCCGACGACGTAGTGTTCTCCTTCGAGACCCTGAAAACGAAGGGCGCTCCGGTTTACCGCTTCTACTACGCGGCGATCGTCAAGGCGGAAAAGCTGAGCGAACGCAGGGTCCGGTTCACCTTCGCCGAGGCGATGAACCGGGAGTTGCCGCTGATCGTTGGCCAGATCCCGATCTTTCCCAAGCGCTACTGGGAGACCCGCGACTTTGAAAGCGGCACTCTCGAGCCGCCGCTGACGAGCGGTCCCTATCGCGTGACGGCGTTCGAACCCGGCCGTTATGTCGTCGTCGAGCGGGTGGAGGATTACTGGGGCAAGGATCTCGCGGTCACCGCCGGGATCAACAACTTCGACCGCATCCGCTACGACTACTTTCGCGACGATACCGTCATCCGCCAGGCCCTGAAGGGCGGACTGGTCGACATCCGCTTTGAAAACCAGGCCAAGGCCTGGGCGACGGACTACGACGTTCCCGCCGTCGGGCGCGGATGGCTCGTCAAGGAGGAGATCGAGCACGACCGGCCGACGGGGATGCAGGCGTTCGTCTACAACACCCGGCGGGCGGTGTTCAGCGATCTCAAGGTGCGCGAGGCGCTGGCCTACGCCTTCGACTTCGAGTGGACCAACCGCACCCTGTTTTTCGGTCAGTACAGCCGCACCGACAGCTTCTTCAGCAATTCCGAGCTGGCGCCGCCGCCGGGCCCGCCCGGAGACGACGAACTGGCCGTTCTCGAAGCGTACCGCGAGCGTTTGCCGCCGCGCGTGTTCGACGCGCGCTACCAGCCGCCGGCGACCGACGGCTCGGGCTGGCCGCGCGAGAACCTCGCCAAGGCGTTTGCGCTTCTCGCCGAAGCCGGCTGGGAGGTTCGCGACATGCGGCTGGTCAATGTCGCCACCGGCGCGCCGATGCGGTTTGAAATCCTCCTCGTCAGCCAGGCGTTCGAGCGGATCGCCCTGCCGTTCGTGCGCAATCTCAAGCGTCTTGGCATCGAAGCAAGCGTGCGTCTCGTCGATCAGTCGCAGTACATCAACCGCCTGCGCGACTTCGATTTCGATATGATCGTCGGAGTGTGGGGGCAGTCCAATTCGCCCGGCAACGAGCAGCGCAGCTATTGGGGCTCGGCCGCCGCCGACGAGCCGGGCTCGCGCAATTATCCCGGCATCCGCGATCCGGTGGTCGATGCCCTGATCGACCTCGTGATCGCCGCCCCCGATCGCGAGAGCCTGGTTGCGCGAACGCGGGCGCTCGATCGCGTCCTGCTTTCGGGCTTCTATGTCATTCCGCAGTGGCACACGCAGGAGGACCGGATCCTCCATTGGAACCGCTTCTCGCGTCCGGCGGTGACGCCAAGCCAGGGCACCTCCATCGATTTCTGGTGGCTCGACGAGGACAAGGCGGCGCGTCTGGCCCGGCAGATCGCCGGCGCCGATCTCGCCGCCGAGTCGTCGCGCAGCACGCCTGGCCCCGGCGTGATCGTCGCCATCGCCGCCGCCCTGACATTGATCGGCTATTTCGTCTTCCGTCGCGCCATGCGCCGGCAGGTGTGAAAAGGGCCAGCATGGTTTCCTATGTCATCCGCCGCCTCCTTCTGATCGTGCCGACGTTGTTGGCGATCATGCTCATCAATTTCCTCATCGTGCAGACGGCGCCGGGAGGACCGATCGAACAGATCATCGCCGAGATCACCGGCGAAGGCGCCGACATCACCCAGCGCGTGACCCAAGCCGGCGCGCCGGATGTGGGGGCGCCCGCGGCCGCGCCGGGGCAGACGGGAGTCGCCAGCAAATACCGGGGCGCGCAGGGCCTCGACCCGGAGTTCATCCGGCAGCTCGAAGAGCAGTTCGGCTTCGACCGCCCGCTGCACGAGCGCTTCTTGAAAATGATGGGCAACTACCTCGTGTTGGATTTCGGCAAGAGCTACTTTCGCGACCGGTCGGTCGTCGACCTCGTGATCGACAAGATGCCGGTATCGATCTCTCTCGGCCTGTGGACGACGCTGATCACCTATCTCATTTCGATACCGCTCGGCATCGCCAAGGCGGTGCGCGACGGGAGCCGGTTCGACATCTGGACCAGCGTCGTGATCATTATCGGCAACGCCATTCCCGCCTTTCTGTTCGCCGTGCTGCTGCTGGTCGTGTTCGCCGGCGGCAGCTACCTCGACTGGTTTCCCTTGCGCGGCCTTGTCTCGGACAACTGGGAAGAGCTGTCGTGGCCGCAGCGCATTCTCGACTATTTCTGGCACATCACGCTGCCGGTGACGGCGATGGTGATCGGCGGCTTCGCCACCCTGACGATGCTGACCAAGAACTCGTTTCTCGACCAGATCAACCAGCAATACGTCATGACGGCGCGCTCGAAGGGATTGGCCGAGCGTCAGGTGATTTACGGTCACGTCTTCCGCAACGCCATGCTGATCGTCATCGCCGGCTTTCCCAGCGCCTTCGTCGGCATCTTGTTCACCGGCACGGTTTTCATCGAAATCATCTTTTCTCTTGACGGGCTGGGCCTACTCGGCTTCGAAGCGGCGTTCAACCGGGACTATCCCCTGATGTTCGGCACCCTTTATTTCTTCTCGCTGGTCGGGCTTCTGCTCAACCTCGTCGGCGACATCATGTACACGATCGTCGATCCGCGCATCGATTTCGAGAAGCAGGAGGTCTGACGTGACGCCGCGCCGCGATCACGCCCCCCGCCAGCCCCGTTTTCTCGGTTTGGCGATCACGCCGCTGACCCGGCGGCGGATCGATAATTTCAAGGCCAACCGGCGCGGCTACTGGTCGCTGTGGATTTTTCTCGTGCTGTTCGGCTTAAGCCTGTTCGCTGAGTACCTCGCCAACGACAAGCCGCTGATCGTCTTCCACGACGGCGTGTTCTATTACCCGGTTGTCACTGCCTATCCGGAGACGACGTTCGGGGGGCCGTTCGAGACCGAAGCGGATTACAGCGATCCCGCCGTCCGGGCGATGATCGACGAGAAAGGCTGGATGCTGATGCCGCTGGTCCCCTACAACCACCGCGCGGTGGTCTGGGATTTGTCGGAGCCGGCGCCGACCCCGCCGGATAGGCGGCACTGGCTGGGAACCGACGATCAAGCGCGCGACGTCACCGCGCGGGCGATCTACGGCTTTCGCATTTCCGTCCTGTTCGGGTTCACGCTGACGATCGTTTCCGCCGTGGTCGGCGTGACCGCCGGCGCCGTTCAGGGGTACTTCGGCGGTTGGATCGATCTCTTCTTCCAGCGCTTCATGGAGGTCTGGTCCTCGGTGCCGACCCTCTATGTCCTCATCATTCTCGCCAGCATCGTTGAGCCGAATTTCTGGTGGCTGCTCGGAATTCTGCTGTTGTTTCAGTGGATGGGGTTCGTCGGCGTGGTTCG
>CAZRWU010000183.1:0-6134 GCA_964603915.1 uncultured Rhodospirillaceae bacterium
GAAGCCTTAAAGAGTCCGCTTGTTGCACTGCGTGGCTGTGGTAGAGTGCCCCTATCTGCGGGCAGCAGTACGCGAAAAAGAGGAGTCTTTATTCGTGGGCGTGCATAATATCATGATCACGGAACCCCACCCCTGCCGCCGGGGCTTCTTTCGTCGCCTCTATGCTCGAGTCGAAGTCAGTCATACCGGACAGTACTGGGTGTGGCGGCAAATCGATGAAAATGGCATGGCGATGACCGACGCCGAGCGGGCCTTTCCGACCGAAGATGCGGCTCTCGACGATGCGGTCAAGCAACTGAATGGCGTCGCTGTCACCGCCTTTGCGTGGTTGCCTGCCGCGCAGTCACGCTGACGGCCGCTCGCGATGAACCGGCGGCAACGCTTGCCGCCGGACATGCCGTGCTTGGGCAGGGCTGATGTGACTGCATCGCGAACGTCTAGAGCTTTACCGGGTCGCCGCCATCGCGCAGGGAGCGGGCTTCGCTCACCGCCGTTTCGGCAATTGCCGTCCATGCCGAGGCGCCTTTGCGGAAAGACAGCAGGCTGTCCATGACCCTCTGACTGAGCGGATCGCGCGAGGCGAGATCGTTCATGACATCATCCGAAAGGGTGGCGAGGCCGCGCAACACGTCGTCGGGAAACTTCTTGAGCGTGACGCCGTGGTCATCGATCAGCGGCCTTAACGAGGTGTGATTGCGGGCGGAGAACTCGTTCAAGACCTGCTGATTGACCGCGGCGTTGGCCGCCGCGATCACGCTTTTGATGTCGCCGGGAAGCTTCTCCCAAGCGGCCAAATTGATGAAGTTGTCGAGCGCCGCGGACGGCTCTTGCCATCCCGGATAGTAGTAGAAGCGGGCGCTCTTATAGAGACCGAAGGCGAGATCGTTGAAAGGGCCGACCCATTCGGCCGCATCGATGGCTCCCGATTGCAAGGCGGGCGGGATTTCCGCTCCGGGCAGGTTGACGACATTGGCGCCGGCGGCCTTGATCACCTCACCGCCCAGGCCCGGCATCCGCATCTTGAGCCCCTTATAGTCTTCAAGGCTGTTGATCTCCTTGTTGAACCATCCCCCCATCTGCGTTCCCGTATTTCCGGAGGGGAAGAATTTGCAGCCGAGCTCGGCGTAGATTTCATCGGCGAGTTGTTGTCCGCCACCCTCCTGGAACCATGCATTCTGTTCCTGGGCGAGCAGACCGAAAGGAAAGGCTGTCAAGAACTGCGCGGCGGCATTCTTCCCTTTCCAGTAGTACGGAGAACCGTGTCCCATTTCGACGGTTCCACTGGCCACGGCGTCCATTGCCTCGAACGCCGGAACGATCTCGCCGGCTCCATAGACCTTGACGGTCAGGCGGCCATCGGTGCCTTTGGTAATGAATTCGGCGAGACGTTCCGCGGCGGTCCCGAGTCCCGGAAAGTTCTTCGGCCAGGTCGTGACCATGCGCCATTCCATCCGTCCTTGCGAAATTGCCGGTGCGGCAAAGCCGGACGTGACGGCGCCGGCAACGCTTGCCGCCGCCGCTCCCTTGATGAATACACGCCGCTTCATGATGGTGCCTCCCTGTCTCTTGTCCGTCGCTGTCGGACGACCGTTCCTTGCCGGGACGGTGTCGCGCAAACTAAAGGGCCAGCGAGTGGCCGTTGGCAAGCGATTCGCTATTCCGGCGACGAGAGGCGCGGCCCCGGGGGGAGGATGCGCGTGCGGGCGTCGGCGATGGCGCCGCGGCGTGGGGCCGATCGCGGAGAATGCTCGCCCTGGCCAGGCGAAGGCCCGCCGGATGTCTATTTCCTGGCGCGGAAGTATCTCCAGGTTTCCGGATCTTCGCGGCGAAGGAGCCTCCAGCCCTCCGGGGTATAGGCTTCGAGCGGCTGGAAGCCGGCCTTGTAAGCCATTTTCGGACAATCCGCGACCCAGAAGCCGAGGTAGACGTACGGCAGGCGCAGGGAGCGGGCCTTTTCGATCAGCCACATGATCATGTAGCTGCCGAGGCTGCGTTGCGGAACATCGGCGCGGAAAAAGCTGTAGACTGCGGAGAATCCATCCGCGACCCGATCGGTGATGCAGGCCGCCATCAAGGCGCCCTGCGGGTCGCGAAACTCGATGAGTGCGGTATCGACCGGCGTCTCCTCGACCAGGGCTTGATAATCGCTAAAGCCCATGCGCGCCATCTCGCCGCCGCTATGGCGGATGGATTGATAGGCGCGGAACAGGTCGTACTGCTCGCGGGTCGCCCGAGGCGGTTGCTCCCGCCCTGTCAGATCCGTATTCCTGCCGAGGAGGCGCCGCTGCGTCCGGCTCGGCCGGAAGTTCTCCGCGACGACACGTACGGTCGCGCACGCCGTACAATCGCGGCAGACAGGAACATAGGCGAAGCGGTGGCTGCGGCGAAAGCCCGCCTGGGAGAGGGTATCGTGGAACGCGACCGCGTCGGAAGCGCCCAGTTCAGCAACCAAGCGGCGTTCCATCCGTCCCGGCAGATACGGACACGGCATCGGCGCTGTCGCAAAGAAAAATCGTGTCCCGGGGATCGGCTTATGCTTCATGAGGCCCGCTTGTCGTTGAGGGTTCTGGACGTTTTCCCGACGATGACCCTACCATCAATTCCTGTCGATGAAAATGGCCGGCGCTGCGTCTTGTGCGGTTGCCGGCCGCAGTTGTCCGTGCATCTCCATGAGCTTGGCGTCGTTTGCGCTCGCCCGGCGAAGCAGGACCACCGAGAGGCGGCGATTGGCCGGCGCCGTCGGCTCGTCGGCGACCAAAGGTTCCGTCGCCGCCTTTCCCACGACCCGCGATACCCGTGCTTCCGGCACCCCATAGCCGAGAAGCACGCGGCGCGCCGCATTGGCCCGATCGGCTGACAGTTCCCAATTGCCATAGCCGTTGTCGCGCACATAGGGCGTGGCGTCGGTGTGGCCGGTAATCGCCACCTGCTGCGGCATTTGCAGAATCACCCCGGTGATGAGTTCGAGCAGCCGGCGCGTATGCAGATACATCTCGCTGCTGCCGCGCGGAAACATCGCGAGCGCGTCCTGGTCGTGGATCTGGATGCGCAAGCCCTCGGGCGTATTGTCGATTTTGAGGCTTTGCGCCAGCACCTTGAACCGCGGGCTGTCTTCCAGCGCTTCGCGGAGCCGTTCCGCGGCCTCGCGAAACTGTTCTTCTTCGCGCTCCTTGAGGAGCTTGTCCAGTTCCTCGGCTTCGAGGCCGGTCCGGCTCGCCTCGGCGAAGCTGAGTCCCGGCTGCGCGCGGTCATCGAACGGCTCGGTCTCCGCCTCGCCCTGCCGGGGGGCGGCCAGATCGAAGCTGGCGCTGGGTGGACCGGCGCGATTTGGATAATGACGCCGCGCGGTGATCGTGTCTCCGGAGAGAATGCCGCCGGCGCCGCTTGTCGTCGGCCGCGTCGTCACCGGCGCGAAGTAGTCGGCGATGCCGTGAAGCTGCTCATCGGTGACGACGTTCAAAAGCCACAACAGCAGAAAGAACGCCATCATCGCGGTGACGAAATCGGCGTAGGCGACCTTCCAGGCGCCGCCATGATGTGCGCCGTGTCGGGCGCGTTTGGTCCGCTTGATGATGAGCGGCTGGGGAGCGCCCGGCATGTCGATGCCGCCTAGCTCTGGACGCTCTGCAACGCTTCCTCGAGTTCGCCGAAGCTGGGGCGGCTGGGCGGCTCGAGGGTCTTGCGCGCAATCTCCACCGCCACCTGCGGCGCGTATCCTTGCATGTGAGCGATCACGCCGGCCTTGATGCACTCGACGTAGCGGAATTCGGCCTGGAACGTCGATTCGAGCGAGCGGGCGATGGGACCGGCGACGCCGTAGGCGGCCAGCACGCCGCTGAAGGTGCCGACCAGCGCGCCGCCGATGAGATGGCCGAGCACCTCCGGCGGCTCGGTGATCGAGCCCATGGTGTGAATGACGCCGAGCACCGCCGCGACAATTCCCAGCGCCGGCAGGCCGTCGGCGACGGTGTGCAAGGCGCCGGCGATGGCGACCTGCTCGGCGTGGCTGGCTTCGAGTTCCGTTTCCATCACCGTCTCGATCTCGTGCGCGTTCGCGGTTCCGAGGGTGATGAGGCGCAGGTAGTCGCACAGGAAATCGACGGCGTGGCGGTCGGCGATGAATCCCGGATACTTTTGAAAAATCGGGCTCTCGTCGGGCTTGTCGACATGCGCTTCGAGAGCAAGGTCGCCCTTGGTCCTCGCCAGCTTGAAGATGGCGTAGAGCACGCTCAACAGCTCGACATAGCTCGCCTTCGTGTACTTCGGACCCTTGAGCAGCTTGCCCAGCGCCTTGATCGTTCCGATTTGCACGCGCTTGGGGTTGGCGATGACGAATCCGCCGATCGCCGCCCCGAAAATGATGATGAACTCGAACGGTTGCCACAGGACGCGCATGTGGCCGCCCGTTCCCATGTATCCGGCGACGACGCTGGCGATGACGACAATCAGGCCGACAATGAACAGCATGACCTCTAATGTGCCTCTTGACCGAGCCTCGGATGGTCCCGTACCACTCCGTTCCATCGCCCGCGGCGGAAGCCGCTGGTCGAGAGGTACAACCTTTGGGTTACGAGATTATAAACCAGGCAATCGAATTTACCCGGCGGTCGGGGCGTTCCTTGCCAGTAAGGAAGACAATGGTCGATTCACTCGCCTTCCGTGACGCTCTTGGCCATTTCGCCACCGGAGTGGCCGTCATCACGGCCCTCGACAGCAATCGCCGGCCGGTCGGCGTCACCGTCAGCTCGTTCGCTTCGCTGTCCCTCGAACCCCCGCTCATCCTTTTCTGCCTGGGCTTGAATACCGCCAGCCTCGACGCCTACGCCAGTCACGGCGTCGTCGCGATCAATGTCCTTGCCGAGGGTCAGCATGACGTGGCCGAGGCGTTCGCGGTGCGGAACGGCGACAAGTTCGCTTCCGTCGGCCACAGAACCGGCGACAACGGCTGCGCGCTGTTGGACGGATGCCTCGTCGGCCTGGAGTGCGACGTGACGTCGACCTCCGTCGGCGGCGATCACCTGATCATCGTCGGCCGCGTCATGCGGATTCATCGCGGCGATGGCGACTCGCCGTTGCTACGCTATCTCGGGCGCTACGCCCGGATCGGTCCGCCGCTCGATTCCTGACGCCGCGTTCTCAAGCCGCCGTTTCGGCCCGCCACGTCCGCCAGTAGGAGCGGAACCGGGTCTGCAGGCATTTCGGCTTTTCCGTATAGATTCGATCGCCGAGCGACCGCGCCGCGGCGCGAAGCTGCTGCTGGCGCCGGTCGACGAGGGCGATATAGGCGCCGAAACCCTCGCTCTCGCGCAGATCGGGATCGAGGCCCGCCACGGTCTGTTTCATGACGACAAGATCGTGATCGTCGCCGAGAAGGACGGAGAGCTCCTTGAGCGCGGCGCGGTAAGGTTTCAGCAGCTCCGGCCACAGATCCTGCAAGAGCCGCACCTGATACCAATGGTACTTCACGCGCTTGCGCCATTCATGGAACGCTTCGTCGGTGGCCGCGGCGTAGGCCCCGGCGCGGGCGCGCCGGCCGCGGCCGTATGTGGCGCGAAAACCGGGCCCGATCGCGGCGAAGCCTTTCCGTTTCAGGCTCCATGACTCGACGCGGCGGCGCACGTCCTGCAACTCGGCGTGAACGGTCGCGACATTGCCGGCGCGCTCCTCGTCGTGCGCCGCCATGTTCTCTCGCCGCCGGTCGAGCGCGGCGCGGATGGCGGTGAAGTCGTCGCCCTGCATCTCGTCGCCGAACGTCTTTCGCAGTTTGTCGAACGACTCCAGCAACGCCTGGGCGTCGCGCAGGTCGGACAGCTTGCGCGCCGAGTCGCGAAACCACGCGTTCTCGGCGGCGTATTCGGCGCCGAGTTCCGGTCTGACCAGGCGCAGGGCGGCGCGGATCTTCTTGAACGCCTTTCGCGCGTCGTGAATGCCCTCGTCGCGGTCCGCGACGTCCGGGCTCAGCATCGCCGTCGCCGCGTCGATCTCGCCGATGACGACGCGCTTGACGCCGTCGGCGACCGGTTCGTCCGCCTGCAGCCTGTATGCCATGAGCACCCCGCTATCCGCCCGTTTCTCTTGCGCACGCCATGCATGCCGATCCGCGCATGGCGACGAACCCTCTCGCCATGATAAGC
>CAZRWU010000184.1:0-6115 GCA_964603915.1 uncultured Rhodospirillaceae bacterium
ACATGGGCATAGGCCCGACTTCTTCAACCGCTTTTATGACACAGTCCTAATAGGCAAGGGCCAGGATTCGGTGTGTCTTGTCGAGGAGCGCCGTTCGGCGCGCAAACCTCCGCGTGAAGGCCGCTTGATGAGCGGAATTATAGACGGATTGGCGATCGTCGGCCGTTTGCTTCGGATGGGAGATCATGTGACCCGCTCCGCATGCTTTTCGAACGGCCTTCGGCCTGCGGGACGGGTCATGCGCCTTGCCGCGGCGCTCGTCCTTAGCCAGTCCGTCCTGTTTTATCCCGCTGCCGCCAGAATGGCGCCACTGGCCGGCGAGTCGCCGACCCTATCCTTCACGGTTCCGGAGGGGCGCCAGATCAACGCGTTCTATCGCCAAGGTTCGATTGCCGCCCATATCGTGCTCGACTCGGGTTCCACGCCGCGTCTGGTCGTGGCGTTCCCCGCAGGCAACAGTGGGGTCGGCCTCTGGTTCCGTCATCAAGCCTCCGATGCCACCTGGAGCGCCCCGGAGGAGGTTGACCCGGTTTGGCGCAACGCCCAGAACGGAGGCGCGCTGCACGGCGTGACGGCGAAGTTGTCCATCACCAATGCCCCGTCTTTGACGGTACGGCAGAGCGTGCTGGGTAGCACCCGAACTCTGCGGGATTACCAAGACAAAGGCGAAGTCCCCGACGCGGTCATCGCCGCACCGGAGGTCAGTGGTTCGACCGCGACTTGGGCTCGCAAGCGTCTGGACGGCGCCCCCGGCTACCGGCTCTCAGTCGAAGTGCTGAACGGAACGGTGGTGAGCGGCGACGAGGTGAGCTTCAAGAAAACCGGCGACGGTCCCCTGCGGCTGCGGATCACAGCCATGAGCGGCGACCCGCCGCTGACGCCGATCCCGATGGATGCGATCCTCAACGCACGCGCCGGCAATGATGAGCGGGCCCGCGATGCCCTGGCGTTCCTCAGCTATGAGGAGAAGCTGCTGGCCGGGTCCTGGCGGTTCAACACCTATTTTGGCCGCGACACACTGATGTCGCTGCACCTGCTGATGCCGGTGCTGAAGCCATCGGTGATCGAGGCGGGCCTCGGCTCGGTCCTGGATCGACTGAATGACGACGGCGAGGTCGCGCACGAGGAGGATATCGACGAGTTCGCGATCCTGCGGCGCAAGGCGGACGGGAGCGCCGTCCCAGGCGGAACCGAGCCGGCGTCCAAGCCGATTTTCGACTACACGATGATCGACGACGACTTCATGCTGGCGCCGGTCGTCGCCCGTTACCTGCTGGATACGCTTGGCGGCGCGAGTCGCGCCGAAGCGTTCCTGAACCGAACCACGGTCGACGGCGAAACCTACCGCGACGCGCTGCTGCGCAACTTCCGCTTTGTCCTGAATCAGGCGGCGCCTTTCGCGGAGCGCCCCGACGTGGAACAACTGATCGCCCTGCGTCCGGGGAAAAGGGTTGGCGAATGGCGGGACAGCCTGAACGGCCTGGGCGGCGGTAGGATTCCCTACAACGTCAACGCCGCGCTCGTGCCTGCCGCCTTGCGGGCGATCGACCGGCTGGCGGACGGCGGCCTCTTGAACGCGGCAGCAGACCAGGCTGCGGACCTGGACCGGGCGGCGCGCTTTGTCGAGATCTGGACCAAGGAGGCTCCGCGCTTTTTTACCGTCAGCGTCACACCCGACGAAGCGCGGCGGGCCGTCCAGATCTATGCCAGCGTGATGAGCGTCGACCCGATGCCTGCTCTCGACTCCTTGCCGCAGGAGCCGATCCGGTTCAACGCCCTCTCGCTCCACGCATCCGGCGAGACGGTTCCCGTCCTGAATTCCGACAACGGGTTCGCCCTCCTGTTCCTGGAGCCGCCGCAGGAAGAGTTGGAACAATCCGTGCATACCATGATGCGGCCGTTTCCAGCTGGCCTGCTCACGGATGTCGGGCTTCTGGTCGCCAATGCCGCCTTTGCGGATCCACTCCTCCAGAACGATTTCAACGCGAGGCAATATCATGGGGCTGTGATTTGGTCCTGGCAGCAGGCGGTGCTGGCTGCCGGGCTCGCCCGGCAGCTGCAGCGCAAGGACCTGTCGCCCCTGACCCGCGATCTGCTGTGCGATGCGCAAGATCGTCTCTGGAAGGTCATCAAGGCAGGACGGCAGGTGCGGTCCTCCGAGCTTTGGTCTTGGTCCTTCGCGGACGGACGGTTTTGGGTGGCGCCCTTCGGGCAGCGACCTGGCGATCAGACGGAGTCCAATGCAGCTCAGTTGTGGAGCACAGTTTTCCTGGCTGTTGCGCCAGACTGCACTGCATGCAGCTGCCCGGGCGGCCCGCCTTCACCCTGATGCCCGAAGAGGAAATCCTCTTCCGTCCCAAGCCAGGGGACTGCCTCCGGCCGATGAGGCACGGGAAACTGAGGCTCGAACAAGTGAGCTTCTCGGCAAGCGCGAATTTTTTCAGGCAATCCGAAACAATCTTTGCCACGTTGCGCGGGAACAGTCTATAACCCGGGCGTTTTGCCCGAGCGGAGAATGCGGCGCTTGTCGCAACAGGAAGGGACTCTCGGGCATCGAGCGATCATTCATTGCCCACATCACCAGGGGAGGAACTCGGTCATGGCCGCCGCAAGAACGTTGTCCATCATCAAGCCCGACGCCACCGCACGCAACATTACCGGGCGCATCAATGCCCTTTTCGAAGATGGCGGCCTGAGGATCGTGGCCCAAAAACGCATTCGTTTGACACTTGATCAAGCGCAAGCTTTCTACGCGGTTCACCGGGAGCGGCCGTTCTATGATGAACTGTGCGCATACATGTGCTCAGGGCCAGTGGTCGTACAGGTCCTTGAGGGAGACGACGCGATCCAACGCAATCGCACCATCATGGGCGCGACCAATCCGGAAAATGCAGACGAGGGCACGGTCCGCAAAGCGTTTGGCCTGAACGTGCAGGAAAACGCTGTTCATGGCTCCGATTCGCCCGAGAATGCGGAGAAAGAAATCCGCTTTTTCTTCAGCGACATCGAAATCGTCGGCTGAGCGGAGTGCGCGGCAGGCCGTGCCGGACTGTCGCGAACGCCGTTTCCTGGCCTATTGCGCCTTCGGATGGAGCGTAGGCCGATGTAGCGTCGGGTTTATCAGGCCGCCGCGCGGGGAGCTTGCCGCACGGACAATTACGCGCTCATTGATCACTTCAACGCGCGACTCGGCGATCATGCGCACTGCCATTGGATAAATCTGGTGCTCTTCCACCAGAACTCTTGCCGAGAGGCTCGCGGCATCGTCATCGGCCAGCACCGGGACCACGGCCTGCACAATGATCGGCCCGTCATCCATCGCTGGACGGACGAAGTGGACCGTGCAGCCGGTGAAGCGCGCGCCATACTCGATGACCCGCTCATGCGTGTCGAGACCACGGAAAGCGGGCAGAAGGGACGGGTGGATGTTGATCAGGCGATTCCACCAGCGACTGACGAACCGCTCGGTCAGCAGGCGCATGAAGCCGGCAAGGCACACCAGTTCCGCGCCTGAAGCCACCAACGCGTCGTGGACGGCGTCCTCGAAGTCTTCACGGCCGGTGAAAGCCTTGTGGTCGATTGCCGCCGAGGCAACGTTTGCAGCTCGAGCAAGCGCCAGCCCACCCGCCTGCGGGACGTTCGACAGCACCAGGACGATTTGCGCCGGGTACGACTCTTCGGCGCAGGCATCGATCAGCGCCTTCATGTTGCTGCCGCGCCCGGAAATCAAAATGGCCGTGTTCAGCTTCGCCATGCCTGCTCCGCACCGTTCAGGATCAGGCCCCCGCGGCCATGGCGTGGCACCAGACGTCCGACATGGTAAACGCGCTCCCCGGCGTTCTCCAACACCGCGCTCAGTTTCGTTGCCTGCTCGGGGGCCACGACGGCAATCATGCCGAGGCCACAGTTGAATGTGCGCGCCATTTCGTCCGCGGTAATCCCGCCGATACTCTTGAGCCAACGGCAGACGTCGGGAAACGGCCAACTCGTCGCATCGATTTCCGCCGCAAGGCCGTCCGGCAGGACGCGCGGCACATTATCGATCAATCCGCCCCCGGTGATATGAGCCAACGCCTTGACGCCGCCGGCACGGATGGCGTTCAGACAGCTCTTGACGTAGATCCGGGTGGGTTGAAGCAGGACGTCGCCCAACAGCCGGCCGTCGTCGAAAGGCGCCGGCGCCTTGAGGTCCGCACCCACCGCCGCCACGACTCCTCGAACCAGGGAAAAGCCGTTGGAATGCAGGCCGTTAGAGGCAAGGCCAAGAACGACATCGCCGGCGGCGGCGGTCGCGCCGGTGAGCGCCTCGCCGCGCTCCACGGCGCCGACAGCGAATCCCGCCAAGTCATAGTCCCCCTCGCCATACATTCCCGGCATTTCTGCCGTTTCGCCGCCGATCAAAGCGCATCCAGCGCGCCGGCAGCCTTCCGCAATGCCGGCGATAACCGCCTCGGCGATGGAAACATCCAGCTTGCCGGCGGCGAAATAATCAAGAAAAAACAGCGGCTCCGCCCCCTGAACCACAAGATCGTTGACGCTCATGGCAACCAGATCAATTCCGACGCTGTCATGACGGCCCATCGCGGAGGCCAGCTTGAGCTTCGTTCCGACGCCGTCGGTCGCGGCGACAAGGACGGGATCTCGGTAGCCGGCAGCCCTGACGTCGAAGAAACCGGCAAAGCCGCCAAGCTCGGAGACAACCCCGGCGCGCGCCGTCGAGCGGGCGAGCGGCTTGATCGCCTCCACCAGTGCTTGACCGGCATCGATATCGACACCCGCATCACGATAGCTATGGCCGCTGATGTCTTCCTCCTCTACATATGTTGCTGTTGCGGCAAAGAGCGTTACCGTTACGCGGCGAGAACCTTACTGTATCCGGGACCGTATGCAATGAGACTTCGACGACCCCAGCCCGTCATCTTCGCCTTATTGTGGGCAGGGACGCTTTATGCGCTTGCCGCGCTCGTTCCAGGCCCGGCGCAAGCGGTCGTTCTCGAAGTCACCGGCGTTGAGGTTGACATCACCGCCGAGAGCGCCGCGGAAGCCCGTGAGCAGGCCATTGTCGTCGCGCAACGGAAGGCCTTCGAGAAACTTGTCGCAGACGTTACCGGAGGCGGCGCGGCGCCCAACCTCGGCGACGCCGAAATTGCGGCGCTCGTACACGATTTTTCGATCACCAACGAGAAATCGTCGGCGGTGCGCTACATCGGCACCTTCGACTTTCGCTTCGACCGAACGGGCGTACGAAACGTCGTCGGCGAGTTCGCCGCACCGACGGCTGCCGCCACGCCGGAACCCGTCGTCATCGTCCCGGTCTACCAAAGCGATGCAGGGATGACGTTATGGGACGAACCGAATCCCTGGCGACATGCATGGGCGAAACATGCCTCGTCCAGCCACGTCGTGCCGACGTTGGTCCCCTTCGGCGATCTCGAGGACGTAACCACGCTTGGCCCCGAGGATGCGATCGGCGGCGACACGGATCGGCTTTTGCGGTTGGCGCAACGGTATTCGGCCGAAACGGCGTTTGTCGCCATCGCCGCGATCAATACCGGAGAGCCGCCTTTGCTTACCGTCTCAACCGTGCGGCATGACGCCGAAGGCCCCGGTTCTCCCCTCGTCGAGACGTTCGAGGCAGGACCCGGCGAAAGCGTCGACAATCTTCTTGATCGCGCGGCAGCGGCAGTTCATGCCAATCTTCAGGTACAATGGCGACAAGGCGCCGTCGTGGCTGCGAGAGGACCCGCCGTCCTTGGCGTGGTGGTGCCGATCAGCGGGCTGAGCGATTGGCTTTCGGTGCGCAACCGCCTGCAAAATCAACGGCTGATCAAGGAGACCGATCTTATTACGCTCAGCCGGGAGGAAGTTCGGCTCAATCTTCATTACCTCGGCGATTTGTCCGAACTGACCGAAGCCTTGCAGCACGACGGCCTCGATCTCGTGCAGGATGGCGAAAGGTGGACGCTGCTGCCGGACCGCAATTGAAGATGCGGGGCCATGGGAAAGGCCGAGACAATCGTGAGCGAACGCAAGCAGTTCGTGTTCGAGTTTGACCACGCGCCTTCGTTGCGCGGCGAAGATTTTCTTGTCGCCGACAACAATCGCGACGCTTATG
>CAZRWU010000185.1:0-6075 GCA_964603915.1 uncultured Rhodospirillaceae bacterium
AACCGGAGGGCGAGGACGGCGGCGGCCTTTACCGCCTGCTGCCGGGCGTGGCCCTGCACATGTTCGACGCTGCGATCCTGTTGCAGGTCAGGGGCGAGAACGTCCTCTACGTCAACGTCGAAGGCAAGGGCATTGTCACCGTCACCGGCTGCGGCCACCCAGGGATCATGAACCTGCTCGGCTATGCCCGCGAGACAATCGCCGCGCCCCGCCTCTACGGTTGCTACGGCGGGCTGCACTTGAGCATCTTCGATACCTGGAAGCCGGAGTTCGACAACATCATCGACGAGATCAAACAGCTCGGCATGGAAAAAATGGGGTGCAACCACTGCACCGGCTGGATGTGGGCGGAGAAGGCGGCCACCCATGGCGTGCCGATCGTCAAGGGAACCGACGCCTACCTCGCCTACCCCAAGCAGTCGGCGCAGGCCAAGGGCAGCCACGCCTTCCTCGGCAACGGCGACAGCGTCACGTTCTAGCGCCGTGTGCCGGAGCGGGCGGCTGTCGGACGAGGACGGGAGCGGCACCGCAACTTTTGCCGCCACGGCCTGGCTACCTCGATCCGGAAGTATGGAGTCCGCCGGATCGGCTGTATATCAACCCAGGGCACCTTGTGCCGATTTACCTTTGGAGGAGGTTGTCATCATGATGCGAAAGTTGCTCGCGACGCTCGCCGTCATCTGCGCCCTGGCGGCAATGCCCGCGGCCGCCGAAAACCAGGGATCGCTGTTCGTTAACCTGACCACCGACGAGAGTCATCGGGTCGACATGGCGATGGCGTTTTCCAAGGCGGTGATGGAGCGCGGCCATCCCGTCACCATCTGGCTCAACGACAAAGGGGTTTTGGTCGCCTCCGATCGGAATGCCGGGACCTTCGCCGAGCAACGGAAGACGCTTGCCGCGTTGATCGACAGCGGCGTCACCGTCATCGCCTGTCCGATGTGCATGAAGCATTACGCTGTCGAGGAAGACGACCTCATGGACGGCGTGCAGGTCGGCAATCCGGAATTGACCGGAAGCCATTTGTTCAAGGAAGGCGCCCAGACATTGACTTGGTAGGCCGACCCGGCAAGGGTCGGCGATCACCGCTGGCGGGCAGAAAATCCTGCCCGCCAACCAACTTTACACTTGTGACAAGCCGCAACGGCCTGTCGCTCAGAACGAGCCGAACAGGCTCGCCAGGACAATCAAGACGATCAGGGAGAGCATCGGGATCGCGCATGCGACCACGAAAATGTCGCCGTATGCGTCGCGGTGACTGATCTTGCAGACGGTGAGCAAGGTGATGACGGCGCCGTTGTGCGGCAAGGCGTCGAGAGCGCCCGAAGCGACCGCCGTAACTCGATGCATAGCGTCGAGAGAGACGCCGGTCGCCGCCGCCAGGTCAACGAACGTCGGCCCGAGGGCGTCAAGGGCGATACTCATTCCTCCCGAGGCCGAGCCGGTCATCGCCGAAAGCACGGTCACCGCCAACGCCACCGACACCAGCGGATTGTCGCCGCCGATCGCCATGACGGCATCGCTGATCGTGCTGAAAACCGGCAGGGCGGCGATGACCGCGCCAAAGCCGACCAAGCTCGCGGTGTTGAAGATGGGCAAGACGGAGGCGTCGGCGCCCTTGTCGAGGCTCGTCCTCAGGTCGGCGAGCCGCCGCCAGTTGCCGGCGATGAGCAGCACAATGGCGAAAAACAGGGCGACGATGACCGCCCAGACGCCGCGGACGCTCTCGAGCGTCGTCGCGCCGAACAGCGGATCGGCAAGGAAGCCGGTGTCCATCAGCGGGAGAGCGAACTGGACGAACGCGAAGTTGGTGACGATGACCACGACAATCGGCAACAGCGCCAGCCAGAACGGGGGCAGGTTTTCTTCCCGGGCAGGTTCCCCGGCCGATTGTTCGGGGAGTTCGATGATATCGAAGCCTTCGCTTTGCGCGTGCTCACGCATCACCACGTCGGTCTTGGGCGTGTTGTCGGCGTGCGCGCCGTAACCCTCCCCGGCCGCGCGGGCGCGAGCCGCGCGGCGGTTCAACCAGGCGACGCCAAGGACAAGCATCACCAGGCCGGTGATATCCCAAGGCCCGGGGCGGCGAACGCGGTGGTGCCGAGGAACGGCATCGGAATGGCGTTCTGGATCGCCGGCGTTCCCGGCAACGCCGACATGGTGAAGGTGAACGCGCCGAGCGCCAGCGCCCCTGGCATCAGCCGCTTCGGAATGCCGGCGGCGCGAAACAAGGCGGCGGCCACCGGAAAAATGGCGAAGGCGACGACAAAGGCCGAGACGCCGCCGTAGGTCAACACGGCGCAGCACAACACCACCGACACGATCGCACGCTGCGGGCCGAGCTTGTCGCTGACCGTGCGGGCAAGCGACTTCGCCGAGCCTGTATCGTCCATCAGCTTGCCGAAGATGGCCCCCAGCATGAACAAGGGAAAAAACGAAACAATGAAGGAGCCGGTGTTGGTCATGAAAATCTGGGTGTAGGCGCCCAGGATTGGCAGGCCGCCGGTCACCAGCGCCGCCAACAACGCCATCGCGGGAGCCAGGATGAGCAAGGTGAAGCCGCGATACGCCAAGTACATCAGCAAAACGAGCGCGACAAGAACGGCGACGAGATCGAACATCGGGGGCTCCGCCTGCGGAGGATTTGGCGCTTAACCGGCGCTAGAGCATCATGAAAGCCGCAGAATCGCCGGCATCAGGTGGTTTCGATGCAGTGAGGCTCGGCATAGCGCGCATCGTTCGGATACGAGGCGAAATCCGTCCCGAGCGCTCGCCAGTCCGCCAGCCACTGCTGCGCGACGGCGCGACCCTCGTCATGGAGCGCCGCGAGATGCGCCGGATTACGGTCGAACTTCGTCGTGTACTTCAGACTCCAGGCGGTCGCGCTGGTCATCTTGATCGTCCGGACTTCGACGATCTTGCGGCTGTCGAGTGGCGGATGGTCGCATCCGTACCGCTTGATCCACTCGTTGATCGTGACGATGGTGTCGAGTTCCTGGCCGAGCGACAGATTGCCGGACAGATCGTTTTCCCGGTCGCGAATATCCTCAAGGCTGATCCTTAAGGAGGAATGCTGGAATTCCTGGGGATTGATGCGCACGACCCAGATCTCGTCCGGCTTCTCGTTCCTGTTCTCGGCGTCGAGAAGGTCGCGCACCGGAGGATTGCAGGAATACAACCCATCCCAGTAATAGCCATTGCGGGTGATCGTCTTGCCCGGCTCGCAGGTTGGAAACCGCATATCCTGGATGACTTGCGCCGGCAGGACTTCGGGAAGCGTTCCGGACGCGGCGACGCCCTCCAGGGAAATCCCGCGCCGCATCCGCCAGCGGGTGATCTCGTACTGATCGATCCTCCGGCCGTCGGGCAGCAAGCCCATCTGCTCAAGGGTCTTGTCGGAATCGAAAACCTCGAAGTTGCCGCTGAGAACCTCGATCGCGCCGACAAGAATCCGGATGTTCGCGTTCATCACCCCGGGCCAGTCGATCGACCCGTAGTCGGGGCACAACGCCTGGAGCAGGGCCGGAAACTCCAGATACTCGGGACGGGCGCCCATCATCGACAGGCCGCTCAACGCGAGACCCCCTTGGGGATCATAGGGATTGGCGCCGGGAAAAGGGACGCCTTGCGACTTCCACTGCAACAGGGTGCCGACCAGCTGATTGTGGGCGCGTTCAACCGCGGTGGTCGCGGAGAATGTATTCCAAAGGAAATCAAGCCGCTCGATCGCCTTGTCGAGCGTTCCGCAGTCGGTATCCGCACTA
The DNA here is from genome assembly GCA_964603915.1 of uncultured Rhodospirillaceae bacterium. Taxonomy (GTDB): domain Bacteria; phylum Pseudomonadota; class Alphaproteobacteria; order Rhodospirillales; family Defluviicoccaceae; genus REEP01. The sequence goes on from CAZRWU010000185.1 coordinate 3,765, forward strand.
TTTGGCGCCAAGCCGTACCACGACGCCAGCGCGCACAACGCCCCGGCCGACGTGCCGCTGAACGCAACGATGTCGAAGGTGTCGCCGTCCTGCGGGGTGGCGTCCCAACGCTTCTTCGTCTCCAGAATCGTCTTCAGAACGCCCCAGGTGAACGCGGCGTGCGTCCCCCCGCCTTGACAGGCGATCGCGACCTTCCGAGTGGCCATGCTTTCCTTCTCCGTTCCTCTGGTTTCGCCCGATGCGAACGATCGTGCGCAGCGCTTTGGATCGACGAGGCGGCGATCCACAGATGTTGACGTATCTTCTGAGACTCGTCGTTGCAGCGGCACGTGACGCTGTCAGCCCTACGGCGGCGTCAGCGCAGCGGATCATTGCTCAGCGCATCACGGTTGTCCAGAGCCGCCATGGCGCAGCGCCCGTCGAGCAACAGCCGCCTCATGTCCGGACCTCGGGAGTGAACCATGCCGCCGGATTTAAAAATAGGCGATCAAACGGCCAAGCGCGGCGACGGCGAGCCAAAGGACGAGTGAGGCGACGGCCGCAAACTTGACGATGGCGGTCGGCGCGGCGAGGAGCGAGGTTCTGCGGAACGCCGTCTCGAAGGCGACAACGTTGAGGAGAGCGAGGAGGATGGCGGCAAGCTTGACCTGAAAAGCAATATTGTGAGCGATGTGACTCGCTTCCGGCAGAAACAGCATGACGCCGGTGACAATCTGCGCGACCAGCAGGGCGATCGCGAGCGGTCGCATGCGGATGATGAATGCCCGCACGTCAGCTGTTTGCCGGCCTCGCACCGCCTTCACGTCCATTGCCGCCACCACGGCGAAAAAGCCCATGACGCCGAGAACATGGAGCACGTTGGCAAGCGGGTACAGCCAGACCGACCGGCGGATCGTCTGCGCAAGAACGGACGCTTCGACCGCCGCCAGCGCTCCTTCCACGCCCGAGCGCCCTTAACTCAGCGCAACGGGTATTGCCGGCCGTTCACTTCGATCCACTCGGCGCGGATCTCCGGCGTGCCGTCTCGCTTGGGGTAGCCATAGGCGACGACTGTCTCCCCCTGCTGAACGACGTCCTCGGTGGCACCGCGCGCATTCATGCGCGACAACGGCGCAAGCGTGATGAGCCAAGCCTCGCCTTCATGCAAAACGGTCATCTCGCCGTGCGGATTCTGCAGCCTCACTTGCTCGATCGGGCCTTCGATCGTCATAGGGTTGTCGGCATCGTAGGAGCCCCAGCCGTGATGGGCCAAGGCGGGAAGAGCAACGCAGGCGGCAATCAGGAATGACAATGCAAGTCGCATCGCAAGCCTCCTCTTTTCTGCAAGGACCAATGCTAATGTGCCGCCGCCAGAACGCCCGACAAGAGAAAGATATCGTGTCCGGACCCGTTTTGTGGCTGGAGCGGAGCCGGTTGCTCCATGCAGGCGCTTCGGCCTCGGCGGCGCGAGGACTCAACCCCGCAACGGAGCTTGCGGCCAAGGCCGTTCATGAACGGGCGCGCGGCGTTCATTCGGCCGTCGGACTCGACGCGGGGTCTGCCAACGCCGACAATGCATGATCGTCCACCGAGGACTTAGCCCATGCGCCTTCAAACCGAGCAAGCGAAAGCCGTGCCGATGCAACCCATTTTGCGCCCGGGGGAGACATGCTGGCGGATCGAGCCAGCCCGGCGTTTCGCCGTCATTGTTGACGCCAACGACTATTTTGCCGCCGCCAAGACGGCAATGCGCAAGGCGCGGCATACGATCTACCTGATCGGCTGGGACTTCGACCTGCGCATCCAGCTTGATCCCGACGGCGACGACGATAATCTGCCCGATCAACTCGGCCGGTTCCTCAGAGCGCTGATCCGCCGACGCCCGCGGCTGCGCGCGTTTGTGCTCAAATGGGACTACGCCATGCTGTGGACGCTCGGCCGAGAGATCATTCCCATGCTGCTGGCCGATTGGTGGCGACCCGATCGCATTCACTTCCGGCTCGATAGCGCCCATCCAGCCGCTGCCGCCCATCATCAGAAAATCATCGTCATCGACGATGCGCTGGCGTTTTGCGGCGGCATCGACATGACCAATGACCGCTGGGACACCCGCGCGCACCGTCCCGACGATCCTTGCCGCGTTCGCCCCAATGGCACTCCCTACGGCCCGTGGCACGATACAACGGCGGTCGTCGACGGCCGTGCCGCCAGGGCGCTCGGCGAACTCGCGCGCGAGCGGTGGCGGCATGCCACGGGCGAACGTTTGCCGGCGCCGGAGTCGCCGGCTGATCTCTGGCCGGATGACATTCAGCCCACGCTGCGCGATGTCGAC
>CAZRWU010000186.1:0-6033 GCA_964603915.1 uncultured Rhodospirillaceae bacterium
TCTAAATAATATAACTATCCTTTCAATACCTTCAAGAACACTGATCTCTCTATCGAACATGGGCCCGATAGCATTGAACATAAAACAAGAATAACCTCGTTCAGCCAACGCCAGAAAAGCGATATAAAGGAAAATAGTTTTCCCGTTCCCTAGACGACTATCAATAATTACTGACCTAGTTGTATCAATACATTCCATAATATTATCTACATAGTCTGTTCTTGGAACAACATATGTATCATGCGGAAAGGTCGCGGCGCACCGTGAATAATTAAAAGTTCCAAAAACAAACAGATTGAATATCTCCAAAGCTGTCGGAGCACGCAGCCCTTTTTTATCACGAAGGGGATCTAGTGCACGAAAGCACTTTAACTTCCTGATGTCTGTTCCTGACGCCGCCTGAGGAAGTTCTTTTAGGAATCTCCCGAAACCATCTATGCCTATAAAAAGCGTCTTCCCATACGTCTGCGTCCGACGTACAAAATCTTCTCTAATCACCGTAGGCTGAATAAAAAACGTCCGCTCGGATATTAAAGGATTTTCTAGTAACAAAGCAGAAATATGATAATCTGATAAACTGTAACCGACAATAAATACACTTGAAGAAAACTTAAGATCGCTTTGAAACTGCGTGTACCATGGAGATTTTACAATATACTGTCTCACATAGGCGCTTTCACCAAGAACAATTTGATCTAATACATTCTGTTCTTTCAGACGACTAACATCACCATGAAGATGAACGATGGAGTTTGCAGCAAAACGGTTTGGCACTGGATCGGAACTGTTGTATGTCGTATGTTCAAGTTGAAGACGCTGCCGGCATACCTCAACAGTGTTATCGTAATTGGTCGTGTATATGCGGAGCCAAGAGCGTTTTAGTATTTGCTCCTGACTTTTTGAATATTTATCAATATGGAAGAGATTGTATAGCGTGCGATAAAGAGTTTCTTCACATGCGTGTGCAAATTCTTCGGCTAACACTTGTATATCATAATCTGTGTCCGCAGGTAGTTTGAGCTGTTCAATAAAATGTTTCTTTAATCCGGCTCCATTGGGAGGATTTGTACCATACAAGTTTGTGCTTTGGAGACTAAACCCTGATCCAAGAAGCAAGACCGAAGAAACTGTATCTACATTATTGGGTAGTCCTACAATACTCATAGTCGTCTCCTTAAATAAAAAGAATGTTAAAATGCCTTGGTGGTAAATGTCACGGCGACTCCGAGGATTTTTCCTCGGCGCGCTTTTTCATCATCCGGATGATGAGATCGGCGGTCTGCTCGATGGACCGCTGGGTGACGTCGATGGCCGGCCAACCGCGGCGTGAGAACAGGCGGCGCGCATCCAGAACCTCCTGCTGCAGCGCCTCCAGATTGACGTAGTCGGTCTTTTCGGCCTGCTTCAGCCCAGCCAACCGGGCGGCGCGGATGCGGGCCAGCCGAACGGGATCGACGGTCAGGCCGACGATGAACGGCCGTTTCGCCTTCAAGAGCGTTTCCGGCAAGGGGACGCCGGGCACCAAGGGAACGTTGGCCGCCTTGACGCCACGCGAGGCCAGATACATGCACGTCGGCGTTTTCGTCGCCCGCGACACGCCGACCAGGACGACATCGGCCTCATCGAGATCCTGGACGGCGACGCCGTCATCATGGGTGAGGGTGAACTTCATCGCCTCGACGCGCTGATAGTAGTCGTCGTCGATGATCTCCCGCGAGCTCGTGCGGAACTGGATCGGCACATCGAAATGCTCGGAGAGGCGGCCGATCAGCGGCTCGAGCGCGAACTGGTAGGGGACTTTCAGGTGACGGCAGCCTTCCTCCAGGGCTTCGCGGATATCGCTGTGCGCGACGCTGTGCACCACGAAGCCGGGCGTGACCGCGATTTCCCCGAGGATGTCGGGAAGCTGGCTCATGTGGCGCACCATCTTCCAGAGCCGGCGCTTGAGTTCGACCTGTCCGAGCTGAGCGACGGCGTTGCGCGCCAGCATCTCGACCAGTTCGCCGGAAGCGTGCGAGATGAGGTAAAGCTGAACGACCTTGGTCATCGGCATGGCTCCGGTCGCGCCGTCATCGATGATAACCGCCATCCAGCCGCAGCACGCTGCCGTTGATCATGAGGTTCTTGATGACATGCAGCACCAGCATGGCGAACTCCGCCGGATCGCCGAAGCGATGCGGGAACGGAATGGCGCGCGCCAGCCGCGAGTCGAGATTCTTTTCCATGGCGAACAGCGTGGGCGTTCCGAACAGGCCGGGCGCGATGCCGACGACCCGAATGCCGAGCGGCCCGAGCTCGCGCGCCGCCGGGAGAATCATGCTGACGACGCCGCCTTTCGATGCGGCGTAGGCTGCCTCGCCGCTCTGTCCTTCGTAGGCCGACGCCGACGCCGTGGTGATGATGATGCCCCGCTCGCCGTTCGCCATCGGCTCCAGCTTCGCCATGCTCGCCGCCGACAGGCGCAGCATGTTGAATGTCGAAATCAAATTGACCTCGACCAGCTGCCGGAAGTCGTCGAGCGCCATCGGCCCTTCCTCCCTGACCAGCTCCTGCGAGTGTCCCCGCCCGACGCAATGGACCAGCACGCGGGCCGCGCCATGGGCGGCGCGGGCCTCCGCCAAGGCCATTTCCGCCGCATGCGAATCGGCGACATCGCAGGGAATGGCCAAGCCCTGGATCTCTTTGGCGACGGCGCGAACGCCCGCTTCATAAATGTCGATCACGCCCACCTTTGCGCCGGCCTCGGCGAGAAAGCGGGCAGTCTCGGCGCCAAGACCGGACGCTCCACCCGTTACAACCGCCGGACACTGCCACAAATCCATTGATAACCTCGCTGGTTTCCTGGCCGCCTTCACGCCCCGCGGCGATCCATCGCCGGCTGACGGCCGTCTTCTCCAGGTACGTTTACACCGCCGGCGGGCGCGCTGACGAATCCCGATTTGCTCCCGCTCAACTTTCCGCGGGCAGGCCGAGCGCCTCCATCAGTTCCCGCCATTCTCGCTTGCTGAGGCCGCTCGCCTCGCGGCTGACGCTCTCTCCGCCGATCAGGCGCTTGACCACGTCCAGCGCCCGCGCCGACAGATGAACCCCGCCGACGCGATAATTCATATAGGCATCGTGTGTGATCGGCACCCAGCGGCGGACCGTTTCGAGCATAGCTTCGGCATAGACGCGGATCTCGTACTGGGCGTGGGCGTCGGCGCGCAGGGAAAGAAAATGCAGCAGGTTGTGAAGGTCGATCTTCCAGTACCACTGCGTATACGTGCTCAGCGTCAGATTCATCCGGGCGAGTTCCCGGGCAAGCCCGAGGCGCCGATCGTCGCGGCCCTGGCCGGCCTCGTCCTCGTTCAGCATTTCCTCGTAGTGGCCGTGGCACCGCTCCGCATCCTCGCGCAGGAGGGTCAGGACGCGCAACGCCTCCTCGCCCGATAACAACGCGCCGCGCCCCTGCCGGTTGGCGGACGACTGCGCCGCGAGATGCTCAGGCTCGGGAACGTAGAACTCCTTGTCGAGGATCGAGTAGCGCGCCGAGTATTCGTTGACGCTCGCGGTGCGATGGCGGATCCACTGCCGCGCCACGAAGATCGGCAGCTTGACGTGGTACTTGATCTCGCACATTTCGAATGGCGTGGTGTGCCGGTGGCGCATCAAGTAGTTGATCAGCCCCGCGTCGTCCTGCACGCGGCGGGTCCCTCGGCCATAGGAGACCCGCGCCGCCTGAACGACGGCCTCATCGCCGCCCATGTAGTCGATGACGCGGATGAATCCGTGGTCGAGGACCGGAATCGGCTCGTAGAGGATTTGCTCCACCGCCGCCACCGTCAGGCGCCGGGTTTGCGCGATCTGCCCGCGCTCCGCCGCGATCTCATCGCGCTGTTCGGTCGTCAGCTCCATGCTTTGATCCTCCGCCCTGCATCGTTCTCAAGGACGCCCCCTTAGAACGAAATTCCCCGTGCCGCCACCATGGCTTCGCATCGGGCAATTCGCATGCCCCGCGCGCCAGAGGGGCAGGCCCCGTCACGACGCAAGGCGTCGGCAGGTTGCTCAAACGAAAAGGGCGGCCAACCGGCCGCCCCCCAACGCTAGAAAGGCGTGAGTCAAGCCAACATGAAGTCGCTTGCGTCGAGGTCGTAGTCGAAATTATCAAGAACAACGGTGTGGATAACGCCGTCGTTGAACCTGACGAGAGTGTCGTTGCCGACGATTCGATTCCAGTAGCTGACCTCTCCGGGATCGGGTGAGAACTTCTCGCCGACGAAGGTGGTGACAGTGGTGCCCGAAAGATCGATCAGATCGCCTTCGGATTGGTTGAAGTCGGTGATGACGTCGGCGTTCAACCAGAAAGGCGTGGTATCGCCTTCGAAGAACTCGAACGTGTCCTTCCCGGCGCCGCCCGTCAACGTGTCCTTGCCGGCCCCGCCGACGATCGTGGCATCGGCGGCGCTGCCATTGATCGTGTTGTTGCCAGGAGGGCTGTGGAGCACATCGTTGCCGGCGCCGCCCTCGAGCGTATCGTTGCCGAGGCGGCCATAAAGGACGTCGTTGCCGTCCTCGCCGTACAGCTTGTCGTCGCCCACGCCGCCATCGAGGATGTCGTTGCCGACGCCGCCCTAGAGCGTGTCCTTGCCGAGACCGCCGTCGAGGGTGTCGTTGCCAAGACCGCCTGCAAGCGTGTCGTCGCCGGCCTCGCCATAGAGCTTGTCGTGGCCGAGTCCGCCGTCGAGCGTGTCGTCGCCGGCGCCGCCATAGAGCGTGTCGTTGCCGGCGCCCCCCTCAAGCGTGTCGTTGCCCTCATCGCCATAGAGCGTGTCGTCGCCGACGCCGCCCGCGAGCACATCGTTGCCGAGGCGGCCATAGAGGATGTCGTCGCCGGCCTCGCCGTCGAGCTTGTCGTTGCCGGCGCCGCCATCGAGGATGTCGCCGCCAAGACCGCCCAGGAGGGTGTCGTCGCCACGGCCGCCTTCTAGCATGTCGTTGCCGGCGCGGCCATAGAGCGTGTCGTCGCCATCCTCGCCGTAGAGCTTGTCGTGGCCGAGGCCGCCGTCGAGGGTGTCGTTGCCGGCGCCGCCATACAACGTGTCGCCGCCGACGCCCCCTTCAAGCGTGTCGTCGCCCTCATCGCCATAGAGCGTGTCGTCGCCGAAGCCGCCCGCAAGCATATCATTACCGGCGCGGCCGTAGAGGGTGTCGTCGCCGGCCTCGCCGTAAAGCTTGTCGTCGCCGGCGCCGCCGTCGAGGATGTCGGTGCCAACGCCGCCGTACAGGATGTCATTGCCAATGCCACCCGCGAGCACATCGGCGCCGGCGCGGCCATAGAGCGTGTCGTCGCCATCCTCGCCGTCGAGGGTGTCGTCGCCGGCGCCGCCATCGAGGATGTCGTTGCCGACGCCGCCGTAGAGTTTATCCGCGCCGTCCTCGCCCTCGAGCTTGTCATCGCCGGCGCCGCCGTAGAGCGTGTCATCGCCGACGCCGCCTGCGAGCACATCGTTGCCGGCGCCACCGTCGAGCTTGTCATTGCCGGCCTCGCCGTAAAGCTTGTCGTCGCCGGCGCCGCCATCGAGGGCATCGTTGCCGTCACCGCCGTCGAGCGTGTCGTTGCCAGCGCCGCCCGCGAGCGCATCGTCGCCGGCGCGCCCATAGAGAATGTCGTCGCCGGCCTCGCCGTTGAGGTTATCGTCGCCCGCGCCGCCATCGAGGATGTCGTTGCCAATGCCAGCCGCAACGGTGTCGTCGCCAAGACCGCCGTCGAGCGTGTCGTTGCCGGCGCGCCCGTAAAGGGTATCGTTGCCGGCGCCGCCATCGAGCTTGTCGTTACCGAAACCGCCATCGAGCGTATCGTCGCCAGCGCCGCCCAAGAGGGTGTCGTCGCCGAAACCGCCATCCAGGGTGTCATTGCCGTCACCGCCGTCGAGCGTGTCGTCGCCAGGACGCCCATACAACATGTCGTTGCCGGGGCCGCCATAGAGGATGTCATTGCCGACACCGCCATCGAGCGTATCGTCGCCGTCCTGGCCATAGAGCGTGTCGTTGCCG
>CAZRWU010000187.1:0-6018 GCA_964603915.1 uncultured Rhodospirillaceae bacterium
GACGTTCGTTTTGCGGTCGGGGTGGAAGAGATCAAAGGGCGTCGTCGTCGGGATGAACAAAAGGCTCGTGTAGGTAATCACGCCTTCAACAGTGTGATGAATCGTCAGCCAGGGATCATCGAAGGTATGACCGACGTGATGATAAAATTCCTTATACTGTTCTTCGGAGATGTCCTTCTTCGGCCGTGTCCATAATGATGAAGCGGCATTTATCGCCTCGTTCTTGTCGTCATCGTCAAGAACGATCGGAACGCCGATGTGGTCGGAATACTTTTTGACGATCATCTTGATCCGGGACGGCTCAAGAAACTCGTCCTCGCCGTCCTTGAGATGAACGACGACGGTGGTGCCGCGGCCATGGCGCTCGCTTTCTTCAACACGGAATTCGCCTTTGCCGTCCGAAGTCCACTTCCAGGCCTGCGTTTCCCCGGCCTTGCGAGTCACCACCTCGACCTTGTCCGAGACCATGAACGCGGAATAGAAGCCGACGCCAAACTGGCCGATAAGCGCCATGTCCTTCTTGGCGTCGCCGCTGAGTTGGGAAAGAAACGCTTGCGTGCCGGACCTGGCGATAGTTCCCAGATTCTCGATGAGATCCTCGTGCGACATCCCGATTCCGTTGTCGCTCACGGTCAGGGTGCGGGCTTCCTTATCCAGGCTCAAATGAATCTTGAACTCCGAATCATCTGAGGTCAGTTCCGGCCGCGTAATCGCGGCATATCTCAACCGATCGCAGGCGTCCGAAGCGTTGGAGATCAACTCGCGCAGGAATATCTCTTTATGCGAGTAAAGCGAGTGCGCGACGATATCGAGGAGCCTGTTGACCTCGGTTTGAAAGGTGAATGTTTCTTGCGGCATGGCGGCGCGACTCCCCATTTCTCGTGACCCCAATTCGTCGCCAGATATGTGCGAGGCTCTTGATCGACGCAAGACTGCTGACATTGCGCGTCGGGCGCGCCAAGCGGTCGCGGGCAGCCCGGAAGCGCGCCATCGGCCGGGCCTTGGTTGTTCCCGGCGTGGCCAAGTTCCGTCAGCGCGAATAGATGCCGATCAGAATCGTCTCATCGATGATATGCTTTTCCGCGGCCCGCTCGACGTCCCGGCAGTGAGGATGATCGCCAAGACCCAACGATTCCACGTTGAGCGCCATCAGGCGGAACCGGTAGTGATGATTGCCGTGACCCCTGGGAGGGCAGGGGCCGCCATATCCGGTCTCCTTGAAGTCGGTAACAGCCTGACGAATCGCGCCTATTCTCGAGTCCCTGGGAAAACCTTCACGCAGATCGCCGGTCTCGACCGGCATATCGAACAGTCCCCAATGGTACCATGTTCCTCCCGGCGCATCGGGATCGCTGCAGATAAACGCGAAGCTCTTTGTTTCTGTCGGTGCGGCGAGCCATCTGAAGGGGGGCGAGATGTTGTCGCCATCGCAGGTGTAGCGTTGCGGAATTCGCGCGCCGTCGGCAAACATCGGACTGATCAGGGTGAGCTGCATGACACGCTCCTTTGCTCAAGGTGGTCCGCCTCTCCGACCGCAACCTTGACGCAATGACCGCTTGTTCGCAAGCTCTGGGCGGAGGGTGAGGATGGCGCCATGGATGATCGAGAAATCGCTGCCGCTCGCGACCAGCTCCTAGAGGAAATCGCGGCGGAAGCCCGGCAGACGGCGGATTGGACCGGTCGCGCCGTGATCTCTCCGCGCGTCATGGCGGCGCTGAGGCGGGTGCCGCGACATGTTTTCGTGCCCGCCGCCGATCGTTGCTACGCCTATCAGAACCGGCCTCTTTCAATCGGGTGCGGCCAAACCATTTCTCAACCGTATATCGTTGCGATCATGACCGAACTTCTCGATCTTAGTGAAGACGATCGGGTTTTGGAAATTGGCTGCGGCTCCGGTTATCAAGCTGCGGTGCTGGCGGAAGTGGCGAGAGAGGTCTACTCCCTGGAGGTGGTCCCAGAACTCGCCGAAGAGGCGCGAATGAGGCTTGAGCGGCTGAACTACGCGAACGTCCACGTCAGGATCGGCGACGGCTTTGAAGGCTGGCCGGAGCAGGCGCCTTTCGACGCGATCATTGTGACGTCGGCGCCGTCGTCCATGCCGGAAATATTGAGCGAGCAACTCAAGCCCGGTGGGCGCTTGGTGATTCCCGTAGGCGACACGGGAGAGGCGCAGATGCTTTACCGGTGTGAGCGCATGCCCGACGGGCAAATGGCGTGCGCGCGAATGTTGCCGGTGGCGTTCGTTCCCATGGTGCGAGAACGACCGAACCCGGGATGTTGCTAACGGTCTTGCTCGTTCGCCACTCTTAGAGATCCGGATCCAGGCACCCATGTTGTTCGCCTCTCCACCGCTTTCGGGACGAAGCCGCGTCGTTGCGGTGCTCGGCCCGACCAATACCGGCAAGACTCATCTCGCCATGGAGCGCATGCTTGGCCACGCCTCGGGAATGATTGGCTTTCCGCTTCGGCTTCTCGCCCGGGAGAACTACGATCGCGCGGTCAAGATCAAGGGGGCCGCGCACGTCGCCCTTTTGACCGGCGAAGAAAAGATCGTGCCGCCGGCTGCGCGGTATTTTCTTTGCACGGTCGAATCGATGCCGCTTGCGCGGCCGGTGGCTTTTCTCGCCATCGATGAAATTCAGATGGCCGCCGATCCAGAGCGCGGTCATGTCTTTACCGACCGTCTTCTCCATGCTCGTGGTGAGGTTGAGACCATGTTCATGGGAGCGGCGACGGTACGACCGTTGCTGCGTCGCCTTGTCCCCGAGGTGGAGATCGTGACGCGGCCGCGGTTCTCGACGCTCGGCTTCAACGGCTATCGCAAACTCCAGAGATTGGCGCCGCGCTCGGCCATTGTCGCGTTTACCGCCGCCGACGTCTATGCCATCGCCGAACTGATCCGGCGGCAGCGGGGCGGGGCCGCCGTGGTCCTCGGCGCGCTCAGTCCGCGAACGCGCAACGCCCAGGTCGCCATGTATCAAGCGGGAGAAGTCGATTATCTGGTCGCGACCGACGCCATCGGCATGGGACTGAACATGGACATCAATCATGTCGCCTTCGCCAGCAACCGCAAGTTCGACGGAAGGGTGGTCCGCGAACTGGCGGCGGCGGAGCTTGCCCAGATTGCCGGACGGGCTGGCCGGCACATGAATGACGGCACGTTCGGAACGACGGCGGATAGCGGAGCCTTCGGTGCGGAGGTCATCGATCGCATCGAAAATCACCAGTTCGAGCCGCTGCGTCAGATGGTCTGGCGCAATAGCGCGTTGCGCTATACCTCCGTTGCCGCACTTCAGGCGAGTCTCGCCAAGGCGCCGGACCGGGCCGGGTTGATCCGCGCCCGTGAAGCGGACGACGAGCGGGTCTTGGCCGTCCTGGCGCGGGAGCCCGACATCGGCGAACTCGCCCAAGGCGGCGATGCGGTGCGTCTGCTTTGGGACGTCTGCCAGATCCCCGATTTCCGTAAGATCATGAGCGAGGCGCACGCCCGCCTGCTCGGGAGAATCTACCGTCTGTTGATGGGCGCCGACGGCAATCGGGGGCAGCGGCTGTCGAGCGACTGGGTCGGCAAACATGTCGCCAAAATCGATCGTGTCGACGGCGACATCGAGACCTTGATGCAGCGCATCGCCGACATCCGCACATGGACCTACGTTTCGCACCGGAGCGATTGGGTGGAGGCCGCCAGTCATTGGCAGGAGCGGACGCGCGCCATCGAGGACAGGCTGTCCGACGCCTTGCATCAGCGCTTGATCCAACGCTTTGTCGACCGGCGCACCTCTGTCCTTCTCGGCCGCCACAAGAACCGGGGGGAGTTGGTCGGGTCGGTCGCCCGCGACGGCATCGTTATCATTGAGGGAGAAGCGGTCGGCAAGGTTGAGGGTTTTTGTTTTGTTCCCCACGCGACTCTGGCCGATGACGCGCCGGGAGCCAAGCGGAGCGCGGCAAGAGTAGCCAACGCAGCCGCCCACCGCATTCTGCGCGCGGAGATGGCGCAGCGTGTGCGGCGGCTGGAGGCCGATGACGAGAAGGCGTACGCCCTCTCGATCGACGCTCAGATCGTCTGGCGTAACGCTCCTGTTGCACGTCTTGTGGCCGGGCATGATATTCTGCATCCAAGGGTAGAGCCGATCGGCGGCGACTTTCTTGAGCCGGATCTGCGCGAGCGTGTGCGCCGGCGGCTCGTGGACTGGCTGCGGGCGCATCTGGAGCGGCATTTGCGGCCACTCTTCACGGCGCGCGAAACGGAATTTTCCGGCGTGCTGCGCGGCCTTGGCTTCCAGATTGCCGAAGCATTGGGCTCGCTGCCGAGAAGTCGCGTCGCGGCTCAACTCGCGGCGTTGCACAACGCCGATCGGAAGGAGCTGCGAGCGATTGGCCTTACCATCGGCCGCGAGAGCGTTTTCTTTCCGCGGCTGGTCAAGCCGGCGGCGATCCATCTGAGAGCGGTGCTGTGGTCCGCTTACCGGAGCCGGCCGATGCCGCCGCTTCCGGCCCCCGGCCGCGTCTGCGTTGCCGTCGATGCAGAGCATCCCGTTGATTTCTATGAAGCGGTTGGCTATCGGCCGTTTGCTTCGGTCGCGGTGCGGGTGGATATCCTGGAGCGCTTTGCGGCAAAGGTTCGCGCGCTTGCGCAAAACGGCGAACTCGCCGCCGATGCGCGGCTGGCGAGGCTAATCGGCTGTGACGCCAAGGCGCTTGAGGAAGTGCTCGCGGCAATGGGTTATGAGAGGCGCGGCGATGGCGACAATACCCTGTTCCGGAGTTCCGCCCGCACCAAGAGACCGCGGTCGCGAGGCGGTCAGATCCACGGCCGCCGGCCGCTCGACTCTCCGTTCGCCAAGCTGCGCGACCTGACGCCGCTGCGATGAGCGAGGCTGCGATGCGGGTGGACAAGTGGCTGTGGTTCGCGCGTTTGTTCAAATCGCGGACGTTGGCGTCGGCTTTGTGTCATTCGGGAAAGCTGCGGATCAACGGCGTCATCGTCGAAAAAGCCCACTACGCGCTAAAGCCGGGCGACGTTTTGACGTTTCCTAAGGCCGACTACATCCGGGTTATTCGTGTCGTCGCCCTCGGCTCCCGGCGCGGTCCGGCAACCGAAGCGCAAAGCCTGTACGAGGACCTCGATCCGCCGAGGCGGGAAAAGCGCCTGGGCGTCGACGATCCTGTAGCGAGCGCGGTTCGGCGACCCGGCAGTGGGCGTCCGACCAAGGGGGAGCGCCGCGCGATGGACCGCCTGCGCCGAATGTAAGCGCTGGTTGTACAGAACCCGCACCGCCCTTAGGGTTGAGCCTATCTCGCCGCTATGGTAGGCAGGACGATGTTCGACCGACTGATGGCGCTGTTCGGCGGTAGCCAGGACGCGGATTCCAGCCAGCGTAATAAGCGACACAGCGCCGAAGAACTTGAAATGGCGGCTGCATCGTTGATGGTGCAGGCGGCTCGGATGGATGGAACGTTTGAGGAGGTGGAGCGGGAGACCATTCGCGCCACCCTTCAAGGCCATTTTCACATGAGCGCCGCCGAAGCTGAGGCATTGATCGAGGAAAGTCATGGCGCCGTCGATGAATCGACGGAGCTTTACGGCGTCGTTCGGGTGATCAGAGACCATCTCGCTCCAGAGGAGAGGGTTCACGTCATCGAAATGTTGTGGGAGGTGGCTTACGCCGACGGTGAGGTCGACGATTACGAAGCCAATCTGATACGCCGGGTCGCGGGAATGCTGTACGTGCCTGATCGCGACAGCGGCGCCGCCCGCAAGCGGGTAGAGGAGCGCGCCGCCCGAAATTAAATTCGTTCGGCCGCCGGCGCGGGAAAAAGGCACCAACGGAGACCTTGATGACCTACGTGGTTTTGGAAAACTGTATCAAGTGCAAGTTCATGGATTGCGTCGAGGTGTGTCCGGTCGACTGCTTCTATGAAGGCGAGAACATGCTTGTCATCCATCCGGATGAATGCATCGACTGCGGCGTGTGCGAGCCGGAGTGTCCGGCCGAAGCCATCGTTCCGGATACCAAG
>CAZRWU010000188.1:0-6018 GCA_964603915.1 uncultured Rhodospirillaceae bacterium
CCGCCTGCCGCTTCGCTTGGCGAGCTTCCCGGGCCTGCGCCGACGCCTGCCGCGCCTCCTTCTGCCGCGCCTCCTGCTGCCGCGCTGCCCGGACCGGCGCCCGGTCCGCCGACTCCGCCTCCGCCGCCGGTGTCGTCTCCCGCCGTTCCGGGAGCGGCGCCTTCACCCAGGCTGCTTCCGGCCGCCGTGGCGAAACCCTCCAGTTCTTCGCCCAAACCGATATCCGCCGTCGCCACGACGTAGGCGCCGGTGGCGTGAGGAGAGGATCTGTAAACGAGCGCGGTCTGCCCGGCCGAGACTCTCGTATTCGCGGCTGTCTGAACCGTGTGGACCGTGGCGGTGCCACGACTGACGCTCACCGCGATCTTCTCGGGGCTGACGGAAACGCCCAGCGCTGCGTCGTGCGCCGTCGCGGTCAACAGCGGCGCTGAAATCTTCAGAGCCCGGTTCGCATGAGCCTCGTTTCTCACCATCAACGTGCCATCGAGAAGCACGACCTCCGTCTCCGCGCCCATGCGCGGATCTGAAACGATGACGTTCGACCGAGCCCCGATGATCAAGCTGTAGCCATGTCCGCGAACCAGCGCCCAGCCATCTTCGCCGGCGGCAATCTGGCTCCGCTCGGCAATGATCTCGCCCTCCCTCAGCATCTCGCGTTGCGCCGCGCCAGCGCCCACCCGCGCGATGTCGCCGCTGCCGCGTATGACCCTCCAGGTACCAGGCTCGCGCGCGACCGCCTCGGTTTCCGCTGCGCCACGGCTGACCAAATCGAAGACTGTTTCTACTGAAGACAGAGGATCAGAAGAAAGGGAAACAGGAATTAATCCAGCCGATAGTGCAGATGCACAAAGTAGACTGACCTTGAATATACGATTACGCAAAGTTCCAACCTCCTACGCCCCAAATTTTATTTATTTCTATTTGATAGCTCCGTTATCGGAGCATTTCGGCCTCAGCGCACGGCAGCATCGTGTGGATGGTTATCTTGCCGGCCCTGGGATCAGGCTTTCCGCGGAAAGCCCGCCACACAAAACATGGCGATTGATGGCTTCGATATAGACCCACTGGGCCTCTTTTCCTCTGCATTCATTCATGATGTCGAAGGCTTGGACATCTCTTGCCGCACCATCTTCTTCCGCATCAATAACCGGAGCCTGCCGGACGGCCTGCTCGCGCACAGGCGCGGGTTCCGGCGCCGAGGCTGTCTCTTCTTCCAGTGTTTCCAACAAGGCTTGGCTGATCTCGCCGGTCTGAGCCATGCTGGCGCGCCTTTGAAACTCGCGAATGGCGGCGGTCGTTCTCTGCCCGAGAAGCCCGTCGATCGCATCTCGATAAAGACCCAGTTGCGCCAGCAACGCTTGCGCCCGCATGACAGCGTCATCGCGCTGTGGTGGTGGCGGTGGCGGCGGACTGTCGAACGCCGATAGGCTTGCCGAGGCCTCTTCGGGCCTTGCCGCGGGAGCCGCCTTTCGCTGTTCCTGGACGAGCCCATCCTCATCCTCAGTAGCGGATCCGGCCAGCGGCGCAGGGGTAGGGGCAGGCTGTTGCGCCTGCCGGCTGACGGCGCCTTCCTGCTCCGCTTCATCCTGTTCTTCGCGGGCCGTGCCGGTTGCAGCCGCGCCACCGGGATTCTCTACCGTCGCCGGATCTGAAGGAAGGCCGGCGCTCTCGCCGGGGAGCGGCTGTGGTGGATCGTCAACCGGGGGCGTCCAACCAGCCTGCAGAGCGCCGACTTCCCTTTCTTCGCCGGCTTCAGCCTTTCTCACCGTGTCGGCGGCGCCCAAAGCACCCGCTTCAGGCGCCAAGTCCGTATCCGCAACGTCAGGCTGGATATCAACGGCGGCATCCGGCTGGGTCGGGGCGGCTGTCTGTGGCGGCGCCGTGGCGGCATCGGGTTCGCCTTCAACGGCGGCGTCTGACCGTTGTTCTGCCGCGTCAAGCTCGGCCTCGGCCGCTGTCTGCAGCGGCGCCATGATGGCGGCATCGGGTTCGCTCTCAACGGCGGCGTCTGACCGTTGTTCTGCCGCGTCAGGCTCGGCCGTCTGCGCCGCCGCGGTGGCGGCATCGGGCGGAGTCTCGACAGCGGCGTCAGGCGGAGCTTCGAGGCTCGCTTGCGCTTGTGTCTTGTCGGCCGCATCAGCCGCATCATTACGTTCGACGAACTCCCGCTCGCCGGGCGCCGTCGACTCTTGCAACGATGGCGCTTGTTCCGGCGGAAGGACAACCGGAGGCGCACCCTCTGGCGCCGCGTCGCCGGGATCGTCCGAAGCCGACGGGACTTCTGCGCCTGGAAGCGGAGATAAGGCTTCCGGCTCGCTTTCGGCGGAATCAACCGCGCCGCCGTCGACACTCCCGCTCAAGGTGGGCGTTTCGGGTAACGGGATGATGCGAACAACCTCCGCCGGCTTCATGTCGGCTTGTCCCAGAACGTAACCCACCGCCCCCGTTACGACGGCGATACCGCAGACCGCCAGGACGCTGACGGTGCCGCGCAACCGGCGTTTCTTTGCGGGCGCCGCCCGGGCCGGCGCGGCTTGCGCCTCGCGACCCGGCTCCGGAGCATGCGGGAACGGACGCGGCGGAGCGACCATCTCGTGGTATCGTGGGGAAGGCGCTTCCCTGCGCCGTTTTGTCTCATGCGGCGGCGGATGATCGGGCTCGAGGCGAGTGTCTGGGGTATCTTCCTTGAAGGACGGGGCAACGGCCTCGCGCTCAAGAGAGGGGGGCTCCGGCGGAGCCCGGACAATCGTCGTTTCGGTCTCGTCCACAGATGGCTTTGCGGCTTTCTCGCCCAGCGAGGGTGGAACGGGAATCAGGCCCAGGCTGATCTTCTTGGAAAAGTCCCTCAGGTGACTGGGCAGGAAAAGTTCATGCGCGGCTTCCTTGACCAGTTCCGGTCCCACCGGAAGGTTCCCCTTCTCTTCCGCCAACTGGATGACGCGCGAGCAGATCTGGACCAGGCGTCCCGGCGTACCCTTCGCATAGAAGGCGATTTTCTCGATGGCGAGCGGGGTGAATACATCCTCCCTTTCCCACCCCGCGACCTTGAGCCGAAAATGAACCAGTTCTTCGATATCGGACTGGGTCAGCGATTGCAGCGCAACCACGCGATCAATCATCGAGCGAAGATCCTGCCGGCGCGAGGGGCTGTCGGGATCGACCGCGCTTGACGCGCAGGAGACGACAAGAGCGACATTATCGCGCTTCTCGCGCAACGTTCGCCACCAGTCGCGAAGCTGGACCATGTCGGCCCGGGAAAGATGGTCGGCGTCGTCGAGGAGCAGGACGGCAAGATAATTCTGGCTTTGCGATCGCGTTGGGGCAACGGCGTCGGCGCCCTCCCAGGACCGGGAAAGTTGGCCGGAGGAAGCGCGCGCGCCGCAGCAATATACCCGATCGGGATGGATGAAGTGCACGCCGCGCGCCGCCAAGTGCTCGGCGAGCTTGATCAAAAACGAACTTTTGCCCGATCCCGGCGCTCCGGCGCAGGCAACCGCGACGCTTCCGCCGCTGATGGCGGCCTGGACCTCCGTCAGCGGCCTCAAACGGGCGGGGCCGGACCAGTAGAAGTCCGTATCCGCAGTCTCGTCAAAAGGATCGCGACCAGGCAAAGGCTTCATAGACCCCATCAGGCTCCTCAGTGGCAATGCCTTGATCGGCGTCGCGCATGCCGCGTTCGGGCCGAAAACCGGCCCCAACTAGCTATCATCGCCAGCCTTCTGCATCGATATCATGGAGGTATCCATCCATTGTGTCAGTATGCAGGCACAAGATGAAGCTTTCTGCCGCAAGCATGACCGTTAAGATAGGCCGGAACTCGAAGATTGCACGGCCATGGCGGATCTTGAACGCTCTCCCGGGAATCTTTCCGGCCGGGCGAGCCTGGCGCGCGTATAATATCCATTAATTGCCGCGCCGCCGCGGTTTTTCTCATCGACGTTTACGGGTTGCCGCTTTTGAGGCGGTTGAGGCGTTGTGCGGCGGCGTGCCCGAGCCATACCGCGATGAGCCAAAGCGCCAACGAGGCGGCGACATTGACGCCGGCGAGAACCAAGCGTTGCTCCTGGGCAAGGAGCACGGTTTCCAGGCTGAAAATCGAAAACGTCGTGAACCCGCCACAGAAGCCGGCGAGGACGAACTGCCGTGTCGCGGGACGCGGAAACAAACGCCCATCGGGTCCGCTCAAGGTTGCATAGAATCCGATGATGAAGGAGCCAAGAACGTTCACGATCAAGGTGCCCCACGGGAAGGCGGCGCCGAGCATCGCGACAAGTCCACCCGAGCAAAGATACCGTGACGCCGCGCCCAATCCGCTGCCCAACGCGACGGCGGCATAGACTCTGAGGGTCGCGCTCACTTCGTCAGTTCCCAAACGTCTCCATGATCGACAGATATCCCGCGATCGCGGCGCTCAGGCACAGGCTCAGCGAGGTAATAATATTGAGCAATGCGCGCAGCAACTCCTTTTCGCGGAGCAGCGCGAGGGTCTGAAGGCTGAACGATGAGACCGTCGTATAGCTGCCGAGAACGCCAACGGCGAGCGCGAGCCACAGCGTCAGGCGAGCGCCGCTGCCGGAGCCGAAGGCCGGCAGAAGAGCGGCGAGCGCTCCGATCGCGAAGGCGCCCGATACGTTGACCACCAAGGTGCCCCACGGAAAGCGCTCTCCGATCCGGTGCGCGATGAAGCCCGAAAGCCAGAATCGCGCAATTCCGCCAACCATCCCGGATACAGCGACAATCCCGATATGCTCGACGGCAAAAGCCATGCGTGCACCCTTTTCCGTACAAAACGATGGTAGTCGAAACGATGGCGGCGCGCTGCGCCATGAAGGCAAAGCGCTTTTCTGGCGTGGATGCCTGGGGAGGTTCTACTGAGCCAGTTCCTCCATCTTTCGCACGATGAACTCCCGAAAGACGGCGATGCGGTTCGAATGCCGCAGTTCCTCAGCGTAGACAAAGTAGACGTCGAGCAGCGGCCCTTGCAACTCCGGTAAAATCTGAACGAGGTTGCCAGCCTCGTCGCTGAGGTAGTGGGGCAAGGCGCCGATCCCGATTCCGCTCTGAACGGCGCGCAAGATGGCATACGTGCTGTTGACCCGCAAAAACGCCTTTCGTCGCCCTCCGCCGCTCACCCCGGCTTCCAGCAGCCAGTTGAGGTTGGGCACCGGCGGCCTTGCGTCCTCGCCGAACACCACTAGGCGATGGTGATCGAGATCTTGCGGTTTTTGCGGGGTTCCATGCTTTTGCAGGTAGCTTGGCGCGGCGAAGACATGGTAGCGGATATTCATCAGCCGCCGTTGCACGAGGTCCGATTGGGTTGGCGGCGTCATCCGGATGGCGACGTCGGCCTCGCGCATGGAGAGGTCCAGCTCGGTGTCGGTGAGGACGAGAGCGACCTCGATGTCGGGATTCTCTTCAAGAAACTCCTTCAGACGAGGAGCCAGCCAGACCGAACCGAAGGCGACGGTCGCGGTTATTTTCAACGGACCCTGGGGCCGCTCGCGGCTTTCGATAATGCGTCCTTCCGCCATCTTCAACTTGGCGAAGATCTCGCGCACGGTCTTGAGGAGGATTTCGCCCTGCTCGGTGAGCATCAGTCCTCGCGCATGACGATGGAACAGGGGGACCTGCAGGCTCTCTTCCAGGCCGCTGACCTGCCGGCTTACCGCTGACTGGCTCAAGTTCAGGCTCTCGCCGGCGCGCGTGAAACTGCCTGCCTCGGCCACTGCGTGAAAAACCCGCAGCTTATCCCAGTCCATCATCGCGTCCATGCCGGTCCCTCAGAGCGCTCCGATCTTTCCTTTTCTTCTGAACTCTGACCTCTTCGACCCATTGTCGCCGCCGCTTCCCGGCGCGAGCGATCCCGACAGCTATTCCGCGGCCTGCGCGGAGAGATCGTGCATCGCGAGATACCGCTCGGCCTGCAACGCCGCCATGCATCCGGTGCCGGCCGCCGTCACGGCCTGCCTGTATACCTTGTCCTGTACGTCGCCGCCGGCAAAGACGCCCGCAACGCTG
>CAZRWU010000189.1:0-5988 GCA_964603915.1 uncultured Rhodospirillaceae bacterium
CTGCCTGTATACCTTGTCCTGTACGTCGCCGCCGGCAAAGACGCCCGCAACGCTGGTTGCCGTGCTGCCCGGCGGGGTTATGATGTAGCCTTCCGCGTCCATGTCGAGCTGCCCGCGAAAAAGTTCCGAATTCGGGGTGTGTCCGATCGCCACGAAAAGACCCGAAACCGGCAGATCGGAAAGCGCTTGCGTTTTGACGTTGCGAATGCGCACGCCGGTCGCGCCCGGCGGATCTTCTTGCCCAAGAATCTCGTCGACGACGCTATCCCAGCGCACTTTGATCTTGTTGTTGCGGAACAGCCGGTCCTGCAGGATTTTCTCGGCGCGAAGCTGATCCCGGCGATGAATGATCGTAACCTTGGTGGCGAAATTCGTGAGAAACAGCGCTTCCTCGACGGCCGTATTGCCGCCGCCGACGACGGCGACCTCTTTGCCGCGAAAGAAGAACCCGTCGCAGGTCGCGCACGCGGAGACGCCGAAGCCCTTGTACTTTTCCTCGCTGGCAAGTCCAAGCCAGCGGGCCGAGGCGCCCGTGCAGATGATCAAGGTTTCGCCCGCGTACTGAGCGCCCGAGTCTCCTTTGACGATGAAGGGTCGTTGACCGAGATCGACGTGAACGGCAAGGTCTTCGACCATGGTGGTGCCGACGTGAGCGGCCTGCGCTTCCATCTGCTCCATCAACCACGGCCCTTGGACTGCCTCGGCAAAGCCGGGATAGTTCTCGACGTCTGTCGTGATCGTCAACTGACCGCCCGGTTGCAGTCCGCGAATCAGGATCGGGTTAAGGTTGGCCCGTGCCGCATAAATGGCGGCGGTGCATCCGGCCGGTCCCGATCCAAGGATCAGAACCTTGGTGCTGTGCGTGATCGTCATGGCGCGTCGACCATCTCAAGAGTTCTTTGGGCGCTCGTCGAGCAATAATATCCCTTCATGCAGCACAGGTGCGCATGCCAACGCCCCCAAACAACTACGCTTTGCGCCATGATACGAGAAAAAACAAGAGCACCTTGTCCGCATCCGTGAAACTTGTCGGGAGTTCCCTTCATTGCCGCGTCTTCGTTGACATCGCTCCGGTGCCGAGCCGATACTCCGGGCGCGTCCAGTCCCGGCCCCCCTCGGACGGCGGGTGAGAAAAGGATTGTCTTCCGGACGGAGGACGCACCCGTCAAGGGCGTCCCGCCCGAACAAAGAAGCCCGATCACGAACGAACGTTGCTGCTCATGTCGGATCCCAATCGGACCATTGCCTTTCAAGGCGCTCCCGGCGCGTATTCGGACCTTGCCTGTCGCGCCGCGCGGCCGGAGATGAACACGCTGCCATGCCGGTCTTTCGAGGACGCCTTCGCCGCCGTTCATGGCGGCGAAGCCGCGCTGGCGATGATTCCCATTGAAAACAGCGTCGCCGGGCGCGTCGCCGACATTCATCATCTTTTGCCCGATTCCGGTCTTCAGATTATCGGCGAGCATTACCAGCGGATCAATCACCACCTCCTTGGCTTGCCGGGCGCCCGGATCAGTGATCTCACCCACGTTCACAGCCACATCCACGCGCTCAATCAATGCCGCCATCTGATCCGCGAGCTGGGTCTTGAGGCGGTCGTTCATGTCGATACGGCCGGGGCCGCCGCCGAGGTCGCGGCGAAGGGCGATGCGACTCAAGCGGTCATCGCCTCGGAACTGGCTGGCGCCACTTACGGGCTGGAATCGTTGCGCGCCAACATCGAGGACGCCGAGCACAACACGACGCGATTCCTGATCATGTCGCGAACCGCCATCGTGCCGCATCCGAAATCCGGCCCGACAATGACCAGCTTCGTGTTTCGCGTCCGCAACGTTCCGGCGGCTCTTTACAAGGCGCTTGGCGGTTTCGCCACCAACGGCGTCAACATGACCAAGCTGGAAAGCTATCTCGTCGGCGGCCGTTTCAACGCCGCCCAGTTTTACGCGGAAGTGGAAGGGCACCCGGAGCATCGGGGCGTGCGGCTGGCTTTTGAGGAACTCGCGTTCTTCTCGCGCGAGGTCCGTACCCTCGGCGTCTATCCTCAGCACCCCTACCGCTTCGAGCGAAGCGACGAGGGCTGACCCGCCATCGCGATGGCCTTATTGCGGGGAACAATCGATTCCGGTCTTCCCCGGCATCCCCTCGGCAGCCGCCGTCACGCCTTGCGCGCGTCGGTTTGCGCGCCGAACTGACGGATGTCGTCCCAGCCATAAGCGACCTCGTGCAGAACTGTGTTCCATAATTTTTCGTCACGTTCCGCCACCCGACGGCCGCGCATGGTCTCGTAGAAAAAGCGCGATGGGTTGTCGGCGAGAACCCATGCCACCGCCGACCTCATGCCGCGCGCGACCATGGCGTCGAACAGTCGACCCAGCAGTTGCCGGCCGATGCCCATGTCCTGGAACTCGGGCAGGATGTAGAGGGTGAAAATCTCTCCGGCGTGGGCAAGGCGTTTCTCGCGAACCCGCCCGCAACTGCCGAAACCGATCACGCCGTGGTCTCCCGCCTCGGCAACCAGCACGATCTCCCGATTCCGCCGCTGCCCGAGCACCCGGGCCCATTGCGCGGTATGGGCGCGCTGGCACATTTGCACAAGCACTGCATCGGGCAGCAGACCCGCATAAGCGCTGCGCCATGACTCCACGTGAACACGGGCGATGGCTGGAGCGTCAACGGCACGGCCTTCACGGATCACGATCACTGCTGCTACCTCTCCTCGCGGCCCCCTGTGACCCTCTATAAATACCTCAGTTTCGCAGAGATTGGGAGTGCCGGCGCGTTGTTTGATGGCAATTACGCAAACAGCCTGAGGCCGGCTCCCGATCGCGCTCGGGAAGCGCGTCGCGCCTCGGTCATCCGGTCCGCGCGATCCATTCGTCGATCAGCGAGCGGGCGATCGAATCGCGGGACGGCAGACGCAGACCGAGCGAGTCGAATCCGGCGAGATCCGCGCGGGTGAACCACCGCGCGTCCTCGCGTTCGTCGGAATCGAAACGAATCGGTTCTCCGGTTTCCGCTTGCGCATGAAACCCGATCATGATGGAGGAGGGGAAGGGCCATGGCTGTGAGCCGCGATAGCGGACGTTGACGACGCGAAGCGCGGTTTCTTCATGGACCTCGCGTGCGACCGCTTCTTCCAGGCTTTCTCCCGGCTCGACGAAGCCGGCGAGAACGGAGTACATGCCGCGTGGCCACCGCGCTTGCCGGGCGAGAAGGCAAGCTTCGCCGTCGTGGCGGGAGACAAGCATGATCACGGCGGGGTCCGTTCGCGGAAAATGCTGGGCGCCGCAGCCCGCTTCACTGCAGACGCGGACATGTCCGCCTTCCCGACTCTGAGTGACGCCGCCGCACACGCCGCAGAAGCGGTGGCGGCGGTGCCAATAGGCAAGACCTTGGGCGTAGGCGAGAACTGCGGCATCGCCCGCGGGCAACACGGGGCCGACGCGGCGCAGCGGCAGCGGCGTCGCGGACACCCCAAGTCGCGTGATTGCCTCGCAATCCAGTGTGGAAAGATCAGCGGCGAACCATGCCGCGTCTTCGGTGTCGCGTCCCAGCAAGACCAGCGGATCGGCGCACTCGATCAGGCTGATTGACAGGCGCCCGCGGATCGCGGCCGCGCGCGGCGGATCGCTTTCCATGACAAAGCTGCGGTCTTGCCAAACGGGAATGATCACGGTGCGCGGATCGCGATGGCGCGCTTTCAACCATGCCATATCCCGACGCAGGTGCGATGCCCGATCGAGCATGCAGCCCGTGTAGCAAAGAGAACCGAGCATGCCGGCAGCCTGCCACACCGCGCCTTGAGCGACAACGTCCGCGATCAAGAAATGCATATAACCCATTTGGGTTAACAACCGTTTGGTCATATTGCGGCGCGCCTGTATACTGTCATGTGGGCGTTGCCGGGCGATGCCCATGGTTGTGATGGATGAGTCTGACAATCGGGAGCGATCGTAGTGTTGCATTACCGGGCATGGGCGATGGCCGCCCTCATGACTGGCGTCCTGCTGACGGCCTGCACTCCGGCGAGCCGGATGAAGGATCAATTGGTCCTCGCGTTCGCCGGCTGTGCCGAATCGCCGCGAGATGAGGTCGATTGGGCGGCGGCGCGAAAGGTTGAAATCCGGATTCGCCGGGATGAGTTCCAGCCCATGGTCGTCGGACTCGCCAAGGACGTCCCTTACGTGCTGCATATTCGCAACGTCGATCGCAACAGCCATGCCTTCCGGGCGCCGACGTTCTTCCGGCAAGCGGCGGTGGCGAAAATCAGCGTCGACGGCGAGTCCAACTCGCATGACGGACGCTGCATTACCGGCGTTTCCGTTCCGCCCGGCGGCGCCGTTGCAATTCACCTGATGGCGCTGCTCGAGGGACGCTATGAGTTCACCGATCCTTCATGGCTTACCCTCAGCTTGTCGCAGAACGGCGACGCCTTCGGCACGATTTTGGTGGATTAGCCTGCCGGCGAGGTCGGGCGTTATCGCGCCGAAGGCGCGAAAGCCTTGCGCTCCCGTCCCGTCCGCCTGATATACTGTGGCGGGAGGCTGACGGGTGGACGGATCCCTCGCCAAACCGGTCAGGTCCGGAGGGAAGCAGCCGTAACGAGTAGGATTTGGGCTGTTCGTTCAGCCTCCCACACCGCTTCGTCGATGGCGTGGGAAAGACGGTCGACTGGATGACGGAACACGACGCCCCCCGCGCACCGCAATCATCGCCGCCTTATCGCGTGCTTGCCCGTAAGCACCGTCCCGACGGTTTCTCCGGGTTGATCGGCCAGGAGGCGATGGTGCGAACCCTCGTCAACGCCTTCCGCTCAGGGCGCCTTGCTCATGCCTACATGCTCTCGGGAGTTCGCGGCATCGGCAAGACGACGACGGCGCGGATCATCGCGCGCGCGCTCAATTGCATCGGCTCCGATGGCGGCGGCGGACCGACGGCGAGCCCCTGCGGCGTATGCGAACACTGCCGCGCCATCGCCGAGGATCGTCATGTCGATGTGCGCGAGGTGGACGCCGCCAGTCATACCGGCGTCGACCAGATCCGCGAGTTGATCGACGGCGCGCGCTATCTGCCGACGTCGGCGCGCTACAAGGTTTACATCATCGACGAGATTCATATGCTGTCGCGGAGCGCGTTCAATGCGCTCTTGAAGACGCTCGAGGAACCTCCGGAGCACGTTCGCTTTATCTTCGCGACGACCGAGATTCGCAAGGTCCCGGTCACGGTGCTCTCGCGCTGCCAGCGGTTCGATCTCAAGCGCATCGACTCGGCGACTCTCGTCGGTCATTTCGCCGAGATCGCCGCCAGGGAGCAGGTGCGCGTTGCCGAGGGAGCCTTGCATCTCATCGCCCGCGCCGCCGATGGCAGCGTCCGTGACGGTCTTTCCCTGCTCGACCAAGCCATCGCCCACGCGGAGGGCGAGGTCGAGGAGAGCACGGTGCGGCAGATGCTCGGGCTCGCCGATCGCACTGTCGTTTTCGACCTGTTCGAAGCTCTGATGCGCGGCGCCATGGAACCGGCGCTTGCTCTGTTTGCCGATCAGCATGCCGCCGGCGCCGATCCCGCTGTCGTTCTCGAGGACATGCTCGACCTCACGCACTGGCTCACCCGCATCAAGATCACGCCGGCGGCCTGTGACGCCCCGGGCGTGCCTGAAGCCGAACGCGTGCGCGGGCGGCAACTGGCGGCGGGTCTCGACATGGCCGAATTAACCCGGGCTTGGCAGATTCTGCTCAAGGGGCTGGGGGAGACGCGGACCGCTCCGGTGCCGACGCAGGCCGCCGAAATGGTTCTGGTGCGTCTGGCCTATGCGGCTCGCCTGCCCACGCCCGCCGAGGCGCTCAAGGCGTGGCAGGCGGAAGGCCGGCGCCATGCGCCCGGCGGCGCTGAAGGCCGAATGTCGGAAAGGCGAGGTAGGCAAGAGGCTCAGCTCGAGCGGGTGCCGCCGTCATTCCCGGATGCGGATGCAGAGCCGCGCGCGTCCCATGA
>CAZRWU010000190.1:0-5871 GCA_964603915.1 uncultured Rhodospirillaceae bacterium
TGATGACCGGCGAGCGCGGCGCGATTCCAGCGCCGGTGATGACGGCGATTCGCGACTCGGGACGCGCCCATCTGCTCGCGATCTCGGGGTTGCATATGGGGCTGATGGCGGGTGTTCTGTTCGCCGTCAGCCGGGGCCTGCTGGCGCTCATCCCGACCGTCGCGTTGCGTTATCCAATCAAGAAAATCGCTGCCGTCATGGCGATTGCCGGTGCGGCGGCGTATGCCGCGCTAACGGGGGCGAATGTGCCCGCGCAGAGAGCGCTGCTGATGGTCGGGCTGGTGATGCTGGCGGTTATCCTCGATCGGCGCGGGTTGTCGATGCGCGGCGTCGCCTGGGCGGCCATCGTGATCTTGGCGCTTTCTCCGGAAAGCCTGGTCAGCGTCAGCTTTCAGCTCTCCTTTGCGGCCGTGGTCGCGCTCATCGCCGTGTACGAAGGCGTCAGCGAGCTGCGTCGACGGCGTGGCGATGCCCCTGGGTCGGGGCCCGGCCGCGTCGCGCTTTATCTTGGCGGCGTGGCGCTGACCACACTGGTTGCCGGTGCGGCGACGGCCCCGTTCGCCGCCTTTCACTTCAACCAGTTTGCCGGATACGGCTTGGCCGCCAATCTGATCGCGGTCCCGATTACCGCTCTTTGGGTTATGCCTTGGGCGGTCGCGGCGTTCGCTCTGATGCCTTTCGGCCTTGAACTGTTGGCGCTCGCGCCGATGGGTTGGGGTATTGATCTGGTCATTCGGGTCGCCCTGGCGGTTTCGAGCTGGCCCGGCGCCGTATCCCGCGTGCCGGCGATGCCGGGATGGTCGATCGTGGCGATCACGTTGGGCGGCCTGTGGCTATGCCTGTGGCAAACAGCATGGCGTTATGCCGGAATCGCGATGATCGCCGTCGGCCTTGCCGGACTTCTTACCGCCCGCCCGCCGGATCTTCTCATCGACGCCGATGGGACCCTGGCAGCCATCCGCACGGCGGACGGGAACCTGACGTTCTCGACGTTGCGCGCCAACCGCTTCAGCCGCGAGGCATGGCTGCGTCGATATAGCCAAAGCGAGGAAGGTCTGTCCTGGGCCGCACACGGCGACAGCGACGACGGTGTCATCGCCTGCGACAGCGCCGGGTGCGTCACTGAAGCCTCCGGCTACGTCATCGCCCTCGCGCGGCGTCCCGAAGCGCTGGCCGACGACTGCTGGATGGCCGACATCGTGCTCAGTCTCGTGCCGGTCGAAGACTCGTGCCCAAGGCCACGCGCCATCATCGACCGCGTCGATTTGTGGCGTGACGGGGCCCATGCGATCTGGCTCAGCGACCGCTGGCTCGGCCATCGCCGGATCACCATCAAAAGCGTGAACGCGCACCGGGGCGAAAGACCCTGGGTCGTTCGTCCCACGCTGGGGGACCGGCTATAATGCCTTCGCCAGCGCCGCTTGTTCCCGTCATGCCTCAACGAAACCGCGCCTTCTGGGTCGACGCCGGCGTTGGAGGAATGGGGAATGGGGAATCCTGTGGGCGCCTCGACCCGCGCGCTGTCAGTAGCGCCGAATCAGGCCGACGAGGCGACCTTGCACCTTGACCTGATCCGGTCCGCAGATCCGCGCCTCATAGGCGCTATTCGCCGGCTCGAGGGCGATTGACTGTCCGCGCCGCCGCAGCCGCTTCAGCGTTACTTCTTCATTGTCGACGAGGGCGACGACGATTGTTCCGTTCTCCGCCGTCTCGCACCGTTGAATCACCACCGTATCGCCATCGAGAATCCCTGCATCGACCATGGAGTCTCCCTCGACCTCCAAGGCGTAATGCTCTCCGGCGTTCAGCAGATCGGCGGGCACGGCGATGTGGCGCGAATGGTCGCGAAGCGCCTCGATTGGCGTTCCGGCGGCGATGCGGCCGAACACCGGAAGCTGTACGGCGTGATCGGGCGTCGGCGCTTGCGCCGGCTGAAACTTGAAATCGGCGCGAATGACGTTCGATGAAGAAACGACGCGCTCCGGTTCGCGGCGTACAAGCGGGCCGGCGTTCTCCGGCAGGCGCAACACTTCCAATGCCCGGGCGCGATGCGGCAACCGGCGCAGGAAACCGCGCTCCTCAAGTGCAGTAATCAACCGATGAATCCCCGACTTCGAGCGCAGTCCGAGCGCCGCCTTCATCTCCTCGAACGACGGAGAAACGCCTGCATCTTTCAAGCTCTGGTCGATGAACAAAAGCAGCTGGTATTGTTTCTTTGTCAACATTCGCCAGTCTCCTTTAATTTCTAAATTTGTAAAGTAATCAGACTGCGCGGCCGAACACCCGCGGAGCGATCGACAGACTCTTGTTACATCCGCGTCCCGCGGAACAAAACGTTAACCTTTTTTCATGTTCTAGTTTAGTTCTTGGAAGAGGTCAAGGATAATTGATGCGCCGCAAGACCGCTCTTCCGGCGCCGAGCGCCACGCCCGCCGCGACGCTGCCGCGACGGGCGGCGCATGGCGCAGTCTGATTGAGAGGCTTTCTTCGCCCACCGTAGCGGCGTGGCGTGGCGGCGACAACCCTCCGGCAACGGACGCACCCGCTGGAGGCAAGCAGCCCATGTTGCGCCGCTCCGAGACTCAAGGCTATAGTGTCCCGATAACGTCGGAGCGTGGCGCAGCCTGGTAGCGCACTACACTGGGGGTGTAGGGGTCGTGGGTTCAAATCCCGCCGCTCCGACCAGCTTTCTGATCTATCCGTGTGGAGTAAGGTTTTCCTCGGTCAACGGAGCCGCGATGACGATGAAAGGCTGGACGTCATCGATTTTGCTCATCCTTGTCCTCGCGCTGGCCGGGACCGGAGTCGGCGCAGCCGGGACGACCGCGAATCGCCCGGGCGCCGAACCCATCGAAAGTTTTTACGGCAGTTACGAAGGCACGAGCATTTCGGCCACCAACGGCGATCTGGGCAAGCGCGACCTCGCCATCACCATTGTGCCGCGCAAGAAAGGCTTCAATCTGACGTGGACAACCGTCACCCATTCTGAAGATCTGTCGGCGCAGCGAAAAACCTATTCGATCGATTTCGTGCCGACGCAAAGGTGCGTCATCTATGCCTCCGCCATGCGGACGGACATGTTCGGCAACCGGGTTCCGCTCAATCCCCTGGAGGGGGACCCCTTCGTGTGGGCGACCATTCGCGACAAGACGTTGAGCGTTTATGCGCTGATGATCACGCCCGCGGGAGGGTATGAAATGCAGACATACCACCGAACGTTGACCGAGCAGGGGATGTACCTCGAGTTCTCGCGCGTGCGCGATGGCGTTCCGCTGAGATTCATCACCGGCGAGCTCCGCCGTGTTGACGGGTGAGCGGGAGCGGCGCGCGCGCTGTCCACGATGATCGAGAGCTTGATAGAGAGAACCGCGCCATGACCGCGAGCTTGATTTACGTCACGGCATCGTCTGACGAAGAGGCACGGAAAATCGCCGGCACGGTCGTCGCCGAGCGCTTGGCGGCGTGCGCCAATATCATTCCTGGAGTAACCTCGCTGTACTGGTGGCAAGGCCGGGTTCAGGAAGACAGCGAAGTGACGGTCATTCTGAAAACGCGCGACGACCTCGTCGCTCGCCTGACCGAACGGATCAAAGACCTCCATTCTTATGAATGCCCGTGCGTCGTCGCTCTGCCGATCGCTGAAGGCAACCGGGCCTTCATCGACTGGATCGTCGCCGAGACAACCTGACCGCCGCCGGGGTTACAAGAGGGCATCGGGCGCTCATCGGCAAGGGCGGCCGCGCGGTTCGCGCAACGGCAGGGGAATGCATGGTTGACGGGGTATGAGGATTGGCCATATCACGACATGACGTGACCCTGCGCCTTTCTCCCGCACGCGATCTGGCGCCGCCGAACGCGCCGCGTTTGCGATTGCAACACCGGGCAGGGTCGTTATAGTTCGGCTGTTCGAACCGACGCAGCGTTCAGAGGGATATCATGTTCATTTCTCAGGCCTTGGCGCAGGAAGTAGGCGGTGCCGCCGGTCCGGGTGCGCTGGGAGCCTTCCTTCCCATCATTCTCATTTTCGTTGTTTTCTATTTTTTGTTGATTCGTCCTCAACAGAAAAAATTGAAGCAGCACAAGGAAATGCTTGCCGCGATCCGGCGCGGCGACCGGATCGTCACGGGCGGCGGCATCGTCGGCACCGTGAGCAAGGTCATCGACGACAACGAGCTTCAGGTCGAAATCGCGGAAGGGGTGCGTGTGCGGGTTCACCGGGCGCTGATCTCGGGCGTCGTGGCCAAAACCCAGCCGGCGCCGGACGTCAAGGAGTCGAAGGATACGAAAGACTCCTCCACCTCGGCTGGATCGCAGACTGTCGGCGCCGATGAGGGGCGGGGATCGCGGCTGAGGAAGATGCTTGGCGGCAAGAACGAATAGAAAGACGTTGCCGCTCGCTGATTGATTTGTTGATTTTTCCGGATCGGCAGCCGGAATTCTCGGTTCAAACCGGCATCGCCTGAACCGAATCCTCCGGTCCCCTGCAACGCCGCTCCGGACTGACCTCGATCTCACCGACGAGCAAGGGCTGGCTGGCAAACCGTCAATGGTCTATTTTCCCAAGTGGAAAGCGATCCTGGTGATCGCGGTCTGTGTCGCGGGCTTCTTGTTCGCGCTGCCGAACGTTCTCAGTCGCGACACGCTCGACGCGTTGCCGGGGTGGCTTCCCCACAAGCAGGTCTCGCTGGGTCTCGATCTTCAAGGAGGCTCGCACCTGCTTCTTGAGGTCGAGACCGACGCCGTCGTTCGCGAGATGTTGGAATCGTTGGTCGACCGCGTGCGAGTCAGCTTGCGAGAGGCGCGGATTCAATATACCGGCCTTGGCGTGCAGCGGCAGGCTGTCGTCGTCACGATCCGGGATCCGGCGCAGGTCGAGGAGGCGCTGCGGCAGCTTCGCGATCTGCGTCAGGAGACGATCATCGAGACCGGCGAGGGCGGCCGGCTGGAGCTGCGATTCAACGAACAGGAGCTGGCTGCGCGCGAGGCTTCCGCCGTGCAACGCTCAGTCGAGATCATTCGCCGGCGCATCGACGAGACCGGCGTCCGCGAGCCGACGATCCAGCCGCACGGGGCCAATCGCATCCTCGTCCAGCTGCCCGGGATCGAGGATCCCGGGCGGATGAAGGAGATCCTCGGGCAGACGGCGAAGATGACGTTTCACATCGTCGATCCGCGGACCACAATGGCCGAGGCCGCCGCCGGGCAGATACCGCCCGGCTCGATGCTGGTGCCCTCCGCCGAAGGCTCGGATTCGCCGCAGACGTATGTGATCGGCAGGCGGGCCGTCGTGAGCGGGGAAAATCTCGTCGACGCCGAGCCGACATTCCAGGAAGGGCAGCCCGTGGTGTCGTTCCGCTTCGACACCCGGGGCGCGATGCAGTTCGGAGAGGTCACCAGAGCCAACGTCGGCCAATTGCTGGCCATCGTCCTTGACGGCAAGGTGATCAGCGCGCCGCGCATTCGCGAGCCGATCCTCGGCGGCTCGGGCGTGATCACCGGCAACTTCACCACCGAGCAAGCGCAGGATCTGGCGTTGCTGCTGCGCGCCGGGGCCTTGCCCGCGCCGCTGACAATCCTTGAGGAACGAACGGTCGGGCCGGGTCTCGGCGCCGACTCGATCGCCGCCGGGCAGATCGCCGCCGTCGTCGGGGTCATCCTCGTCGCGATCTTCATGGTGGTCGCCTATGGGCTGTTCGGGCTGTTTTCGGTGTTGGCGCTGGCGGTCAATCTCGTGCTTCTGGTGGCGGCTCTCTCGGTGTTGCAGGCGACCCTGACGCTTCCCGGCATCGCCGGCATCGTTCTCACCATTGGCATGGCGGTCGACGCCAACGTGCTCATCTTCGAGCGAATGCGCGAGGAGGCGCGCTCCGG
>CAZRWU010000191.1:0-5845 GCA_964603915.1 uncultured Rhodospirillaceae bacterium
GACGTCAGCTTCTACGTGATCGCGGTGCCGACCTATGTTGGCGGCTTCATGGCGCTTGGCTGGGCGACCAACGATGGAACGCTGCGTCAGTTGACGGTTTCCAACCTCATTGAGCGGTATTCGGAGATCGGCCTCGGCACGCGCTACTACGCGCCGGCGGTTCATGTCGCGGCGTTCGCGCTGCCTCCCTATGTGTCGCGTCTGATGACTTGACCGATCGAGGTCTTTCGGATCGCGGCCGCATCTGAAGCGGGTCAGCTGCGCACGATCTGGACCCGTTTTGCCGGTTCCCGTGGCTCCTGGCGCTTCGGCAACGTCAGAATCAACACGCCCTTCTCGAAGGCGGCGGTGATGGCGTCCTGGTCGACCGTTTCCGGGATGCGGAAGCTCCGCCGGATGGCGCCGTAGCGACGCTCGCAGAGATGAACCTGCGCCTCGGGAAGATCGACCGTACGGGGTTTCACGCCATCCACGTTGAGCATGCCGTCGGCAAGGGAAACATCGATATGGTCGGGGCCAACGCCGGGAAGTTCGACGGTGATGACGAGTTCGGACTCGGTCTCGACGCAATCGGCGCGCGGAAGCACCTCGTCCGGCGCCCGGAACTCGGTCTCGACCTGGCCGAACGGACCGAAACCGAAGCCGCGCCAGCGAAACGGCGGCGCGATGTCCCGCATGAAGTTCTCGAAAAGCCGGTCGATTTCCTGACGCAACTCAAGGATCGGATTTTCGTCGGCAGGCGGCTCCACTTCGACGCCTGCCGAGGCCTGTTTATCGGGCCCGATTCGGCTCACTTCGATGCGAGATTTCATGACGCTCTCCTCGTTGTTGCTCCGCTCCATGGCGGCTTTGAGAGAATATAACGCGCCGACGGCGGTTGTCGCGTCCGGAGCCCGTCATCCTCCGAAACTGCGCACGAGGCTGCCGACGACGAGGTGCCAGCCGTCGACCAGCACGAAAAAAATGATCTTGAAGGGAAGCGCGATGATGACCGGCGGTAGCATCATCATGCCCATCGACATCAACACCGACGCGACAACCATGTCGATGATCAGGAACGGCACGAAAATCAGAAAGCCGATCTCGAACGCCCTGCGCAGTTCGCTGACCATGAAGGCGGGGATGAGGACGCGGAGCGGCACCTCGGCTGCCGGCTCGTCCGCGGTCGCGGGCGCAGAACCTGACGAGAGGCCCGGACTGGGCGGGGAGGATGCCGGCGCCAATTCGGTCGGCTCGTCGGCTCGGTTCGCCATGTCGAGAAACAGCGCCAGATCCTGGTTGCGAACATGACTCATCATAAATTTGTGGAGAGGTTGAACCGTTTGGGCGAAGGCTTCCACCTCGTCGATATCGCCTTCGATCAAGGGCTGAATCCCGTTGTCGTAGGCTTCCTCGAGCGTCGGCATCATCACGAACAGCGTCAGGAACAGGGCGAGACTGACGAGAACCTGATTGGGCGGCGTCTGTTGCGCGCCGAGCGCCGTGCGGACGAAGGAGAGGACGATCACGATCCGGGTGAACGAGGTCACCATGATCAGGATCGAAGGCGCGAGGCTGAGAACCGTGATCAGCGCGACGATCTGGACGATCCGGCTGGTGGCGACGCCGCTCTCGGCGCCAAGATCGAGAGCGATCGTTTGGGCGGCGGCTCCGCCGCAGGCAAGGAGCAGGACCGCCGCCGCGAGCGTCGCACCCCTCAGCACGGCCGGCGCGAAGCGGCGAGTCATCACTTGCTCTCCGCGGCGAACGCCGAGCCGGGGACGGAGTCGCGAAGAGCGCCGGCGAAGGTTCGATCCGGCGCGGCGATGCCGCTTTCGATGACCGTTTCGCTGGTCGGACCCACGATGACGAGGTGTTCCACCTGATCGCGCCGAAGCAGAACCAGCTTGTGCTTGGCGTCCAACGGGCGAACCTCGATCACATGAACTCGTCTGCTTTGAGCGCCGCCGACCGGGGAAACGCCGCCGAAACCAAGGCGCCGGCCGATGACGCTGAGAACCCCGATCAGGGCGAGGACAAAAACGAGGGCGAGAACGAACTGAGAATAAGCCGCGTAGTCCATGGTTAACCGGCAGGGCTCGGCGCCCGCTCCGTCAGTGGCTGGTCGAAAGGCCCGCTGTGGCTCGCTTGCGTCAAGAAGGCGTTGCGCTGCGCATCAGTGTGGTCCGGTCCTCCTAACAAAGCGTTACCATCGGGAAAACTTTACACCCATTCGGGTTATTCTGCGAACGCCTGCCGGAGGTGCGCGTGATCGCCGAGAAGACCGGCTGCGGCCGGCCCTTCACCAGAGACAGCCTCCATGCCATGGGCAGCGAGCCCACGTTCGCCGACGGTCTCGGTTTCCGGCGCCGGCATCGGCGAGGTTTCATCGCCTTACGATGTTTCGGATGTCACCTCTCTCGCCGCCACCATGGCCCTTGAGTACCTGTGCATCCTCGCCTACCAACAGGGCTGATCGTCGTCGACGGCCGGCATCGCCGGCCCTCTCTCAACCTGGGGGAATCGCCAAATGATCAGGCACATCGTTCTTTTCCGCGCGAGAAATCCCCGGGATATCGACGCCATTCATGAAGCGTTGTCGCGATTGAAGGAGATTCCGCACGCGCGGCATCTCGAGGTTTCCCGCAACGCCAAGAAGGACGAGTTGTCGACGGAAATCGATCTTGTCGTTTATGCCGAATTCGACGATTTCGGCCAGCTCGCCCAATACAAGGCGCATCCGCTCTATCGCGAGTCGATCGCCATCGTCCGGCCATTGCGTGACATGCGGATCGCGGTGGACTACGAAGCAGACGGTCGATCGGCGCGCGCGAAGCTGTGAAGCGGGCTACGGGCTTGGTTGCTGCGGGCTGAGCATGTCCAAAGTCATTTGGCGGACGAGCGCGGCGAATCGCGGATCGTCGAGATCGTCGGGATAGCGCACGTTCCCGGTCACCGTCACCAGGATGGTCGCGGCATCGCAGAATGTTCCGATGATCCTGAGAGGTCCTTCGCTCGCGGGACCGCCGCCTCGCGATTGCCCCGTGCACTGCTCATGAGCATTCGTCCCCTGGAGCGGATTGAAGGTGATCACGATGCGCAGGGTTTGGCTGAGCGCCTGGGCGCGGTCGGTGGTCAAGCGGGGCGTTTGGGTCCAGGTGACGGCATCCGTCATGATCTCCATCACGCGCGTTTCGAGTTGGGCCGCCGACGCCTCGAAGGGCTGGCCTTGCACGATGACCAGCAGCGGCGCGTCCTTCATCACGCCTTGCGCCAGACTCCATGCTCCATCGACTTGACGCCGCGCGACCGTTTGCGGCGCGTCGTCACAGGCGCCGAGCGCAATGCACAGCGCGATCAGCAAAGGCGCGAGGGTGCGACTGTTGACCATGGCGACTGCCTCGTTCGGTTCTCGGATGTCGGGATCGCCAGCAATACGGCATGACGCTTTGCCATGGATAGCCCTTCCCATATTCTGAGACGGATCGATCTCGACAAAAGGCGGAGCGTGCGATGAACCAGCAACAGCCGGACGCGCCGGGAGACCCGGACGCGATGCGGGGGAAACTCTGCGTCGTGACGGGGGGAACGGGCGGCATCGGCCGCGTTACGGCGCGCGAACTGGCGCGGCGCGGCGCCGACGTGATCATCGTCGGGCGCAACCGCGAGCGCGGCGCGGCGGCGGTGGCTGAGGCGAAGGCGGTGGGCGGTGACGCGAGCGCGTTTCTGGCCGCCGATCTCGCCAGCCAAAGCGAGATCCGCCGGCTCGCCGACGCAATCCTTGATCGCCATGAACGAATCGACGTGCTCATCAACAATGCCGGAGGGATGTTCCGTCGGCGCCGGCTCAGCCCCGACGGCGTGGAGATGACCTTCGCCCTCAACCACCTCAGTTATTTCTTGCTGACCCATCTTCTGCTGCCCGCGCTCGGCCGCGCGCCGGCGGCGCGGATCGTCAACGTCGCCTCCAATGCCCACCATGGGGTCGTTCTCGATTTCGCCGATCTCGGGGGCGAGCGCGGGTACCGAGGCTTGAGAGCGTACAAGCGCTCCAAGCTGGCCAACATCAGCTTCACGTACGCATTGGCGCGGCGCCTGGAGGGCGGCACGGTAACAGCGAACGCCTTGCATCCGGGATTTGTCGCAACCGACATCGGCGCGCGCGACGACTGGATGGCGGCGATGGCGTGGCGTCTCGTCAGCCTCTTCGCCATCGATGTCGAAAAAGGGGCGAAGACCTCGATCTATCTTGCGAGCGCGCCGGACGTCGCCGGCGTCAACGGCCAATACTTCTCAGAGTGTCGTCCAGTCGAGCCGTCCGCCGCGGCGCGCGACCACGAGGCGCAGGAAAAGCTGTGGGAGATCAGCGCGGCGATGACCGGCGTCGCCGCGTCGTGGCCGCAATAACCGCCTTCCCTGGGTCCATCGCGCCTAGGAAGCGGCGTCGATCACCGTAAGGCGGCCGCGGCGGACGGCAAGGGCGAGTCGGCCGTCGCGAATTTTCAAGGCGTCCTCGCCGAAAACCTGACGCCGCCAGCCTTTGAGGGCATGAACGTCGGCTTGTTCGCCGTAGGCGGCGATCGCTTCGACGTCGGCGGAGGATGCGACCAGCCGCTGCGCAACGTCGTGATCGTCGCATTTCATCTTGAGCAGGACCTTGAGCAGCTCGGCGATCGGCGCGACGCGGCGCGGCAGTTCGCGCTTGATGTCGGGCTCCGGCCATTCCTCCGGCGCCGCCGCGCAGCCTCGCGCCACGGCGGCGAGAACCTCGGCGCCGGCGGGGCTGTCCGCGAACGAGCGCCCCAGGCCTCGCGTGCGATCGAGATCGGCGATGGCGGTCGGCAGATGATGGGCGATCTCCAGCATGGCCTCGTCGCGCAAGACGCGGTTGCGGGGGATGTCCCGGCTTTGCGCCTGTCGTTCCCGCCACGCGGCGAGTTCGCGCAACACCGCAAGAAAGCGGCCGTTGCCGCCGCGCACCTTGATGCGGCGGTAGGCGTTCATCGGCTCCATGTCGTATGTCGCGGGATCCGTGAGGATCGCCATTTCCTCATCCAACCACGCCGCCCGGCCGCTTGCTTCGAGACGCTGACGCAGGCGTTCGTAGACGGGGCGCAGGTGAATAACGTCGCTCAACGCGTAGTCGATCTGACGCGGACTTAAGGGGCGGATGGACCAGTCGGTGAAGCGCGACGCCTTATCCAGCCGTACCTTCGCCAGCTTCGTGACAAGAGTTTCGTAACCCACCTGATCGCCGAAACCGCACACCATTCCGGCGACCTGGGTGTCGAACACCGGCGCGGGCAGGCGGCCCATGAGGTGAAAGAATATTTCCAGATCCTGCCTGGCCGCGTGAAAAACCTTCAAGATGCGCGGGTCGGCGAGAATGTCGAAGAGGGGAGCGAGGTCGAGCCCCGCGAGCGGATCGATCGCCGCCGCCAGTTCGTCCGAGGCCGCAACCTGCACGAGGCAAAGCCGCGGCCAGTAGGTGCGCTCGCGCATGAACTCCGTATCGACCGTGATGTAGGCGCATCCGGCGATCCGGCGACAGAAATCGTTAAGCGCGATCATGTCGGTAATCAGGCTCATGCTGTCAGCCTTTACAGGCAAATCCGCGTTCCGCAAAGAGGCGTAACCAACGGCCGCGGCGAAGGGTGGACGCAACCGTCTACGGGTGGAGAAAACGCGGCAGGCTCGTCAAGTCGTCGATGACGTCGGCATCCTGGGGAAACGGGCTCGGATAGCCACGGGTCAGGCGTCCAATGAAGCGGACCCGGTTGGCCATCGCGGCATCGTAGTCGGCGCGGCCATCGCCGATCATGACGACGCCCGACGGCTCCAGCCCCCGGCTCTCGAGGATCGCGCG
>CAZRWU010000192.1:0-5842 GCA_964603915.1 uncultured Rhodospirillaceae bacterium
GACCGCGCCGGGCAGGCCCATCAGCAGCCAGCCGCTCATGTCCGAGGCGCCGGCAGACAGCGCCGCCACGCCGGGGTTCAGTCCCCGACTGCCGAGAATGAAATCATTTAGATTGCGGTTCCGCCGGTAGCAGATCACCCCGATCGCCAGCATCGCGACGATGTAGATGACGAAGGCACCGATCGTCCCGAAGCTCATGGCTCTACCTCTCGGCCTTCCGGCGAAAGATCATCGTCAGGATCGAGAGCCCGACGCAGGCGAGTATTGGCACCAGGAGCCAAAACCACGTGGCGGAAGTGAGCTGGTCGGCCATGTCTGCACCTCGGGTTGGCCTTGCGCTGCTCTCCGAACGGGTCGCTGAATCAGCAACGTCGAACAGTGAAGCAAGTTCGCGGCTTGTACAACACTCCTCGATATTAGTCTTAAACCGACAGTTCCCAAACGGGCGGCTTCTTCGCCGCTTATTGACGCCAATGTAGCTGGATTCCGGTTTAACCGGAAGCGGAATGACGTGGATGTAGCCTCCGACGAGGCGTTGTCACCGCCTCGAGCGCCATGACTGGCTCCGGCGGAGCTATTTCAGCCGATGTTGCAACGACAAGAGCGCACTTCGGCTGTGGTTTGTCCCGGGCGGATGGTCCCGAGCGTCAACATGGCGCTGGCTGACGCGGAGCATCTGCTGCTCATCCCCGTGGTCGGAGATCGTCGATCACCTCGGCAAAGGCGCGTTGCACAGCAGCCCGAGTAGCGCCGCTCGCGCTTCCAGCCGGCCAAGGCGCTCGAGTGCACAAGCGGCGACATGCCGGACCTCCGGGTCAGGATTCCCCATATGCTCAAGGAGAATGGAAATTACCGCAGGCGGTGTGCCGATGCACCCACGCTGGACTTGCTTCGGTTTGGTGTTGGTCTTGCCGCTGCACGTCCCCTCACGGGCAGTCGTAGCGGGTGGCGATACGCCGGAGCTCCGTGATTTTCTGAAAGAGGTTTTCGATCAAGTGGCGCCATTTGTACATTTCCTTGTCGTAGGGGATGGTTGCGGCGCGGCTGCCGTTGGGCGGGATCACCGCCAGGGCGCCGCGTTCGTTGAGCTGTGCCCTGAGCCACTCGCTGTCGAAGGGCTTGTCGCCGATCAGCGCCTCGATCGAGATGCCGTGCAGCAGCGGCTCGGTGCCGACGCTGTCGTGGCGCCTTGATTTTGAGTCCCCCCCTTGCGCCGGCGCCGTGCCGGTGGACCTTGACGATGGCGCCGTCGATGAGCGCGTACTCGAAATCGGGATCTCCCGACAGCGCCGCGAAGATCCGCTCGAAGACATCCTTCTCGGCCCATCGTCGGAACCGCTTCCACACCGTCCCCCATTTGCCGAAGCGCGGCGGCAGGTCGCGCCACGCCGCCCCTGCCCGCACCAGCCACAACACCGCCTCAATAAACAGCCGGTTGTCCGCGCCCCTGCGACCGGGGTCGCCCACCTTGCCGGGGAGAAGCGGGGCAATCCGCTGCCAGTGCTCGTCGTTCAACAAGTCTCGATCCATGGCTGCTCTCCTTTCGGCAGCCTTGAATCAGACTTCCCCGCCATGCCTAGACCCGTTTCCGGCTCCCCAAGCCGCGTCGGGACCCTTAAAACGAGAACCGCCGCCCCGACCCGCGGCAACCCGGCAGCGAATGTCTACAAGCCCTAGCCCTCAGGCGCGGTTTTCGGCGCCGGGGACGGGGACATCCGTGCCCGCCGCTCGGCTCGGCAGCCTCTGGTAGAGGCGGAGCCGGTCGGCGCCGCCGGCCGCCACATCGGCGAGCGAGATGCCGCTTAGGAACAGCAAGACGGTGGTTCGCAACGAATCCCACAGCGCTTCGGTGTTGGACATGTCTGTTCCGTCGCCCTTCGCCGATGGGACGGCGCCGGCGCCCCGGGGCTCGTCGAAAGCCTTGAAAATTTCCGCGATGGTGATCCGATCGGCGGGCCTGCTGAGGACGTAGCCGCCGCCCGATCCTTTTTTCGCGGTCACGAGACCCGCCTTGCGCAGCCGCGCCATGAGCGCTTCGGTGTAGGAGACGGAGCGGTGGATCGCCTGGGCCAGCCACAAGGTCTTGCCCGGCCGCTCGATCGTGCAGCCGGTCAGATGAGCCATGCATTCGACGGCGAGGTAGGCGCTGTTTGTGATCTGCATCGCGGACCCTCTAGCCCAGGCACCCGGGAAACTGGTTTCGAGTCGTAACTAGATGTCTCGGCAGATCCTTGTCAAGCTGGTTTCGGATGACTATCATTTTCAGGTGCAGACGACGAAGACGCAAAGCGAACACGTGATCGCCGAGATGGTTCTCCAACTCGGCCGCGCCGCCTGTTGCGAGAATTCGGCGGGCCTGAATGCGGCGCAGTGGAGCGCGCTTCGCTATTTCTCTCGCGCCAACCGGTTCTCCCGCACCGTCTCGGCGTTCGCCGCCTTTCATCACACCACCAAGGGCACCGCTTCGCAGACCGTCAAGAGCCTGGTCAGCCGCGGGTTGCTGACGCGCACGCCGTCGCAGCGCGATGGCCGCAGCGCGACCGTCGCGCTGACGGAGGCTGGACGCGCTTTCCTTCGCCAGGATCCGTTCGAGGCGCTGGTCGACGCGGTGGCTCGCCTGACGCGTCGGCAACGCGGCGACATGGCCGAGGCTCTCGGCTCGATGCTGGAGGATCTGGCGTGCGGGCGCGGCAAGCGTCGGTTTGGCAGATGCACCGGCTGCTCGTTCCTTTGCTACGCTGACGACAGGGAGCGGCGGCCGCCCTTCGCCTGCGGCCTGGCGGGAGAGTTTCTTCAATCGGAGGAAACGCGCCAGATCTGCGTCAACTTCCATCCGCAACGGCCCGACGACGCGCCCGAGTTCTTCCACGCGGAAGGAGAGCACATCGAAGCTCAGCCGTGAGCGCGTATCCGGCGCTTCCCTGGATCTTGGGCGCGATGCATCATCCCAGCCCGGGCGGATCGTTCTCGTCCGCCCGGCGCCCCGTGGAAACGAAGGTCACCGGCTCTTGATCATTTCCGAAGCGTTCAGCGATTCCTCCCGCATCCGCCATGGGTTTTTCACGCGGCAAGGCGGCGTCAGCGGGGAGCCTTACGCCTCGCTGAATTGCGGCCTTGGCTCCGGCGATGATCCGGAGAATGTGCGGGAGAATCGCGGCCGCGCCATGCGCCGGCTCGGTCTCCCCGGCGATGCCTTGCGGACAGCGATCCAGATTCATTCAAGCCAAGTCATCATCGTCGACGACGACTGGCCGCCCGACCGGCGTCCACAGGGCGACGGCCTGGTGACGCGGACGCCGGGGATCGCACTTGGCGTTGTCACCGCCGATTGCGCGCCGGTGTTGTTCGTCGATGGTGAAGCAGGGGTCATCGGGACGGCTCATGCCGGCTGGCGCGGCGCCCGGGCCGGCATCGTCGAGGCCACGGTCGCGGCCATGGTTGAACTCGGCGCGCGCCGCTCGCGCATTGTCGCCGCCGTTGGGCCATGCATCCAGCGCCAGTCCTACGAGGTCGGGCCGGAGTTTCGGGAAGCGTTCGTGACCGGCGAGCCGGCCACGGCACGGTTTTTCGAACCATCGAAGCGGCCGGAGCATCACCTGTTCGATCTGCCGGCCTACGTCGCCGGCCGCGTCGCCGCGACGGCGATCGGCATGGTGGACATTTTGCCGTTCGATACCTGCGACGAACCCGATCGATTCTTCAGCTACCGCTGCACCGCGTTGACGGGCGGCGGTGATTATGGACGCCTCCTGTCCAGCGTGGCGCTGTGCCGGTGACGTTTCGAGGCCAATGAAATGCCCTACATGATCATCCTGATCATTTTTTTCATTCTTGCGATGATGACCATGTGCGTAATGATGTGAGGCGCGGGAGGAGGCGCGCTTGCCGCAATGGCGATCCGCGCAGCGCCTCGGCCGGGAGCGGGCCGCGATTGGGGGTGGTACGCGCGATTACAAATTTTGCCGCGAATGGCCGTTTGCCAGGACGAGTCGACGTTGATAAATTCTTTCCTGCGGGAAGCTGCTGCGGTTGCCATGGAACAGGCCGCATTCCCGCGCAATGCGCCGGAGTCTAGGGGCGAGGCCTCGTTGTTTCATGAAAATCATCTCTTGCAACAGCAATCGGCCGCTTGCCGAGGCTATTTCGGCTTATCTCCGCCTTCCGCTCTCCAAGGCGAGTGTCCGTCGTTTCTCCGATATGGAGGTGTTTGTCGAGATCGACGAAAACGTTCGCGGCGAGGATGTTTTCGTCATCCAATCGACCTCCTATCCGGCGAACGACAACTTGATGGAGCTGCTGGTCATACTCGATGCGCTCCGGCGCGGCTCGGCGCGGCGGGTGACGGCCGTCATTCCCTATTTTGGTTACGCCCGCCAGGACCGCAAATCGGGGCCGCGGACGCCGATCTCGGCCAAGCTGGTCGCCAACTTGATCACCACGGCGGGCGCCGACCGGATCCTCACCCTCGATCTTCATGCCGCCCAGATCCAGGGATTTTTCGATATCCCGGTGGATAACCTTTACGCGGCGCCGGTTTTCACCAAGGACATCCAGGAGCATTTCGACAATAA
This sequence comes from uncultured Rhodospirillaceae bacterium, assembly GCA_964603915.1. Taxonomy (GTDB): domain Bacteria; phylum Pseudomonadota; class Alphaproteobacteria; order Rhodospirillales; family Defluviicoccaceae; genus REEP01. Next base: position 4,572 of record CAZRWU010000192.1, read on the forward strand.
CGACGTGATGATCGTCTCGCCCGATGTCGGCGGCGTGGTGCGCGCCCGCCTGCTCGCCACACGCCTCAACAGCGATCTCGCCATAATCGACAAGCGGCGGGAGCGGGCCGGCGTGTCGGAGGTCATGCACATCATCGGCGACGTCGAGAACCGCCAATGCATTCTTGTTGACGATATTGTCGATTCCGCCGGCACCTTGTGCAACGCGGCGCATGCTCTGATGGAAGCGGGCGCGCAATCGGTGTGCGCATATACCACCCATGGCGTTCTCTCCGGAGGCGCCGTCGCTCGCGTCAGCGCATCGCCCTTGCAAAAGCTGGTCATTACCGACAGCATTGCCGCAACCGAAGCCGTCCGTGTTTCGAACAATATCGAGCAGCTGACAATCGCCCCGCTGATGGCCGAAGCGATCCGGCGGATCAGCGAGGAAACCTCGGTCTCGAGCCTGTTCGATTAAGAGATTTGCCGGTCAGAACATTCGCCCTTCGTTCCCTGAAAGGGAGCGTGGGTCGTTACGAAGGAGCGCGAAAAGCAACGATGTCTGAAACTGTGACTTTTGCCGCCGATCGGCGGCGCCCGCGAGGTAAGGGAGGCGCGCGCGCGGCGCGCCGCGAGGGACGGGTTCCCGCGATCATCTATGGCCGCGATCAGAAACCGATGGCGATCTCTGTGGACCTTGTCGCCCTCGATAAGCAACTGCACACGCCGGGATTCTTCGCCAAGGTGTTCGAAATCGATGTCGAAGGTCAGAAGCTTCGCGCGCTGGTTCGCGAATGCCAGCGGGACCCGGTCATTGGCCGGCCGCTCCACGTCGACTTCCTCAGCGTCAGCGCGGCGACGATGGTCGATGTCGATGTCGATGTCGTATTCGAGAACGAGGATGCCTGTCCCGGCATCAGGACCGGCGGCGTGCTGAACGTCGTCCTCTATCAAATCCCGCTGCGCTGTCAGGCCGACCAAATTCCCGACAACATCAAGATCGATCTCTCCGGTCTTGAAATCGGCGACGTCATTCACCTGACGGATATTGCGCTGCCTTCCGGAGCGGAAATTTCCGCCGCGGACGCCGAAGGCACGGTTGCCTCGATCGCGCCGCCGACCACGGTTGCCGTCGAGGAGCCGGTCGAGCCGAGCGAGGTTCCGGTGGTTGGCAAGCGGGGCGCGGGCGAGGAATAGATAACGCCGGGCTTCCGCGAACCTGCTTAAGGAGGATGGCTTCGTCTTTACCGCTACTGGTCGTGGGACTGGGCAATCCCGGTCCCAGATACCGG
>CAZRWU010000193.1:0-5838 GCA_964603915.1 uncultured Rhodospirillaceae bacterium
GCGGCTGGCTGCTGCTGGGTCTGCCCGGCGCCGTGTACGCCTCCGGAATGAATCAGATGTGGATCGCTGTTGGCTTGGTGATCGGCGCCTACCTGAACTGGCAATTCGTGGCCGCTCGCCTCAGAATCTACACGCAGGTGGCGCGCGACGCGCTCACCATCCCCGACTATCTCGATAACCGCTTTCAGGACCGGTCGCGGACATTGCGCGTGCTCACCGCAGTCGTCATTCTTCTGTTCTTCACCATTTACGTCTCGGCGGGGCTCGTCGCCGGCGGCGTGCTGTTCGAGCAGACCTTCGGCTTGGATTATCAGCTCGCCGTGTGGCTGGGCTCCCTGTGCATCGTGGCTTACGTTTTCCTGGGCGGCTTTCTCGCCGTGTGCTGGACCGACACGGTTCAGGGCGTCATGATGTTCATAGCCCTTCTCGTCGTGCCGTTCACCGCCGTCGGCGAGCTTGGCGGCTGGGACGTTGCGGTCGCCCGAATAGGCACGATCAATCCCGGCTTCAACGATGCTTTCACCGATATGACCATCTTCGGCATCGTCTCGCTGATGGCGTGGGGCCTCGGTTACTTTGGGCAGCCGCACATTCTCGTTCGTTTCATGGCCGTGCGCGCGCAGCACGACGTGCCGCTGGCGCGTCTTATCAACATCGTCTGGATGGTCTGCGGCCTCTATGGCGCGATCTTCGTAGGCTACATCGGGATCGCGTACTTCGCGCAGCAGCCGTTGGCCAACCCCGAGACGGTGTTCATTCAGTTCTGCCAGATCATGTTCAGTCCATGGATCGCAGGCTTTTTGCTTGCCGCAATTCTTGCCGCAGTGATGAGCACGATAAGCTCGCAGCTGATTGTCTGCTCCAGCGCCCTCACGGAAGACCTCTATCGCCCATTTCTACGTCCCCGCGCGAGCGAACGGGAGCTGGTGCTGGTCGGCCGCCTGAGCGTCCTTGGTCTTGCGGTTTTGGCGACCGTCCTCGCCTCCGATCCCGAAACCACCGTCCTCAACCTTGTGGCCTACGCCTGGGCCGGCTTTGGCGCCGCCTTCGGCCCGGTCATTATCCTGTCGCTGTTCTGGCGACGTATGAACCAGTATGGCGCTGCCGCGGGCATGGTCGCGGGCGCGGCCACGGTGGTCGTCTGGAAGCAGCTCGAGGGTGGCATTTTTGAGCTGTACGAGATCGTCCCAGGGTTCCTTGTCTGTGGCCTCGTCATCGTCGCGGTCAGTCTGTTGACTCGCGAGCCACCGATTTCCGTCGTATCGGACTACGATCGCACGGTCGCCGCCGAGCGCACGGGCGTCATTCCCGTCGCGGCGGAGTAACGAACGCCGGTTCAGGGAGGTGCGAAAGGCGAGCATGATCTTCGCTTGGGATGCCCCCCCTGAACAACCCTCGCTGCGTACGGCGATCCACGTCCACCTGCGCGGCGACGAGACCGCGTGCGTGCGCGGCCTGCTCGAGAACTTACAGTTACCCAGCGAGAGCCTGCGGCGGATCGATGCGCGGGCCCGTCAGCTCGTGGAGGCAGTTCGTGCAGAACGGCTGGGGAAGGGCGGTCTCGACGCTTTCCTGCATGAATACGGGCTATCCTCGCAGGAAGGCGTGCTCTTGATGTGCATAGCCGAGGCGCTGCTGCGGGTTCCCGACGACGTGACTCAGGAGCGATTGATCCGCGATAAGCTCTCGGCGGCTGATTGGGACCGCCACATCGGCCGTAGCCCCTCGGTTTTCGTCAACGCCTCGACCTGGGCTTTGATGCTGACGGGCCGCCTCATCCAGCTTCGCGACGACGAGGGTCAGTCTGTCGGCGCTGCGCTGCGCCGGTTGATGGCGAGGCTCGGCGAGCCAGTGGTGCGCGAATCCATCAATTACGCGATGCGCATCATGGGGCGGCAGTTCGTCATGGGGCGCACCATCGAGGACGCGATGGACAATGCGCGAGCGCTGGAAACGCGTGGCTATCGCTACTCATACGATATGCTGGGGGAAGCGGCGCGGACACGGCAAGCGGCGGCCGCTTACTTCGAGGCTTATAAACACGCGATTGCCGCGATCGGACATAGGGCGAGCAGCGGCGCCGTCGCCGACCGGCCGGGCATCTCCGTCAAGCTCTCGGCATTGCACCCGCGCTATGAGGTAGGGAAGGCCGAGCGCCTTCAAGAAGAGCTGGCGCCGCTTGTGCTGGCGCTGGCGCGGCAGGCCGCATCGGCCGGCATCGGGCTCACCATCGACGCCGAGGAGGCGGAGCGTCTCGACATCTCGCTCGATGTCGTCGAGGCCGTCGCGGCCGACCCGCAGCTCGACGGGAAGTGGGACGGCCTCGGCGTCGTCGTCCAGGCTTACCAGAAGACGGCGCCCTTCGTGATCGATTGGCTCGCCGACTTGGCGCGGCGCCGCCGCCGCCGTCTGATGGTCCGCCTGGTCAAAGGCGCTTACTGGGATGCCGAGATCAAGCGCTCGCAGGAACTGGGTCTGCCGGGTTACCCGGTGTTCACCCGCAAGCCGTCGACCGACGTCTCATACCTCGCTTGCGCACGTCGCCTCCTTGATCAGCGCGCGCTGTTCTATCCACAGTTCGCCACGCACAACGCGCACTCGATCGCGGCGGTGCTGGAATTTGCCGGCGATGGGCACGACTTTGAGTTCCAGCGCCTGCATGGCATGGGGGAGACGCTGTATGAGGAGATCGTCGAAAACCATCCGGTAGGCGTCGGCTGCCGCATCTACGCGCCGGTGGGACAGCACGAGGACCTGCTCGCCTATCTCGTTCGGCGCTTGTTGGAGAACGGCGCCAACAGCTCCTTCGTGAACCGGATTCAGGACGACCGTTTACCGATCGAGGAAATCGTCGCCGATCCGATCGCCACCGTTCACGCCCTGGCGCGGGTGCCGCATCCTCAGATTCCTGTGCCGCGGGAGATGTATCTACCAGAACGGCTGAACTCATACGGCGTCGACCTCTCCGACCGATCAAGTCTTGCCGAGTTGGCGCAAGCCATGGCGGAGGCTGATGAACGGACCTGGGACGCCGGGCCGATCATCGCCGGTGAGGAGCGTTCCAGCGGCGGGCGCGAAGCCATGTCTCCCGCGGACCACAGCCGCTCTGTCGGACATGTCGCCGAGGCGGACCAAGCCGATGTGGAGCAAGCGCTCGGCAGCGCCAGCGCCGCGGCCGCAGCCTGGGCGGCGACGCCGGTCGAGGAGCGCGCCCTTTGCCTCGATCGCGCCGCCGACTTGATGGAAGCGAACATGCCGGCCCTCATGGCGCTTGCTGTGCGCGAGGCGGGCAAGACCATCAACGACGCGGTTGCCGAGGTGCGCGAGGCGGTGGACTTCTGCCGCTACTACGCCCATCGGGCGCGCCAAGACCTGGGCAGACCGCTGATCCTGCCGATTGCGACCAATGGCGTGGGCCGCGTGGAGCTTACGGGCGGGGGCGTATTTGGCTGTATCAGTCCTTGGAACTTCCCGCTTGCCATCTTTACCGGACAAATCGCCGCGGCGTTGGTCGCGGGCAATGCAGTGGTGGCGAAGCCGGCCGAGCAGACGCCGCTAATAGCGGCGGAAGGCGTGCGGCTTTTGCACCGCGCCGGCATTCCCGCCGATGTCCTGCATTTCTTGCCGGGCGACGGTGCGGCAATCGGCGGACCGATCGTCGCGGATCCCCGCGTCTCCGGCGTCGTCTTCACCGGCTCGACCGAGGTGGCTTTGGCCATCAACCGCGCGCTGGCCAGGCGCGCGCGCGGTCATCCGCCATTGATCGCCGAAACCGGCGGCCAGAACGCGATGATCGTCGATTCGACCGCGCTTCCCGAGCAGGTTGTCCGTGACGCCGTCGTTTCCGCCTTTCAGAGCGCGGGGCAGCGCTGCTCGGCGCTGCGCGTGCTGTTCATCCAGGAAGACGTCGCGGGCCGAATCATCGACATGCTGGCCGGCGCGATGGACGAACTCCAGGTCGGCGATCCGGCGCTGCTCGCGACAGACGTCGGCCCGGTGATCGATGAAGAGGCGCAGGCGATGCTGGAGGGGCACATCAAGCGGATGCGCAGCGACGGACGGCTGATCGCCCGCGCGAGGCTTGGCTCCGGCACGGATCGGGGAACGTTCGTCGCCCCCGCCGCGTTCGAGATCGATGGCCTGTCGCTGCTGCAGCGTGAAGTGTTCGGTCCGGTGCTCCACGTCATTCGCTACCCCGCCGACCGGCTTCCACAGGTGATCGAGGCGATCAACGACACAGGCTATGGCCTTACGCTCGGCATCCAGACGCGGATCGACGCGACATGGCGATTCATCTTCGACCGCATCCGTATCGGCAACACCTACGTCAACCGCAATCAGATCGGCGCGGCGGTGGGCGTTCAGCCTTTCGGTGGCCAAGGTCAGTCCGGAACCGGACCGAAGGCGGGCGGGCCGCATTATCTGCATCGGTTTGTGGCATCGCGACCGGCGAGCGGCCACGCCGCAGGATCGACGCCAGCGCAGGTTCAGACCCCGAGAGCACAAATCGTTACGCTCGCCGATAGACGCGTGGACCGAACGTCGCTGGACGGAGCGCTTAAAGCGGCGGAAGCGGCGCGGTCAAGTTGGAGCCTGACTTCCCAGGAGCAGCGGGCGGCCTGGCTCGAGCGATGCGCCACGGCCGTCGAGTCCGCTCCCGAAATGATCGTGGACTCAAGCTGTGTTGGAGCCGCCGCCGCTCAGGCAACCGAGTATCTTCGTTTCTGCGCGGCGCAACTGCGCTCGACTCTAGCGGCTCCTCAACCTTTGCCGGGTCCGACCGGAGAACGAAATGAGCTCTCGTTCCAGCCGCGCGGCCTGATCGGTTGCCTGTGCATGGGCGACCCCGGCCTCGCCCCCTTCGTGCGCCAGATTGCCGCTCCGCTCGCCTGCGGCAACGTCGTCCTCGCCTGGCATCCCGAGCCGGAGCATGCCGCTCGGCTCGCGTCTCTGCTCACCGATGCAGGCCTGCCGGATGGCGCGCTGCAAATCCTGGAAACGAACGGCGCAGACCGACTTGACGGGTTCCTGTCGGATCCCAGGCTGGCCGGAGTTTCGTTCTGCGGCCCGCCTGAGATCGCCTCCGAAGTCGGCCAAGTGCTGGCGCAGCGGGACGTCTCGATCGCTCCGCTCATCATCCACGACGAACGGTTCGAGGCAAGCATCGGGCTTCCACCTTGCGGCAGTCCGCACTATCTCTCCCGCTTCGTCTTCGAGCGGACGCTGACGATCGACACCACCTCCTCCGGAGGCAACGCTTCTCTTCTGTCGTTGGGCAGCGAACCTTAAGAAAGGCTCGGACACAGTCCGTGAACATCACTTCATCCGCATCCCGCCGACGTATTTTATGGCGTTAAGCTTCTTGACTGACGAATGGCATGATAGTTCCGATGGGTTGCCTGCCTATTCTGCGGTATCCGAGGTGCGGGCGCTCAGTGTTGTAGGGAATGGCTTTCGGTCCAAGCGTGTGAACAGCCTTGAGCGAGCGATCAGGAGGTGACTCGGCGGCTGATGCGCGAAGCCAGAACGGACGCCGTTGAGCCCATTCATAGCACTGCAGCAGAGAATTGCTATTGGTGAGCGCCCAGAATCGATGAGTAACGAACGTTCGCCTTGCGGGAAGCGACCGCCTCGCTCGTTCAGCACTACGCAAGGTCCGAGTGGAGATTGAATATTCTTCAAGAGAATCGACATGCGCAAACTTCTCCTCATTTCATCATTGCTGATCGGTGTTCAGACTGCCGTAGCGCAATCGGATTCACTGCCGCCGAGCACTGTAACGGTCAGCCTGTCGAATTTCAGTTTCACGCCCGAGACGATTCAACTTGAAGCGGGCGT
>CAZRWU010000194.1:0-5827 GCA_964603915.1 uncultured Rhodospirillaceae bacterium
ACCGTCGACGCCCTCGGATACGACGGCATGGGGGATTTCTTCATGGGGCAGGGGGGCCGTCTGCTTCGCCGTCGGGATCCCTATCATGCGCCTTTTCTATTCACCGGCGTCCAGATGCTCCATCCGCGGCTGTTTTCCGACGCGCCGCGTGGGCCGTTCTCGCTGAACGTTCTGTATGAACGGGCCGGCGCGTCGGGACGCCTGTACGGGCTCGTTCACGACGGCCAATGGTTCCACGTCGGCCGGCCCGCCGACATCGCGGCGGCGGCCAACCGTCTCGCCCCGCAGCCGTCGGGCGTCCTCGGCACATGACCGCTTTCGGCGACGGCGATCATGCCCTGAGAAAGGGCGCGGTGAAGCAAGAGCCGCGCGTTTTCACGATTCCGGCCGGCATGCCCTTCGTCGATGCGCTGGCGGCCGGCGTTCTCGCCGAGGTCGGCTCGGACCCGGCCATGGTTCCGGCGGTGCGCATCCTGGTGCCGACCCGCCGCAGCACGCGGGCGCTGACCGCCGCGTTTCTCCGCCAATCGGCCGGGCGGGCGATGCTGCTGCCGCGCATTACGCCGATCGGCGATGTTGACGAGGATGAAGTCGCGTTCTCCGAGCAAGGCGCCGGCGCATTGGCCGCCGGCGAATTGTTCCTGCCGCCGCCGATTCCGCCGCTTCGCCGCCAGCTTCTCCTCACCCGGCTGATTCTCGCGTTCGGCCGGAATGCCGCGACGCCCGATCAGGCCGCCCGCCTTGCCGCCGAACTGGCCCGGCTGCTCGATCAGGTGCATACCGAAGGACTCGATCTGCATCGCCTCGGCGACCTCGTCCCGCAACGGTTCGCCGAGCACTGGGAACTGACGCTCGATTTCCTCGCCATCGTCACCGAATACTGGCCCCGTGTGCTCGCCGAGGAAGGGTGCCTCGATCCCGCCGATCATCGCAACCAGCTCATCAAGGCCCAGGCCCGGGCATGGCGGGAGTCGCCGCCGACAACGCCGGTGATCGCCGCCGGCTCCACCGGCAGCATTCCCGCGACGGCGGACCTGCTGGTCACGGTGAGCCGGCTGCCGCGGGGCGCGGTGGTTCTTCCCGGTCTGGATCGGGACGCGGACGACGAGACGTGGAATGCGCTGGAGCCGTGCCACCCGCAGCATGGCATGGCCCGCCTTCTCGATCGGCTCGGGATCGACCGGCGCGACGTGCGGCCCTGGCCGGCGCCGGGCCTGACCAATTCCCGCGGCGAGCGCAGCGCCATGATCAATCTTGCCCTGCGTCCCGCGGCGGCGGCCGAGCAGTGGCAGGGGGACGCGACGTCGCTGTCGACGGCCCTGGCCGGCGTCACGCGCATCGATGCGCCGGGCCCGGAGGAAGAAGCCCGGGCGATCGCCTTGATCATGCGCGCGACGCTCGAGAGCGAAGGCAAGACGGCGGCGCTGACGACGCCCGATCGCGCGCTCGCGCGCCGCGTCGCCGCCGAGTTGCAGCGCTGGAACATCGCGGTCGACGATTCCGGCGGGCGCCCGCTCGCCCAGACGCAACCGGGAGCGTTCCTGCGCCTGACGGCGCGGGCGGTCGCGGAGGAATTGGCGCCGGTGCCTCTGCTGGGAATGCTCAAGCATCCGCTTGCGGCGGGAGGGCAGCATCCGCCCGGCTTTCGCCGTCTGGTTCGGCAACTGGAGCGCACGGTGTTGCGCGGCCCGCGACCGCAGCCGGGAATTGCCGGCCTTGCCGCGTCGCTGGCCAAGGCGCAGGCGGAGTGGAACGAGACGACGCCGCAGTCGGACTTGGCCGAGCGGTGGCGTCGGCTCTCGCAGCTTCTCGTCGAACTGGAGGCGGCCGTCGAACCTCTTGCCGCGCTTTTTCGGCGCGAGCGCGGCGCCGTCGGCGATTTCGTCGCGGCCCACGTCGCCATGGCGGAACGGCTTGCGACCAGTCATGACAAAAGCGGGGCGGCGCGCCTGTGGCGCGGCGAAGCGGGCGAAGCCGCCGCGGCGTTCGTGGCGGAACTGGGACAAGCGGCGGACGCGTTCCCGCCCATCGCGCCGGCGGCCTATCCCGCCTTGCTGGAAGCGTTGATGATGGAACGGGTGGTGCGGCCGCGCTACGGCAGTCATCCGCGGCTGGCGATTTGGGGTCCGCTCGAAGCCCGGCTGCAGCGGCCCGACGTGATGATCCTCGGCAGCTTGAACGAAGGCGCGTGGCCGCCCAAGGTCGAGGGCAGCCCGTGGATGAGCCGCCCGATGATGACGGAATTCGGCTTGCCGTTGCCGGAGCGGCGGATCGGCCTTTCGGCTCACGATTTCACCCAGGCTTTCGCCGCGCCGGAGATCGTTCTGACCCGGGCGCGGCGGGTAGAGGGAACGCCCACCGTGGAGTCCCGCTGGCTGCTGCGATTGAGCAATCTCATTCGCGGCGCCGCCGTGGTGCGTGGCGACGGCGCCGAGCCGCCCAGCCTCGACGGCGGATCGCCGTGGCTGGAATGGCAGCGCATGCTGGACGCGGCGGAGGCCGCCTCGCCCGCCGAGCCGCCGGCGCCTTGTCCGCCCATTGCCGCCCGCCCGCGGCAACTCTCCGTCACCCAGATCGAAGCATGGATGCGCGATCCCTATGCCATCTACGCCCGGCATATTCTGAAACTGCGGCCGTTGGATCCGCTCGACGCCGACCCGGGAGCTGTCGATTACGGCTCGTTCGTGCACCGCGCCCTCGATCTGTTCCTGAAAGAGACCGGGGGGCAGCTTCCGGACGACGCGCTTGACCGGCTGCTGGCGGCGGGCCGGCTGTCGCTCGGCAACAATCTCGACCGGCCCGGGGTGCGCGCGTTCTGGTGGCCGCGGTTCGAGAGGATCGCCCGCTGGTTCCTTGAGATGGAGCGGCAGCGGCGGCCGGGCATTCGGCTGAGCGTCACCGAGGTTTGCGGCCGGCTTCAGTTCGAGGCGCCGGCGGGACCCTTCACCTTGACCGCGACCGCCGACCGAATCGACCTCCTCGCCGACGGCAGCCTCGCCATCGTCGACTACAAGACCGGCTCTCCTCCCACCAAGAAGGAAGTCGCCGCCGGTTTCGCGCCGCAACTGCCTCTGGAAGCGGCGATCGCCGCGGCCGGCTGTTTCGATACCGTTGCCGGCGCCGTTATCGGCGCGCTGGAGTATTGGCAATTGACGGGCGGAGAGCCGGCGGGAAAATGCGCCGCCGCCACCGATAACGCGCAGGAGCTGGCCCGCCGCGCGCTGGCGGGCGTGCAGCAGCTGGTCACCGTGTTCGACCGCCCCGAGACGCGGTATCCGGCGCGCCCGCGGCCGAGCGCCGCGCCGCGGTTTTCGGATTACGAGCATCTGGCGCGGGTCAGGGAATGGTCGGCGGTCGGTCACGATGGCGGGGACTGACGCGGTGGATGCGCGGGATGTCAGCCTTCGCGCGGCGGACATTGCCCAGCGCGGCGCCGCCGATCCGACCGCCTCGGTGTGGGTGGCGGCGTCGGCCGGCACCGGCAAGACCAAGATCCTGACCGACCGGGTTCTCAGCTTGATGCTGGCGGGAATCATGCCGCAGCGCATCTTGTGCCTGACCTTCACCAAGGCGGCGGCGGCCGAGATGAGCGTGCGCATCGCGCGCGAACTCGGCGATTGGGCGTCCGCCGGCCATGACGAACTCGAGCATCATCTTTTCAAGCTTCTCGGGCGCAAACCCGACGCGCGCGAACGCCGCGCCGCGCGGCAGCTGTTCCCACGGGTTCTGGACGCGCCCGACGGGATGAACATCTACACCATCCATGCGTTCTGCCAGTCGGTTCTCGGGCGCTTTCCCCTCGAAGCCGGCCTCGCGCCGCATTTTTCCGTCCTCGACGAGCGCGATCAGGCGGAACTGATGGCGATGGCCCGCGACGAGGTGCTGATCGCGGCCGAGCGCGACGGCGGCGCGCTGGCGGCGGCTCTGGCGGAAGTGACGCGGCATGTCGGCGAAGGCGGCTTCGGCGAGTTGATGAGAACGCTGGCGGCCCAGCGCGGCCGCATCAGCGCCCTGATCGAACGCCACGGATCGGTCGCGCGGGCGGCCGCCGCCATTCGCGCCTGCCTCGGCGTCGCCGACGGGGATACGGCGGAGACGCTGACCGCCGCCGCCTGCGCCAAAGGCGCTTGCGATGAAGAGGGATTGCGCCTGGCTTGCGAGGCCCTCGCCGGCGGCAGCGCGCAAGACGCGAAGCGCGCGGCGGCGATCGCGGCATGGCTGGCGGCGACGCCGGGCGAGCGCGTCGGCCTGTTCGAAGGCTACCGCAAGGAGTTCTTGACCAACGAGGCGGACTTGAAGCAGCGCCTGATCACCAAGGCCGTGGCGCAGCGGGCGCCGGGGGCCGCGGAGGCGCTTCGCGCCGAAGGCGAGCGTTTGCTCGCCATGCTGATGCGCTGTCGCGCGGCGATGTCGGCGGGCGCCACCGAAGCCCTGCTTATGCTCGGAAACGCCCTCATTTCCGCCTACCAGCGGCTCAAGGAGGAGCGATCGCTGCTCGATTACGACGATCTCATCGTCTGCACGGCGCGTCTGCTCGAGAAGGAGGGAAACGCCTCCTGGGTGCTCTACAAGCTCGACGGCGGCATCGATCATGTCCTCATCGACGAGGCCCAGGACACCAGCCCGGAGCAGTGGCGCATCGTCCGCGCGCTGACCGGCGATTTCTTCGCCGGCGATTCGACCCGCGACAACGGCCGGACCGTTTTCGCGGTCGGCGACGTCAAGCAGTCGATCTTCAGCTTCCAGGGCGCCGATCCCGCCCAGTTCATCGCCAACCGGGACTGGTTCGGCGAGAGGGTGCGGGCGATGGACGGGCTCTGGCGCCCGCTCAGCCTGCAGGTTTCGTTCCGCTCCACGCGCGCCGTGCTCGCCGCCGTCGATGCCGTTTTCGCCATTCCGGACAACGCCGCCGGCGTGGCCCTCGATCGCGATCCGATCGTGCACCAGGCATTCCGCATGCTCGATGGCGGGTCCGTCGAGGTCTGGCCGCCGGTGACGCCGCGGCCGGTGGAGGATCCCGAGCCGTGGGGGCCTCCCGTCGAGCGGGTTCGCGGCGACTCCCCGGAAACGCGCCTCGCCCGCCTCGTCGCCGAGCGCATCAAGATCATGATCAGCGGCGGCGAGATGCTCGAATCGGCGGGGCGGCCGATCACCCCCGGCGACATCATGGTGCTGGTCCGCCGGCGCACGCCGTTCGTCGAGGAACTGGTGCGCGCGCTGAAAAACCGCCATGTCGCGGTGGCCGGGGTCGACCGGATGGTTCTGACCGAGCAGATGGCGGTGATGGATCTGATGGCGGTCGGGCGCTTCGTTCTTCTGCCCGGCGATGATCTGACGCTGGCCACGGTTCTCAAGGGACCGCTGATCGGCTTCGACGAGGAGACGCTGTTCCGCGTCGCCTACGAGCGCACCGCAAGCCTGTGGGATACCCTCGCCGTCAAGGCGGCGGATGATCCGGCGCTCGCCGCGGCTCATGATCTGCTCTCGGAGGTGCTCGGCATGGCCGATACGATGCCGCCCTTCGAATTCTACGCCCGGTTGCTCGGCCCCCTCGGCGGCCGGCGCAAGCTCCTGGCGCGGCTGGGGCGGGACGCGGAAGATCCCCTTGCCGAATTTCTCGACCTCGCGTTGACGTTCGAGCGCATTCATGCGCCGTCCTTGCAGGGCTTCCTTCACTGGCTCGACGCCGGCGCCCTCGAGATCAAGCGCGACCTGGAGCAGTCGGAGAACGCCGCCGTGCGCGTCATGACGGTGCACGGCGCCAAGGGCCTGCAGGCGCCGATCGTCTTCCTTCCCGACACGATGCAGGCGCCGACGAAGCTGCCGG
>CAZRWU010000195.1:0-5822 GCA_964603915.1 uncultured Rhodospirillaceae bacterium
CGCGGCAATCGTGGGCCAGAGGTTGATTCCGGAGGCGGGCTTGGTCAATGTCGTCATGGTTCTGGCGCTCCCCGTGGACGCCCTTGTCGCGCGTGGAGGCGTCCTCTTCCTGCTCTTGCCGTTGCTCAGCGCAGCGCGACTGACGAAGAAGGTCGGCTGGGAATATAAGATCGCGATCCTTTGGGGTGGCCTGCGCGGCGCCGTCACTCTCGCGCTGGTCCTCGCCGTGGTGGAGACCGAGGGGCTGGCCGAGGAAGCCAAACAGATCGTTGTGGTAACCGCAACCGGCTTCGTCTTGTTTACCCTGTTCGTCAACGGGATCACCCTGCGCACCGTTATCCGTAAGTTGGGGCTGGATGCGCTGACGCCGCGTGATCAGACGCTGCGCGATCACATCCTCGCCTTGTCCTTGTTGGAGGTGGTGGACGCGGTTCGGGACGCCGGCGATCGCTACCGGCTTCCTTCGGCTGCTCTCGATCCGGTTCTGGCGGATTACCAGCGCCGAATGGCGGACGTGGCGGCGGGTGACACGGGTCCCGACGTGCTACGGGATCGTGAACGGCTGGCGGTCGCACTGATCGCGCTTGCCAACCGCGAGCGGGAGCTGCTGCTCGAGCATCACGGCCAGCAGGCGACGTCGCCGGGGGTGATGGACAAGCTGTTGCGTCACGCCGAGAGGATCGTCGAAGGGGCCCATCTGCGCGGACGCCCGGGATACAGGCAAGCTGCCCGCAAGGTCCTGGCATTCCGCATGCCGTTCCGGTTTGCCCATTTTCTCCATCGGCACTTTCGGATCGACGCCATGCTGGCCCATCAGTTAATGCAACGATTCGAAATGATGCAGGCGCTCGGTCTGGCGCTTGATGAGCTGATCCGCTTCAACACGGTCAGGCTGACGCCTCTGTTCGGACCGCGGGTCGGAGCACTTGTCGGAAGGATTCTGGCGATGCGGACGGTTGCCACGGCAAACGCGTTGGAGGCCATGCGCCTGCAGTACCCCGCCTTCGCCGAGGCGCTGGCGCGCCGTCTCGTCTGGAGACTGGCGCAACGGGAAGAATTGGATCGTTATGAGACGCTGCGCGGGGAAGGGCTGCTTGGCCGCGAGCTGCATCACAGCCTTCGCCGGCATGTCCTGGCTCTGCAACGGCGGCAACACCGGCGCCCGCGGCTGGATCTCGGCCTCAAGATCCCGGAAATGATCGGCAATCTTGAGCTTTTCGCCGGCCTCAGCGCCGCAGAACTGAAGCGGGTGTGCCGGCTATTCCGCCCGCGCCTCGCTCTTCCCGGCGAATTCGTCGTGCGCAAGGGCGATCGCAGCAAGAGCGTCTTTTTCATCTCCTCTGGTGCGGTCGAGGTGCGGTTGCCGGGGCGAACCATCCGGCGTGGGCGCGGAGAATTTTTCGGCGAACTGGCCGTTCTCACCGGTCGGCGCCGGGTCGCTGACATCGTCGCCCTCGGCTACTGCCAGCTGTTGGTCCTCGACCAAGCCAAGTTCAACACATTTCTCCAAGTGAATCCTGCGATCCGCGCGCATATCGAGGATGGGGCTCGGGCCCGGCTGGCCAATCTGGGACCGGCGTTGGGTGGAACCGGAGGCGCATGAGCGGCGCCTCGCCGATCCGGTTCGCGCCATCGCCGTAGCGGATGTGTAGAAGTGGCGGAAATGTTTTTGACACCGAAGCCACGGAACCGTATTTTCCGCGCGGCCTGATGACATCGATGATTCGGATGGCCGTACGGCGCTCAACAGCGGGGGCAGGGCGCGATTTCAACCTATTCGGCAAGCTCCTGACGTTGAGAAACGATGGCGCCATGGATGGTGCCGTGTCTGGGTAGGGAACGTGGTGCGGGGGAGGCCTTCGCATCCACATCATGTGGGGATTGGGAGAATTCATGCCTCTCGACACCAAAGTCCTTGAAGCGTTCCGTGAACGCAGGAAGAAGGTTCTCGTCGGCGGCGGCGAGAAAAAGATCCAGGAGCGCCACGAAAAGGGACTGATGACCGCCCGCGAGCGGTTGTTGCGTCTCTTCCAGCCGGACACGTTCCAGGAGATCGGCGCCTACGTGAAGCATCAGTGCACGTCGTTCGGGATGGAAACCAAGGATTTCCCCGGCGACGGCATTATCGCCGGAACCGGTTACGTCGATGGCCGGCAGGTCTCCGCCTTCAGCCAGGACTTCAATGTTCTCGGCGGCTCGCTCGGCAAGATGCATGCCCGGCGCATGGTTCTCGGCATGGAGTACGCCCTGAAGAACGGAACGCCGCTGGTCGGCATTGCCGATTCGGGCGGGGCACGCATCCAGGAAGGGGTCGACGCCCTCTCCGGCTATGGCGAGGTGTTCTATCG
Organism: uncultured Rhodospirillaceae bacterium; assembly: GCA_964603915.1. Taxonomy (GTDB): domain Bacteria; phylum Pseudomonadota; class Alphaproteobacteria; order Rhodospirillales; family Defluviicoccaceae; genus REEP01. Next base: position 2,349 of record CAZRWU010000195.1, read on the forward strand.
CAACGTGATTCTTTCCGGCGTGGTGCCGCAGATCGCCATCATCGCCGGCCCCTGCGCCGGCGGCGCATCGTACTCGCCGGCGCTGATGGACTTCATCGTGATGACGCGCAAAAACGCGCAGTTGTTCATCACCGGCCCCAACGTGATCAAGGCAGTGACGGGCCGCCAAGTCACGATGGAGGAGGTCGGCGGCGCCGACATGCATGCCTCGATCAGCGGCAACGTTCATTTCGTGACGGATACCGACCGCGAGGCCATCGATCTAACCAAGCGCCTGCTCTCGTTCCTGCCGTCCAACAACTCCGAGGATCCGCCGCATGTGCCAACGCCGGCGGTGACGATGGCGGAAGACCCGGGGATGGACAAGCTGGTCGAATCCGACCCCTCCTCGCCGATGAACATGCGGGGGATCATCCTTCGCTTGGTCGACAACGCCGACTTCCTCGAGGTTCATGCCGGTTTCGCCAAGAACATGATCGTTGGCTTCGGCCGGGTCGAGGGGATCGTGGTCGGCTTCCTTGCCAACAACTCGATGGAGAAGGCTGGCTGCCTCGACATCGACTCTTCCGACAAGGCGGCCCGGTTCATCCGTTTCTGCAACGCCTTCAACATTCCCATCACAACCCTTGTCGATGTGCCGGGCTTCCTTCCGGGCATCGAGCAGGAGCGCGGCGGGATCATCCGCCACGGCGCCAAGATGTTGTTCGCCTACTCCGGCTCGACAGTTCCGAAAATCACCATCATCTGCCGCAAATCCTACGGCGGGGCCTATCTCGCCATGTGCAGCCAGGATCTCGGCGCCGATGTCGTCTACGCGTGGCCGACGGCGGAAGTGGCGGTGATGGGAGCCGACGGCGCCGTCAACATTCTTTACAGCAAGGAGTTGAAGGAAGCCGCAGACGCCAAGGAGCGACGGGCACAGCTCGTTCAGGAGTATCGGGACGAATTCGCTTCACCCTACTTGGCGGCAGCGCGCGGTTATGTGACCGACATCATCGAGCCGGGGCGCACCCGCTCGATCCTGTCGATGACCTTGCGCAAGTTGACGAACAAGCGGGAAATGCGGCCGCCGAAAAAGCACGGCAACATTCCGCTTTGACAACTGGGGTGGCGGCTGCCGGCAGCGGCAATTTTGGGGGACCTCAAGTAAAATGGAACAAGTTGCGCCCGGTATCAGCGAAGTCGTGACCCTGTCCGGCTTCGCCTACTTATTGACAGTCGTGGTTGCGTTGTTGGCGGCGGTCATGATCCGCGGAATCGTCCTCGCTCTTGAAGGCGCCAAGAAGTCGAGAGAGAGACGGGTTGCTGCCGTCACACCCGTGCAGGTCGCTGTCGCTCCGGAGGAAAGTCAGCAGGACGATAAAGCCGCGCACGTGGCCGCGATCGCCGCCGCTATTTTCGCCGTCGTCGGAGCTCACAGGCTTGTTTACATCGGCGAGGCACGCCCAAGCTACGGCTGGGCCACCACCGGCCGCGCGCTCCACCAGACATCGCATTCGCCCAAGCGCTCGCCACAGCGCTGATTGCCGCAGATCGAGAGCCAGATCGAGGGAACGATCCATGACAAAGCACTTACGAATTACGGTTGAAGGCAAGGTCTACGACGTTGTCGTCGAAGATGTCAGCGAAGATGCGGGCAGCACCTTTTACCAGATGCCGAGCGTGCCGGCGCCGGCGGCGCGACCGGCGCCCTCGGCTCCCGCCCCTGCCCCCACCCCCACGGCAGGTGCCCCCGCAGGCGCCAAGGACAAGGTCGCTCCCCTCGGCGGCGTTATCGTCGAGGTCAGCGTCCGCGAAGGCGATAAGGTCAAGGCGGGGGACAAAGTTGCCGTGATTGAAGCGATGAAGATGAAAACGATGGTCGCCGCCGACCACGACGGCACCGTTAAGAATATCCAGGTCAAAGCCGGGGACGCCGTGGACGCCGGACAAGTCCTTATGACGATCGACTGAGAATCGGACAAGCGGGATGGAAAACATCGAAATCCTGCAGATCTTCCAGGGCATCGCAACCCTGGTCGATTCCGCAGGGTATGAGCCGATCATCACGATTACGCGGATCGGATTGATCTTTCTTGGCATGGCCCTGATCTACCTCGGCCTCAAAGGCGTGCTCGAAGCGCTTTTGATGGTGCCGATGGGGCTCGGCATGATCGCGGTCAATGCCGGCGTGATGTTCGTGCCGGCGCGAATGGCGGCGGTGGTGCCGGAAGTGGGCGAGCCGAAAGGAACACTGTTTCTCAACCCGCTGATCAGCGAGGGCGACCAGTTCATCGATATTCTCCAGATCGATTGGTTGCAGCCGATCTATTCGTTTACGTTTTCCAATGGCTTGATCGCTTGTCTGGTCTTGCTTGGGATCGGCACCCTGCTCGACGTCGGCTACGTCATGGCGCGTCCGTTCAAGAGCATGTTTATCGCGCTCTGCGCAGAGATCGGCACGCTGGTGACCTTCCCGCTGGGCATGTGGATGGGCCTGCCGATGGCGGACGCCGCCGCCACCTCGACGATCGGCGGCGCCGACGGACCGATGGTCCTGTTCGCGGCCTTGATGCTATCCCCGGATCTCTTCGTGCCGATCACCGTGGTCGCGTATCTCTATCTCGGTCTGTGTTATGGCGGGTATCCGTTTCTGATCAAGATGATGGTGCCAAGGCACATCCGCGGCCTGAAAATGCCGCCCGAGAAGATGAAAAAAATTACGCCCGGGGAGAAGATCGTATTCTCGGTCGTCGCCGTAACTGCCTTGTGTCTTTTGTTCCCGGTGGCCTCGCCGTTGTTCTTCGCGCTCTTCCTTGGCGTTATCGTGCGTGAGAGCGGGCTAAACCACTATCAGGAGCTTCTCAGCGGACCGGTGCTGTACGGCGCGACGTTCTTCCTTGGTCTGTTGTTGGGTATTCTCGTCGAAGCGAGCACGATCCTCAATCCGCAGGTTCTGATCCTGCTGGTCGTCGGAATCCTTGCCCTGACAATTTCCGGGATCGGCGGCCTTCTTGGCGGCTACGTCCTCTACTTCGCCACCGGTCGGAAGTACAATCCGGTCATCGGCATCGCTGGGGTCAGTTGTGTGCCGACGGTTGCCAAGGTCGCGCAGAAGACGGTTTCGGAAGTGGCACCGGGCAACATCATCATGGATCACGCACTCGGGGCGAACATCAGCGGCGTCATCACGTCGGCGATCTTTGCCTCGGTGCTGATCACCATCGTCCGGACCGCGGGGGTGGCGCCTTTCTAGCGTGGTGAGGAAGGGACCTACCCATACGCCGTGGTGGCGAAGACTCCCTCGCGTCGCCTACTGGATCGTCGGTGGAGCCATCGCCCTGTTTGGGGCGATGGCGGCGAATGCGGTTGCCGGGCAACTGCCTCTTCAGCAGAAGTTCTGGGTATGGATCGTCGGCTCCATCTTCATCTTCGGCGGCTTGATGGTGCTTTCCATGGGCACCAAGTCGCGCCTCGCCGACGATGAGGACGATC
>CAZRWU010000196.1:0-5819 GCA_964603915.1 uncultured Rhodospirillaceae bacterium
GCCCTCGATGGCGAGGTAGGCATTCGCCAGCGTTTGCGCCTCGACGCCCTGGGTGGCGTCCACGACCAGCAGCGAGCCTTCGCAAGCGGCGAGACTACGGCTGACCTCGTAGGAAAAGTCGACGTGGCCCGGCGTATCGACGAGGTTGAGCTGATACGTGTTGCCGTCCTTCGCCCGATACGAGAGCCGCGCGGTCTGCGCCTTGATCGTGATGCCCCGCTCGCGCTCGATGTCCAGCGTGTCCAGCACCTGCGCCCGCATCTCGCGTTCCGTCAAGGCGCCGCAATGCTGGATCAACCGATCCGCAAGCGTCGACTTACCATGATCGATATGGGCGATGATGGCGAAATTCCTGATGTGCTTCAGGTCCATGATGATGGCGTTTCTTTCATTCCCGTCGTCAACGTTTCGGGCTCGGAAGGTGATGGCGTTTACCGGAACCGCCGCGGCCGAGAAGCGGCGCAGTTGGTCCTTAAAAAACGGGAGGTTCGATCTCGCGCTGGCGGCACGTGGCGATGACGGTATTCATGAGCAGACTGGCAACCGTCATCGGTCCGACGCCCCCCGGCACCGGGCTGATCGCTCCGGCCACCTGAAGCGCTTGCCGAAATTCGACATCGCCGACGAGTCGCGTCTTGCCGTTCCCCGCATCGATGCGGTTGACCCCGACGTCGATCACGATGGCGCCCGGCTTGATCCAGTCGCCTCGAATGAATTGCGGTTTGCCGACCGCCGCGACCAAAATATCGGCCCGCCGGCACGCTTCCGCCAGGTCCTGCGTCTTCGAGTGCGCGATCGTTACCGTGCAGTTCTCGTTGAGCAGCAAAAGCGCCATCGGTTTGCCGACGATGTTCGACCGGCCCACGACGAGCGCGTGCAACCCGGCGAGATCCCTGGTCTGGCTCTTGATCATGGTCAGGCAGCCGGCGGGCGTGCAGGGAACCATGGCGCCTCGCGCCCCAAGCAAGAGCCGGCCGGCGTTCTCGATATGAAAGCCATCGACATCCTTGTCGGCGTCGACGGCTTCCAGGACCTTCTCGCTGTTGATCTGCGGAGGTAGCGGCAACTGGACGAGAATTCCGTGAACTCTGTAGTCCTTGTTGAGACCGTGGATGAGGGTCAGCACGTCCGCTTCGCGCACATCCGCGGGCAGCCGGTGGACGAACGACTTCATCCCCGCTTCCTCGGTCTGCTCCGCCTTGCTGCGCACGTAGATCTGGCTGGCGGGATCCTCGCCGACGAGCACCACGGCGAGCCCGGGCGTGACGTGGTAGACCGTCTTCAGTTGCGAAACCTCCGCCCTGATCTTGCGACGCAGCTGGGTGGCGAGGGCGCGGCCGTCAATGATGGAAGCCTCGCTCATCAATGCTGTCTCCTCGTCAGGTGAAGGCACGTCAGGAGATGCTCTGGTACCACCGCGCGAGCCGGTCCATCAGTTCCTTCGGATCACCGGCGACGTGGAGGGTCTTGCGCCGCTCGTGCTGGCCCGACGCGATGACGATTCGCGACTTCGGCAAGCGCCACTGCTTAGCGAGCAGCCGAATCAACTCGGCGTTGGCCTTGCCGCGCTCGGGAGTCGCTGTCAGCGACACCTTGAGGGCGAGAACGCCGTCGGCGTCCCGACAGGATCCTTGAACGGCGTTGCCGGCGGCGTTTGGCGCGACCCGCACGCGCACCCGGGCGCCGTCGCCACAACAGGAAAACGGCGTTTCAGGGATTTTGGCGTTACAGGACGAGGGAAGCATAGAATCCGGCAAGCAGCCTGCGAACGAAGAAAAGCAACAAGATCAGCAGCAGTGGGGAAATATCGACGCCGCCGAAATTGGGCACGATGCGCCGGATCGGGCGCAGGGCCGGTTCCGTCAGCCGGTAGGTGAAGTCGCCGATCACATAGACGAGGCGGTTCCGCTTGTTGACGACATCGAACGCGACAAGCCAGCTCAGGATCGCGCCAATAATGATCACCCAGATGTACAGTCCGATCAGGGTATCGATCAGCCAATAGAGGGAATCCACAACGACGGCCATGAACGTGATCAACTCGTGAAAAGCGAAAGGAGCCGTAACCTAGCCGCGTCGCCGAGCCGGCGCAAGCGCCTGGGCGCTTCTTGCGCCGCCGTACAGGATCGCCTTTGGGTCCGACCCGGGCTGCCGAGGCTTGACAGCGACCGATCCCGCCTCACATTATCGCCGCCGCCGTCCTCTCGCGCGAGGGGACGCGCACCGGGGCCGTAGCTCAGCTGGGAGAGCGTCGCGTTCGCAATGCGAAGGTCAGGGGTTCGATCCCCCTCGGCTCCACCATCCTCATCCAGAAACTCAACAATACAATGCTGCTGCGCAAGCAAGTCTCGTGGCTATTTTCGCAGTGCCGCCACCCGGCACGACCCCGCCGATCATGAAGCCTTCTCTTGCGGCATTACGCATTCATTAGGTCGCTCTTCCGTTCCTGTGGATCGAACGATTGGACCCGAGCAAGGAACAGCCCGCTCAGTGCGTGTACTGGAACAATATGCTCAAGGTGATTGTTCTAACGCGTCGCGGGGAGTCGATCTTCTTTAGAACACGTAAGAGTCAGGCAATGCTCGTGGTCTGTGGGATTTGTGGATTCTGAGTGTCGGCTTGATGCCGTCCTGTCGCTGCAGGTCCCGCTTTGGGAGTATCGCCATCGTGAGGCGCGCGTGGAACAGTTGAATATCGCCCTTGCCGTGACCGCCGCCGTCGGTCTTCTGATCGGCCTGCTGTCAAATCGGATCAAAAAGAGTCTTCTTCAGGAACCCATCATCGCTGTTGCCGTTGGCGTCGCCGTAGGCCCTTATGGCCTCGGCTGGCTTGATGTGGCGAAATGGGGCGACGAAAACACTGTGATCGAGCAAGCGGCCCGACTCACTCTCGCGATTGGCCTCATGGGCGTCGCCTTGAGGCTCAAGGAAGACAGCGTCAAGACGCTGTGGCGGCCTGTCGTTCTTCTTCTTACCCTTGTCATGGCAGGCATGTGGCTGGTTTCCTCGGCGCTTGCCGGTTGGCTACTCGGCCTGCCATTGTGGACCGCGCTTCTCCTCGGCGCCGTCGTTACCCCGACCGACCCGGTGGTAGCCAGCTCGATCGTGACAGGCAAGCTCGCCACGGAAAGTCTTCCGCTACGGCTTCGCGACGTGATCTCTTTCGAGGCGGGCGCCAACGACGGACTGGCTTACGCATTCGTCATGCTTCCCGTGCTGATGATCGGCTATCAGCCCGGCGAGGCGTGGGGGCGTTGGCTGGTTGAGTCACTCCTCATTGGCGTTGCCGGCGCCAGCGTCATCGGTTGCGTCGTCGGTTACGCCGCGGCGGCGCTTCTCGCGGCGTCCAGGAGACGCAGCTTCATTGAGAGGCCGTCTCTGCTCGGTTATACGATCGCGTTTTCGCTGTTCACCCTTGGCGCGGCGGAACTTCTCGGCGCCGATGCGCTCATTTCCGTCTTTTTGGCGGGATTGATTTTCAATCTCTGCACCGACAGGCCCGACGAGCATGAGGAAAGGCATATCCAAGAGGCCATTGCCAAGCTGTTCACGCTGCCGATGTTCGTGATCTTCGGCATCGCTCTGCCCTTCGCGGAGTGGGCGCGACTCGGCTGGCCCTTGTTCGTCCTCGCCGCCCTTATCCTCCTCTTGCGTCGGCCACCTGTTGTCGCTGCTGCGTTTCCCGGCTTGCGCGGCCCGCTCGGTGGGCGCGAGGTTGCCTATCTCGGCTGGTTCGGCCCGATCGGCATCGCTGCGATCTACTATGCAACCTTCGCCCACGGCCATGTCGATGACCCGATCATCTGGAACGTCACGAGCGCTTTGGTCTTCGCCTCGATTCTAATCCACGGCGTGACTGCGGCGCCGTTGACCCGGCTTTACGCCCGCGCTTCGTCGCGGGCCGCCTAGCAGCTTTTGACCCGCTCCGCAGTCGATTCGGCCTGGTATTATTCCTCATCTTCTTCAAGTCGGTGCATCGCCTCGTCGCTGAAGCCGAAGTGGTGGCCGATCTCGTGGATGAGGACATGGCGGACGATGTGGGCGAGATCCTCCCCCGTCTCGCACCAGTAATCGAGGATCGGACGGCGGTAGAGAAAGATGATGTCGACATCGCCGGGAGAATCGGAAACGCTTTTCAGATCCAAGGAAACGCCGCTGTAGAGGCCGAGCAGGTCGAACGGGCTTTCCAGCTCCATCTCCGCTTGCGTTTCCTCGTCCGGAAAATCCTCAACGCGGATGACGATCCGGGCCGCGTGCCGCCTCAGCGGCTCGGGGATCGTTTTCAGGGCCGCCCGCGCCAGGGCTTCGATGTCCGGGAGCGTCGGCGCGCTGAAGTGCTTTGGCATACGCATCGTGCCGTTGCCATGAGGCGGAGAAGATAAGGCCACCGGAACGTCCGGTGGCCTGTTACCTGGAGTCTGCGTCGCCTTCGCTGGCTATTCCATCAACTGGCCGCCATTGACGGACAACGTTTCGCCGGTGATCCAGTCGCTTTTCTCGTCGACGAGAAACGAGACGGCGTTGGCGATGTCCTCGGGCTGACCGATGCGCGCGCACGGGATCTTCTTGACCTCGCCATCGAGGATCTCTTTCGGCATTGCCGCAGTCATCTCGGTGAGGATGAAGCCGGGGGCAACGACATTGCAGGTCACCCCGTTGCGGGCAAGTTCGGCCGCGATCGAGCGGTTGAAGCCGATAACGCCGGCCTTCGTCGCCGAGTAGTTCGACTGGCCGAATTGGCCGCGTTGACCGTTCATCGAGCTGATCTGTACGATGCGGCCCCAGCCGCGCTCGGTCATGCCGGGAGCGATGACGTTGCAGGTGTTGAACGCGGAGGTCAGGTTGACGGCGATGACCGGATCCCAGTTCTTCTCCCGCGTCATCTTGACCATCCGGCCGTCGCGGGTAATGCCCGCGTTGTTGACGAGGATATCGATCGGACCGACTTCTTCTTCGATCTTCTTGACGCCTTCTTGCACCGACGCATAGTCGGAGACATCGATCTTGTAGGCGGCAATCCCCGTTTCCTCGGTGAACTTCTGCAGCTGTTCCTCGACGACGTCGCAGACCACGACGGTGTGACCATCTTCCTTCAAGCGCTTCGCGATCGCCGCGCCGATGCCTCGGGTGCCGCCGGTTACCAATGCCACACGTGCCATCTCTTCCTCCTCTATAAGTCTTAAACGATTGTTCTTCCTCTGAAGACCCGTGGCCAAGCCTTTTCACGGCTGACGACGGTTGATCCCGGACCGATGCGCTCGCGCACATCCCTCAAGTATTGTTGCGGACGCGCGACGTATTGCGTTCGCCGGCGTCCAATGACGAAACCGGATCGCCAGCAAACACAGAACTCGTGAGACCGAGTTGCGAGCGCGGCAAACTATTCGGCGCGCCCCAATACCGTTCGTGGTCGTTTAGCGGTGGCCCTTGTGTTTGTCAAGGCGAGGCGCGGATCGCCTCGAATCGCTGTTTCCGACCCCGCTGACGCCCCGCGCCATAGTCTTGGAGGCAGCACCGGCTTGTGGGCAAGCTTGCGGATAGAAGCGCGATGCAGCAGGCTTCGCGCCGATGCTGCCGCGTCGGCGCGAAATTGATGAGGAGGTGGGAAGGGTGGCCGAAACCATGGAACGAGTTCTGCGCGGCGGGGCATGCGTGACGCCTTCGGGCGTCATCGTCGCCGACATCGGGATCAGCGAGGGGAAGATTGCCGCTATCGGCGACCTGGGGCAAAGCGCCGCTCGCGAAGTGGTCGATTGCCGGGGGCTGCATGTTCTGCCCGGGGTGATCGACACGCAGGTGCATTTTCGCGAACCGGGTCTC
>CAZRWU010000197.1:0-5813 GCA_964603915.1 uncultured Rhodospirillaceae bacterium
CGTCTGGGCGGTGCAGCAGTCGGGCTTCGATCCGGCCAATCCACCCGCGCACGCCGCCACGCTGCCCGCCCCGGCGCCGCAAGGCGGCGCGCTGCGGGGCGCCGCGCTCGGCGTCGTCGGCGGCGCCATCGCCGGGGATGCCGGCAAGGGGGCCGCGGCCGGGGCCGCTGTCGGCGCCCTCGGCGGGACATTCCGCCGCGTCGATCAGCAGCGGCAGCAGTCTGCCGGACAGCAGCAATACGATGCCCAGATCGCCCAGCAGCGCAGCAACTACAACCGCGCCCTTGCCGCCTGCATGCAGGGCCGGGGCTACAGCGTCAACTAACCGACGCAGACGATCAGGCGAAGCGCCTTGAACTTGACCTTCCGCCTTATCGCGGGCAGCCTCCTCGCCTTCGTCGTCACGGCGATAGCCGCGTGGGGCGCGCTCGCCCTTTGGTTTACCCTGCCCTTCGCCGACAAACCGCGCGGCGCGCTGGCTCTGGTTTTCGCGGCCCTCGGCCTGGGCGGTCTCCTCATCGCGGCATTGCGGCGGCGCGTCGCGCCACTCCTGCCGTTCGTCGTCGCCTGTGGCGCGGTGCTGGTCTGGTGGGGGAGCATTGAGGCCAGCAACGCGCGCGCTTGGCAGGCCGACGTCGCCCGCTTGCCGTCGGCCGAGATCGAGGGCGATCTCGTCACGCTGCGCAATGTCCGAAAATTCGACTACCGTAGCGCCGCCGACTATACTGAGAACTGGTACGACAGGACCGTCGAACTCAGCCAGCTTGAGGCTCTCGATCTGATCGCCGTTTACTGGATGGGGGAGGCCATCGCCCACACGATGCTGAGTTTTGTCTTCACACATGGTGAACCGGTGACGATCTCGATCGAGACGCGCAAGGAGCAGGGCGAGGACTATTCGACGCTGGCCGGCTTCTTCCGCCGCTACGAACTCTACTACGTCGTCGGCGACGAGCGCGACCTGATCGGGCTGCGCACCACCTATCGTGAGCCTCCCGAGGACGTCTATCTCTACCGGGTGCACGCCCCGCGGGAGAACGTCCGGCGGCTGTTTCTCGACTATCTTGCCAAGATCAACCGGCTGCACGAGCACCCCGAATTCTACAATACGGGGACCACCAACTGCACCACCAACATCGTCACGCACATTCGGGCGATCCGCAAGGGCCTGCCGTTGAACTGGAAGATGCTGCTCAGCGGCCATTTCCCGGAGTTGGTCTACGAATACGGCGCCCTCGACCAGAGCCTGACCTTCGAGACGCTGCGCCGGCAAAGCCGGATCAACGACCGCGCCCGCGCCGCCGACGGCGCCGACTTTTCATGCCGCATCCGCGAGGGCCTGCCCGGCATGCCGGTCATGATTTCAACTTGCGAGGGCGCCCCCGACGCGGCTGAATGGCGGGCGCTTGCTCCCCCGGATTCTTGATATCCGATGAGATCCCTTTTAGAACGCCGACGCCGGGCGTTACCGGACGTTATATGAAAACAAATGGGCTCGGCATTCAGATGAATATTTCCGCATGCCATGCGTCATTCCGATAAAGAAAGAGGAAAAATAAAATGAAGCGGGTTTTCAGTTTTGTCATGGCGCCCCTGCTGCTTGGCACCCTGGTCACCGGATTGACCGGTTGCGGCACTGACAGCCAGCGAATGGCCTCCGCGCCGACGGCGGTCCCCGCGACCGCGCAACCGGAGACGGTTGTCGGCGAAGCCTATGCCGAGAGCGAAGCGACGATCGAGGCCATTGACGCCAAAACGCGCACCGTGACCTTGCGCGCGGCTGACGGCAGGACCCAGACCGTGCAAGCACCGGCCGATGTCGATCTCGCCGCGCTGAAGAAGGGCGACGGCGTCATTATTGGCGCCTACCAGAGGCTAAGCGTCAGGGCGCTGCCGCCCGGTTCCGCGCCGCTCGGGGCCACGCGGGAGGTGGCAGCGGCCCGCTCGCAGCCCGGTGAGACGCCCGGCCGCGTTGTCGCCGAGGAGACGCGAGTGGTCTCGGAGGTCACCGCGATCGATCTGCCCAACAATCGGGTCACGCTGAAAGGAGCCGATGGCTCGGCTGTGACTCTCGATGTGAAGAACCCGGAGAATCAGCGCAAACTTCAAACGCTACAGGTGGGTGATCTTGTCGAGATAGGCTTCATCGAGGCGGTTGGCGTCGAGCTCAAGCCGAGAAGCTGAGGCGAAATCCTTGGACCGGGTCGCACTAGGTGACTGCTTTGGTCCTACCCTGCTGCTTGGTTCTCGCTATGGCTCAGCGGCTCCAGCCATTGCGCCCCGGCCGCCACTGTTGACTCTTCGCGCTCACCGTGCGGCGCCCGGTCAATGCGAATGGCGGGGATTGCCGCGTTTCTCGATGATGTTGAGATAGACTGTCGCCGGCTCAAGACAGCCGCCGGTCGACAGCGGCCCGACCATCGAGCGATAGATTTCCTGCCACGGGGTCTGGTTGACCGGCTTCGGGAGCGGCGCGGCCTGACGTCGGCGCGCCATGTCGGCATCGCTGATCAAAACGTCGACCCGCCGCGCGTTCAAGTCGATGCGCACCGGATCCCCCGTTCGCAACACCGCCAGATTGCCTCCCACCGCGGCTTCGGGAGATGCGTTCAAAATGGAGGGACTGGCGGAGGTGCCGCTTTGCCGGCCGTCGCCGACACACGGCAGTTCCAGAATCCCGCGTTGAACCAGCGCGTCCGGGGGCAGCATGTTGACCACCTCGGCCGACCCGGGATAGCCGACCGGCCCGCAGTTGCGCATGAACAGGATGCTGTGAGCGTCGATAAGCAGGTCGGGGTTGTTGATCCGGGCCCGGTAATCCTCCGGCCCATCGAACACCACCGCCACCCCTTCGAAGACGTTTTCGCTCCCCGGCGTCTCAAGGTAGCGCCGGCGAAACTCGTCGCCGATGACGGACGTTTTCATGATCGCGCTGTCGAACAGATTGCCGGACATGACGATGAAGCCCGCCTGTTCCTTGAGCGGTTGATCGAACGTCCGAATGATGTTGCGATCGCAGCTCTCGGCCTGCGCGTTGTTCTCGCCGATGGAGCGACCGGTGACGGTCAGAGCATCGGTCTGAATCCTGCCCGCCTTGATCAGCTCGTAAATAACGCTCGGCGTCCCGCCGCCGTGATGAAAGTCTTCGCCGAGATGCTGTCCCGCCGGCTGCAGGTTCACAAGCAAGGGAACGTCATGCCCGTAAGTCTGCCAGTCCTCGATGGTGAGGTCGACTCCCATATGACGGGCGATGGCGATAAGGTGAATGGGGCAATTGGTGGAGGCGCCGATCGCGCTGGCGACGACGATCGCGTTCTCGAAGGCGGCGCGGGTCATGATACACGCGGGCGTGAGGTCTTCCCGGACCATGCCGACGATCCGCTTGCCGGTTTCGTAAGCCATCTGCGCGCGCTCGCGGTACGGCGCGGGGATGCTGGCGCAGCCGGGCAACGACATGCCGAGCGCCTCCGCCAGCACGTTCATCGACAACGCGGTGCCCATGGTGTTGCAGTGACCGATGCTGGGCGCGGACGCCGCCGCCATTTCCATGAAGCCTGCATCATCGATTTCGCCCGCCGCCAGCAGCCGTCGCGCGTGCCAGATGACGGCGCCGGAGCCGACCTTCTTCCCTTGGAACCAGCCGTTCAGCATCGGACCGCCGGAGAGCACGATCGCGGGCATGTTGATGCTCGCCGCCGCCATCAGGCCGGCCGGCACCGTCTTGTCGCAGCCGGTCGTCAGGACCACGCCATCGAGAGGATAACCATGAAGAACCTCGACCAAGCTGAGGAACGCCAGATTCCGGTCAAGGGCCGCGGTGGGCCGCCTACCCGTCTCCTGCAATGGATGCAAAGGGAACTCCATGGGAACGCCGCCGGCATCGCGCACCCCCTCCTTGACGCGGACCGCCAGATCCAGGTGATGGCGGTTGCATGGCGCCAGGTCGCTGCCTGTCTGCGCGATGCCGATAATCGGACGGCCCGACTGGAGCTCTTTGCGGGTGACGCCGTAGTTGAGGTACCGCTCAAGATAAAGCGCCGTCATGTCGGGTTCGGCGGCATCGGCAAACCACAAGCGACTGCGTAATTTCCTGTTCCCGTGCTCCGCCATGCGCCGTCTCCGCCCGCGTTTCTTCACAAACCGCGCCATGATAAGGCGGCCAGGACGAAGCGCGGTAGCCTACGTTAATGCCATGGCGGCGAACGTCGCCGCCGCTCACCCGGACGGCGGACTCCATGGCTTCATTGCCGCTCCCCGCCGCTCGCGCGCGCCACGACGTGCCGCGACAATAGCCCTGGGCTTGGCCATTATCATGCCTACATCAGCGTGGAGCGAGAACACGAAACAGGTGCAAGGAACGCATGCCCGTGGGCGGCCTCAGACCGCTCGATCCCCGCGAGCAGAGACGGCACAAGATCCGCAACGTCTTTCATTCGGCGCTGCTGCTCGTCGGCATGATCGCGATCCTGTGCCTCTGCGCTTGGCTCATCGCCGGGCTCGAAGGCGTGCTTTGGGCGCTGATAGGCAGCGCGGCGGCGTTGTTCGTGGCCCCGCGCGCTTCGCCGCGGCTGATTCTCAAGATGTACCGCGCGCAGGAGATCCCGCGTCACACGCTACCCGAAGTTCACCATGTTCTGTCATTGATCGCGGGACGCGCGCGACTGCCGGCGGCGCCGCGTCTTTATTACGTGCCCAGCGCGATGTTGAACGCGTTTGCCGTCGGCCGGCCGCATGACGCTGCGATTGCCGTCACCGATGGGCTGTTGAGGACGCTCGAATTGCGGGAATTGGCCGCCGTACTGGCTCATGAGATCAGCCATGTCCGCAACAACGACCTCGTCGTGATGAGTCTCGCCGACGTGATCGCGCAGGTGACGCGGATCATGGCGTTCGCCGGCATGCTGTTGTTGATGGTCAGCCTGCCGGCCTGGTTGGCCGAATACGGTCGCTTGCCGTGGCTTCTCATTCTTGTCCTAATGCTCGCGCCGACATTCGGCAGCCTGCTTCAGCTCGCCCTCTCCCGCGCCCGCGAGTACGACGCCGACCTGGACGCGGCGGGCCTGACGGGCGATCCGGTGGCATTGGCGCGAGCGCTGCAAAAAATGGATCGCTTGCAAGGCGGTTTCATCGAGCGAGTCCTGCTTCCGGGACAACGCATCCCCGACCCTTCCCTGCTCCGCACGCACCCGCCGATCGAAAAGCGCATCAGCCGGCTGCTGTCGCTTTCCAAATCGTCGCCGGCGGCGCCGATCGTCGTTCCCAAGCGCGGACAGATCGAGATGCCTCTCCGCTACCGCCCCGTCCGCCCGCGGCCGCGGCGGCGCGCCTCTGGGATGTGGTACTGACCGAAGGCCTCGCCCCCTCTCAGGCCGGGGTGCTAAAGGCCCTCGGTAACGGCGCGCAAAAGCGAACGCGCGGCGGTGTAGGGATCGACGTCGCCGCTGACAGCCTTGCTCAACATCGCATGCAAATCCGCGCGCCGGCGCCCCGACAGCTCGTCGCGCAGGATGTCTTCCGCGGACTTGACAATCCGCATTTCCAGCATCTTGCGCCGCCGGGTCTGCAATTCGCCGCTTTCGTCGAGATGCCCCCGATGCTTGTCGATGGCGTGCATCAGTTCGTCGATGCCTTCCCTGTTCTGGGCGCTGGTGCGGACGACCGGTACATTCCAGTTGCTGTCTCCGCGGCCGAGGCTGCCCAGTTTCAGCATTGTCCGCAGATCCCGGACCGTCTTCGCGCCATCCGGCCGGTCGCATTTGCTCACGACATGGATATCGGCGATCTCGAGCACGCCCGCCTTAATCGCCTGAATC
>CAZRWU010000198.1:0-5800 GCA_964603915.1 uncultured Rhodospirillaceae bacterium
GGCCCGGTTGAACTGGCTGCGTCCGTAGTCGCGACCACCCACCATCGCCCGGATCGCGCCATCGGTCGTCATCGCCACGAGCGCCGCCTGGGTGGCCTTCCGTTCGGCGGCGGGTCCATCGAGCATCGCAACGACGCGTTGCTCCGCCAATTCCTGGATACGAGGATCCAGCGTGGTCGTGACCACAACGTCCTTGTCGTCGACCGAGACGAATGCCGGCAGCTGCTCCAGGATCCAGTCGACGAAGTAGCGATTGCCCTTGCGGCTTCCAGGGAGCGCGACAACGGTGCCCGGATAGCGGACGGCCGCTTCTGCCTCGGTCTCGCTGATGTAGCCGGCGTCGACCATGCTGGCGAGGACCTGCCGCGTTCGCCGATCCGCCAGTTCGCTGTTGGCAAGAGGATTGTAGCGCGAGGGCGCCCGGAGCAGCCCCGCCAGCATCGCGGCTTGGTAGGTCGAAATACGATCGGCCGATGTCCCGAAGTACTTTCGCGCCGCGGCATCGACGCCATAGGTTCCGGCCCCGAAATAAGCCCGATTCAGGTAAAGCGAGAGGATTTCGTCCTTGCTGAACTTGCGCTCGATCCACAGCGCGAGGAGAAATTCCTGCACTTTGCGCTCAAGAGTGCGCTCGGGCGTGAGGAACAGATTCTTTGCAACCTGCTGCGTGATCGTGCTGCCGCCCTGGACGATGGCGCCGGCGCGAATGTTAACGATCATGGCGCGAAGGAGGCCCCACGGATCGACGCCGAAGTGATCATAGAAGCGCCGGTCTTCCGTGGCCAATACCGCAAGGGGCAGCGCCGGCGGCACGCTGTGCACATTCACCGGCATACCGAAAAGATCGCCCGAGGTGGCGATTTCCCGCCCATCGACGGCAAGGACCGTGACGGCCGGCTGGCGGGTGGCCGCAATCGCCTGATCAATATCGGGCAAGCCGCTGCCGTACCATGCAATCAAAACGCCGAGGCCGAGGGTCACCCAGATCGCCGCGACAGCCGCCCACTTCGCCACCACCGCGATCCAGCGGCGCGGCGCCGCCCGCGGCGCCGCCTTGCCGGGCTTCGCCGTCCGACGTTGCCGATCCCAGTTCGACCGGACCGGTTTGTCCCGCCCGCCAGGGAGACCCTGTTTCAACTGCGTCTTCGCCATTTTCTTCGTTCTCGTTCTCGCACGGTGACGCAAGGGTGGTAACGGCCCGGGCACAACCGCGCAATCCATCAGATAAAACCGCTGAAATAAAGACGGCGGATCAAGGTTCAGCCGGCCTTACGCGACCGCACGGGATCGACTTTTGCGAATCGCGCGGCCGCCCTTATCCGCGCCGGATGCTCCTCCATGGTCAGGAACGAGGCGCCGCGCCGCCGCGCATCGAGAAGGCGGTTCGGCGATTGTTAATAATTGGCGGCTAGAGTGCCGAACGCAGACGAGAACCAACCAGTTGTCTGGAACCATGCATCAGCTTTCATTTTGCAAGCGACTCGTGCTCGCATCGTCCCACGATCGCACCCACCTCGAGCAAGGCCCACTCGGCGAACTCATTCATTTCATTGATGGTGACGCCCCACGCCTTGATGTCCTCCGCAACGTTCTTCCTCTTCTCGCCGTCGTTGTGTCCGACTTTGGCGAAGCGGATATTCGAAAGGCGCTCGACTCCATGCGACGCATGCGCACGATACCGGATCTGCCGACGATCCGGCTCGGGCGCGACGACGTCGCTGCCGGAGCAGCGTTGATCCGGGAGGTTCTCATCGGCAGCGTTTGCCGCCTTGCCGCCCTGAACACGTCGATCACCGCCGAACTGGCCATGCTGCGGCGCGAGCGGGAGACGCTGTTCGAGAACTATCGTTCGCTCGAGGATGCCTTTCATGCCCGCAACTGGGAGGCCGCGACGGAGATTTTCGCCCACGACCCGTTTGTCGACGCCAGGGAAGAAGGCATCGGCCAGCTCCTCTACGAGGCTTCGGTCGAGCAGCTGTTTCCGGTCTCGAGCTACGGCGTATCGGGCTTCGCCCTGCATTTCCGCAAGCCGACCGATCGCAGCGGTGAGCTGCGCTTGGAGCTGGGCTTTGTCGAGAGCGGCGAGACGATCGCGGAATGGGAGGTCCCGTTCGCCGGCATCGTCGCAAACTGGAATTTTTTCGCCTTGCCGAAAGCCTGCGACGGAGGGCCACGCACGCTCCGCTTGCGCCTTTCCGCGGTCGGCGGCACTCCGCCGGAGCCCTCGCTCGGTTATCCGATTTCGAATGAGCGCTATGCCGCTCACGCCGAAGTGGATCACGGCGATCTCGCCAACCGCCCCCTCGCCTTTCGCATTTTTACCGGCTTGCCGGGCGTGCGGCCGGTCGGGATGCCGACAATGTTCTCGCCCAGCCTGACCACTCCAGGAATACGGGTCGAGGATTATCGCCTTCCCGCCGATATGCTCAACAGCGTGACCAATGTCTCGGTAACGCCGATCGTCCCCGACTTCCAGACCGTGTGTTATCTCGAACAAGAGGGAGCCATCGTCTGCCATCCCTTGGTGGAAGGAATTTCCGCGGGCGCGCTCAGCGGCGCCGTCGCGCCCGGCACGGTACGCTTTTCCGCGCGCGCCGTGATCGATCATCCGGATGGGCGACCCGCGGCCGTCGGGATTTTGCTGGCGCCGCCGACAGCGGACCTGCGGGCGCGCGTCGCGGAACTGGACCGCAACGGCGCAACGCCGCAAGCGGCGTTTTTCAGCGGCTGGCGGGAAGTGACGTCCGAACAGTCGATCAACATCAACATGCTGCTCGACACGCCCGTGGCGAGCGCGATGGACCTGATCGTTGTCAGCCGCGCCGCCGCCGAATCCGTCGATTTCTCCTGGCTCAAGGTTCGCGATTTCCGTTTCGTGAAGCATCACAACGCGCGCCTGAGCGGCGCTCTCGGTGACGTTGCGGCTTGAGCGGAGAACGGACGTGCCCAACGCAGCTCCCGATCTCATCGCGGTGGCCATCCCGCTCTACGGTCACGCCGCCCTGGTTATTGAGGCCATCGAGTCGGTTTTCGCATCGGTGACCAGCCGCCGGTTGGCGGTCGTCGTTTCCGTCGATGGCGATCCCTGTCAGGAAGTCTTCGATCAGCTCGCTCTTTATTCGGCGGTGCGCCCCGATCTTCATGTGATTTTCGGGCCCAATGTCGGCCCGGGCGGCGCGCGCAACCGCGCTATTGATTACATCCTCGAGGCTCTGCCGGAAACCCGAGCCGTCTACTTTCTTGACGCCGACAACCGCGTCCTGCCGACCACGATCGAAACCCTTTACCAGCGCCTTGTCGATGGGAAAACCGGATGGGTCTACACCAACATCGACACGTTCTCGGTAAAGTGGCGGGCTCATTACGGCGATCGTTATTGCCGCCTGACGCACTGTATCGCCGACAATATCTGCGACACCGGCTCGATGATCTCCATCGAGATTTTCAATAACGGCATCACGTTCAAGAGCGGCATCCGGTTCGACGAGGACCGACAGAACGGCTTCGAGGACTGGGAGTTCTGGCTCTCCTGCATCGAGGCCGGCTTCGTCGGCGCGCCGTGCCACGATACGGCGTTCGACTATCGCCTGCGCGCCGAAAGCCGCTTCAAGGAAGCGAACCGCGACCGCGCCAGCTCCATCAGTTTTTTGCGGCGCCGACACAAGCCGCTGTTCCGACGTCCCAAGCTCGTCGAGTTCGAGCATGAGGAGTGCCCCCGGTTCGCGCTGTTCCGCACGGGCGACAACACGATCTGCGCGTTTTCCGATCCGACCCGGCAACCTCTCGCGCTTCGCTTCGATGACGCGATCCGCGACTTCTGGGGCAGCGTCGGCGAGCCGGACAACGTGCACTTCCCACCGTTCCTCGCCGCCTGCAGCGCCGAGACGCTGCATCTCCTTGGCCGCTCGCGCCTGTTGCCGACGCTGTTCTTCCACATCGAGCGTCTGAGCGAGGACGTCAACGTGGTCTACTTGCAGCTCGGCAACGTCGCCCACGAGCGCACCATTGCGCACGAGATCCATCCCTCCGGGTTGCATCGCGCCGCTCACGCCGATCTTGTGTTCATGAGAACGGCTCTCGTCCGGGAAGTGATCGAGAACAACGGACTCGATTGGCTGGCCTCGCTCGCGTCCACCCAGGTTTGGCCGACATCGGCGACGCTGCGCGCGCGTTTTCCCTTTCCCAAGAGGTTGCCGCGGCGCTCCTTCGTCACACCGGAGCAGGCCCTCGTCAATTTCGTCAACGCGATTGCGACAAGCCCGCTCAGACATAGCGCCGGAAAGCGCTGGACGTGGCGGCCCGCGAAGCTGCCGGCGCGCTCTCAGCTCTATGAAGCGCTTCGCTCCGAGCTTCACGCCGCGCCCGTCCTGCCGCTCAGCGCCAACAACGCGCACAAACGCACTCTGGCGCTGCTCGTTCCGATCGCCTCGTTCGGCGGAGCCGAGAAAGTCGCTTTCGCCGCCGCTCGCGAACTCAAGAACATCGGTTTTGAGACGCATCTTTTCGTTCTCGGTTCGGATCGCATGGATGTCCTCGATGAATTCGATTCGAGCTTCGACTACATCCACTTGTGGAAGTCGGGCGTGCCGCAGTGGGGCGCAACGGATCTCTTTCTTGGCCAGGATCTGATCACCGAGGCTCCGGGCGTCGACTGGAACGCCTTGAAAGGTCTTCTTTCCGGCTTCGATCTCGTCATCAACAACCATGTCATGGTGGCGCATCCGTTGATGGCGAAACTGCGTTCGGAAGGAACGCGAACCGCCTGCTACCTCCACGTCGTCGACGAGACGAACGTGGGCCGGCCGGCGGGTCAGCCGTTCGCGGCGATCGCGCACGAGCACTGCTACGACGCTTTCCTCACCTGCTCCGAGCAGCTCAAGGTCTATCTGCATAGCTTCGGCGTGCCCCTCGAGAAGATCTTCGCCGTTCCCAACGCACCCGGTTTCTCCGTCGATCCGGCGATGCAGGCGGAATGCGCGTCGCGGCGGCGCGCCGAGCGCTGGGAGGTTCCGCTTCGCGTCCTGTATATGGGCCGCCTCGACCGGCAGAAGGGCATCGATCGCCTGCACGGAACGATCGCCCAGCTCCGGGCGCGCAATGTGCCGTTCGATGTCGTCGTGGTCGGGGGTGAAATCCTCTCGGACTCGCCGACATCGTGGACGGAACGCCTTCGCGACCTCGGCGTCGAGGTCCGCCCGCCGGTGTTCGGCAGCGACGGCCTCGCCGCCCTGCTTGCCTGGGGCGATGTCCTGGTCATGCCGTCGCGTTGGGAAGGGGCGCCCTTGATGATCGCCGAGGCGCAGCAGCTCGGGTGCGTTCCCGTGGCGACCGCCGTTGGAGCCGTTGGCGAACTTGTCGCCGATGGCGAGGACGGTCTGCTGATCGAACAACCGACGGACCCCCAGATCGTCGAGCATTTGGTTCAGGCGATCGCTCGACTGGCGCACGATCCTGCGAGCTTGCGACGCCTCGCCGAAGGCTGCCTGAAAACCGCCGCACGGCGCTCGTGGGAGAGATCGTTCGCGACCTTCCTGAACTGGTGTGAAGCGAACGTACCGCCGAAGCCGACGCCACAAAAAACAGAGCCATCGCCCATCGCCCGCGAGGCCGCAACGCAAGGTGGATCGAACGCGACACTCGCTTGAGTGTCATGGGCCGCCAACAGCCAAAGGATTACTGTCTATGCCTCCTCGAATCCTCATGACTGGCATTCCCAGTCACTATACCCGGCTCATTCAGCGAGCTCACGGCTCGACCGTCGTCTACTCGGAGAGACAGCCGAGGCCGGAGGGCAAGGACG
>CAZRWU010000199.1:0-5762 GCA_964603915.1 uncultured Rhodospirillaceae bacterium
CCCGTCCCCTGCGCGGCGGGGGCAAGCGCCTCGTCCGCCGCAGTCGGCCGCCGCGATCGCGAGAACAAGGGCCTCTCGGCGATTTCGTCGAAGGCGCTCAAAGGCGGCATGGCGAATCGGGCCGGCGCGCTCACCGCCCCATCATGAACGGTTTTCGGCGCAACCACGGGAGCGCTGTCCAGGCTCGGCCTCTCCTTGACGAGTTCCAACGCGACAATGCCGGCGAGAACAACGCAGGCGCCGGTAAGTAGAACAAGAGGAAGACGCAGGTGTGATCGCATCATGGCCTTCCCTTATTGCGGTTGCAGATAACCGTATACATCGTATCCCGCCATCAACTCCGATTCCGCCGCCTCTTGTTGCCGCATCATGCGCACCTGCCGGACATTGAGATCGACCGTATCGATGAAGAGCGCCGGCCGGTTCGCCTCGATCGCATACAGCGCCCTGTAAAGCGACGCCATGCTTCCCGTCGTGCGAACGCGGACAGCCACCCGCGTCGACCCCTGCTCAACCTCGGGCGGCAAGATCTGCGTGCTGAGCAGCTTGCCGCCCGGGCTCTCGACAAACTTTTTGATCTGATTTTGCAGCGAAGCGGCGACCAGCGCGGGATTCGCCCCCGGCAGGTAATATTGGGAGGGGAGAATGTTCTGCTGGGCGAGAGACAACTCCTCCTCGAGGTTGGCCCGGTCGGCGGCTATCCCCCGATAGCGATGGATCAGCTCGCGATTTTCATCAATTTCCGCCTGGACGCGGGCGAATTCGGCAGCGATCGGCGCAACCACCAGCACATAGGGCAGGTAAAGCGCGGCGAACAGGATAAACAGCGCCAGGAGTCGGCGCGTGAAGGGAGAAAAGCGAGTCATTGTCCAGCGCCTTGTTCATCGTCGCCGGCCGCATCGGCCAGGCGCGGCAACGGGGAAACAACTTGAAAGACGATATGAAACCGCTCGGCGTCGATCCCGGGGTCGCGCGTCACCGGCGCTCGGAACTGGGCGTCGCGAAACAGCGGCGAGTCTTCGATCGCGCCGATCAGCATCGACGCGGCGGCGGAGTAGCCGAAGATCTGCACCTCATTGTCGACGTAACGCAAGCGGATCAGCCACGTGTCGTCGCCCAGCAGACGGGTGATTTCATCGAGGAGCTGAACCACCGACGGGCGCTCCATCTTCTTCAGAACGATCAGCCGCCCCTGGTCGATCGCTTGATCGATCTGCTCGCGAAGCCGGTGAGCGCCCTCGGCCTCGTTGCGCGCCGCCTCCGCCTCGACGGCGAGATCCTCGGCCAGCGAGCGCTGCCGCTCGAGCGGCACGTAAACGCTCGCGGCAAGCAGAGCCAGCGCGATCAACCCGAGCGCCAACGCAAGGCGCCTGTTCCAACGCGCCGCCGCTGTCGGCCGCGCCTTCGGCAGCAGATCGAAGATATCCGGATTTTCGCGTTCCCGCCCGGCGACGCCGACGATATCGGGAGCAAGGCCGAGCGCAACGCTTTGTTCGATAGCCTGATCGACGACGGCGCGCGGCGCGACGACCAGATCTACGTCGATACGCTTGCGGTCCTTGTGACGGGCGCTCACCTTGTAGTCGAAGCAGACATCGTCCACCCGAAACGGGGTCCGACGATCAATTTCGAACCGGAGCGCCTGATCGAGATTTTCCTCGGCCGCGGCAGGCAAGGACAGTGTCTTGCGCAGCACCCGATCCTGGGAAAGCAGCAAGATCAGGGGACTGCCTCTTTTACCGACGCTCGCCCATGCATCCTCGACAAGGGCGCGCGCTTCAGCTTGCCGGCGGCCCGACAAGGAAACGCGCATGATTTCGGCGGACGTTTCCGCTCCCCAGCGGCGCATGACGAGGCGCGAGTCGAAAAGTTCGACAACCACGAAGTCGCGGCGGGGAACGATCAGGCGGCGCAGGCGCGGCGGCACCATGGCGGCAAGCTCGCCGATCCACCAGGAAAAGAAGGGGGCGACGACGGGAAGGCGACCCGCCAGGTTCCGATGTTTCATCATTTCGCCATTCAACACCAACTCACTCGACCGGCAGGCGCAGCATCGGCGCAACCACCAGCACCGGCCAGCGTCTTCGATCACCATCGGGGAAGCTAACCGAAAGGCGAACAAGCAGCGGCACGGTTGTCCTTTCCACCCACATCTCATGCCATTGCGGCGCGTCGCCATCGTCCGCGCCGAAGAAGGCGAACGATACGTCCTTCACATCCCGCAGCAACAGGACCTGATCTCTTTCGGGTGCGCTGACGTCGCCCGGCATCGATTCCGCGAGAAGCCGCCACGCCATGACGAGATGCCGCGCGACATCGTCGTAGGACACGCCGATGGTGATGTCGTAGTCGCCGCCAATCATCACCTCCGCGGGCGCAACGCCGACGAACCGCACGTAGGTCGGCATTCCCTCGAAGGCAATCCAACCGCTATCGTCGCCGGGCGCGGATACGGGCGCAACCTGGGCAAGCTCACGCCGCAGCACCGCATGAACGCTTTGCATCCCGGCAAGCGCTTGCAGGTGATCCTCGCCACGCTGCCAGACGCGCGTCCCGAAGCGCAATCCACCGGAAAGAAGGGTGGCGACAAGACCGAGCAGAACGATCGCGACGAGCACCTCCAGCAGAGTGAAACCGGAAGATCGCGGACGAAACGTTGTCATCGGACGAGCGGCTCCCGCTCCGGGCCGCCGCTCGGCGCGGCGCCGACACGGAGGGTCGTCAACGTCACCGAACCAGCTGGATCGTCCTGCCGACCCCAGGCGACGGCGACATCGATCCGGTAGAGCCAGAATTCCTGCGCGAATTCATCTTCCGTCCGTCGGGCTGAATCGTCTTCGTAGAGACCGATCCGGCACCACCAGCGGAAACCGTCATCGAACGTTCCTGACGCCTGCCCGACATCCAGGGGCGAATCCGTTGCGATCTCCGCCAGCACGCTTTGCGCCAGCATGACGCCGTGGGCGCGCTTCTCGGCGCTGTCGGCGGTGCGCAGACCGAGCGAGAAGACGCGCAGGACGGCTCCGAGAATCAGCGCGACGCAGGCAAGGGCCACCACCACTTCCAAGAGAGTGAAGCCCGGCGCCGCCTCAGTTTGGCGCGCCCGCGACAATCGCCACCTGACCGGTAAGCCATTCGACTTGAACATGATAAACCGACCGGGAGTCCTGCAGAATGATCTCGCCTCCGGTGGAGCTGCCATCCGGAAAGAAGCGGATTCCGGCGGTGCTTTCATCCTGTTGTTCGGAGACGGCCGAATAAACGCGAAGGCGCACGCCGTCCGGAAGAGGGCGCGCGGTTTCGTCATCGATGCGAACGATTCTGTCCGCAATATCGACAGTCACGGCAAGGTCGCGGTTTTCGATGATCGCCTGGGAGCGGCTTTTTCGCAAGGTCGCGGCCACCTGCCGGGCCGAGACTTGCGCTTCCGCTCCGCGCACCGCGCCGACAACGAGAGGCGCCGCAAGCCCCGCGACGACCGCCATCAACGCCACCACGACGAGAACCT
The DNA here is from genome assembly GCA_964603915.1 of uncultured Rhodospirillaceae bacterium. Lineage (GTDB taxonomy): Bacteria > Pseudomonadota > Alphaproteobacteria > Rhodospirillales > Defluviicoccaceae > REEP01. The sequence continues at coordinate 3,509 of CAZRWU010000199.1, forward strand.
CAAGCAGCGTGAAGCCCTCGGCGCTCGTCACCCGGGCGCCTTCACCAGCTCGTAATGTCGCGGTTTTCACCCTCTCCCCCTTCGGTGTTATCGGCTCCCAGAGAGTAGAGGTCATAGTCGCCGTATTCCCCCGGCGCGCGATAGATGTAGGGCCGGCCCCAGGGGTCGAGGAGCGCTTCCCTCTTTTTCAGGTAGGGTCCATTCCAGGTCGTGGCGCCCGCCGGCTCCGTCACCAGAGCCTCCAGGCCCTCGCTCTCCGACGGATAGCGTCCAACCTCCAAGCGATAGAGATCGAGCGCCGAGCCGATCCGCTCGATCTGAACCTTGGCGGCCTCACTTTTCGCCGTTCCCAGATACTGGAAGATGCGCGGGCCGGCGAAGACGGCGGCGATAAGCCCAAGAATGACGAGCACCACCAGGACTTCGAGAAGGGTGAAACCCGCCTCGTGACGACGCGGGCGCTTGCCTTGCGAAGCATGGCGTTGGCGCGCGGCGCGCGTGTATTTTTGCATTTCGCGTAGACCTCTCTCAATCAAAGCGCCAGTTCCTGGAGGCTCAACATCGGCACAAGAATGGCCATGATAATACCGCCAATGACAATGGCCATGAACAAGGTGAGAGCAGGAACCAGCAATGTCAGAAACCGCTGAACGCTTCGCTGGAAATCCTGTTCGTAAGTTTCCGCGACCCTGAACAACATGCCTTCCAATTGCCCGCTTTCCTCGCCGATGCGAAGAAGATGCGTGGCGAGAGTCGGAAACAGTTTGGTCTCTTCCAGCGGCGCCGCCAGGCTTTTGCCCTCCTTGACGCGCTCTTGCAGATGATCGAAGGCATGGACCATCGCAGCGTTGCCCAGCGTCTCCTTGACGATCGCCAGGGACGACAGCAGGGGCACCCCGCTCGACAGCAGCATCGCCAAGGTGTAGCTCATGCGCGCGGTCTCGGCCTTGGCGAGAAGCGGGCCGAGCAGCGGGAGACCCAGCAGCCGCCGATCCCACTCCCGCCGGCCGACGGGATCGCGACGAATCCGCTGCGCCGCGAGCAGCCCGAGAGCCACGACAACGACGGGAATCCACCAATACCGCTGCGCAATCTTGCCGATCGCAAGAACAATCTCCGTCGCCGCCGGCAACTCGTAGCCGGCTTGATCGAACACCTCCTCGAAGCTCGGAACGACCACCGTCACCACCACCGCGACGGCGAGCAACGACGTCGTCAGCAACACCGCCGGATAGATCAGGGCCGAATAGAAATTCTGCCGCGATTTGAGCGACCGCTCCAGGTATTCCGCCGTCTTGGCGAGAACCTTGTCCAGCGATCCTCCCGCCTCGCCGGCGCGCATCATGCCAAGGCAGAAGCGGTCGAAGGTCGGGTCCTCGGCGGCGAACGCTTGCGAGAGCGCCGCCCCCGCCCGCACCCGTTCGACGACGCCCTGCAACAGGGCGCGGACGCTCGGCCGCTCGGAGAACCGGATCGCCGTATCGAGGGCCTGATCCAGGGTCAGGCCGGCCTGCAGCAAAGTCGCCAGTTCGCGCAGAACGTCCGCCGTTTCGCGCCTGCGGATCCGCCGCTTCCCCGCCAGTTCGCGGTGGAACCACGCCGACAGCGACCTTTGTTCGAGGGCGTCGGCGCGGATCGGAAAATACCCCTTGAGGCGGAGTTGATCGATAACCGACTGCTGGTCGGGCGCTTCGATGAGGCCCTCGACGACCTCCCCCGGCTCGGTCACTGCCTTGTAACGAAATGTCGGCATGGGTCAGCTTTCCCGGGTCACCCGCATGACTTCCTCGAGCGAGGTGACGCCCTGCAGCGCCTTCACAATGCCGTCGTGGTACAGCGGCCGCATCCCCGCCGCCACCGCGGCGCGGTGGATCTCGTGCGCGCCGGCTCGCCGCAGCGTCAGTCGGCGCAGGTCCTCGCTCATGATCAGCATCTCGGCGATGCCGCTGCGTCCGCGATAGCCGGTCATGTTGCACGCTTCGCAGCCGACGGCGCGGTACAGGGCGAGTTCGCCGCCTCCGGCGAACCTGGCGAGATCGAGCTGCTCGGCGAGTTCGGGCAAGGCGGGATGCGGCTCCCGGCACACCGGGCACAGGCGGCGCACGAGCCGTTGCGCCGTGATGCCGATGACGGTCGAGGCGATGAGGTAATCCTCAAGGCCCATGTCGATCAGGCGGGTGACGCTCGCCGCGGCGGAATTGGTGTGCAAGGTCGAGAGCACGAGGTGGCCGGTTTCGGCGGAAGCAATAGCCGT
>CAZRWU010000200.1:0-5736 GCA_964603915.1 uncultured Rhodospirillaceae bacterium
GTCGCGTTCGAAAAGATAGAGGAGGACCCGCAGCGCCTCGCCGCGCGGCGAGGTGAGGTCCGGATCGCGCTCGATGATCAACCGCGCGTCGTCCTGCGCCACGGCGAGGAGGTCGGCGTGGCGCGAGAGGTCGGCGACGCGGAACTCGGGCATGCCGCTTTGCCGCGTGCCGAGAACCTCGCCGGCGCCCCGCAATTGCAGATCGGCCTCCGCGATGCGGAAGCCGTCTTCGGTCTTGCGCATGATGGACAGCCGCGTTCGCGCCGCGTCGGACAGGCGGGGGCTGTAGAGAAGCAGACATGTCGACGGCTCGGCGCCGCGGCCGATGCGGCCGCGCAGTTGATGCAGCTGCGCCAGACCGAACCGCTCCGCATGCTCGATGACCATTACCGTCGCCGCCGGAACGTCGACGCCCACTTCGATCACCGTCGTGGCGACGAGGAGATCGACGTTGCCGGTCGCGAACGCCGCCATCGCTGAGTCCTTGTCCGCGCCTTTCATGCGGCCGTGCAAGAGGCCGACGCGTTCGCCGAAGGTTTTGCGGAGCTTGACGAAGCGGTCTTCGGCGGCGGCGACATCGAGCGCTTCGGATTCGGCGACGAGCGGACAGACCCAGTAGACCTTGGCGCCGGCGTTCAGGCGGCGGCCCACGCCGGCGACGACATCATCGAGCCGGTCGAGAGAGACGGCGCGCGTCGCGACCGGCTGCCTTCCCGGCGGCTTGCCGATGATCCGCGAAACCGCCATGTCCCCATACGAGGTGAGCAGGAGGGTTCGCGGAATGGGCGTCGCCGTCATGACCAGCACATCGACGCGTTGGCCCTTTCCCGCCAAGTCGAGGCGCTGATGCACGCCGAAGCGATGCTGTTCATCGATGACGGCGAGAGCGAGATCGTGGAAGGCGACGCTCTCCTGGAACAGCGCATGCGTCCCGATGACGATGCGCGCGCGTCCCTCGGCGATGTCCGCCACAAGGCGATCGCGAAGACGGCCCTTGTCCCGGCCAGTCAGGAGCGCCACCGGAACGCCGGCCGCCGCGGCGAGCGAGGCGACGGTCGCCATATGCTGCCTGGCAAGAATTTCGGTCGGCGCCATCAGCGCGGCCTGTCCGCCGCTTTCGACCGCGCCGAGCATGGCGAGGACGGCGATCACGGTCTTGCCGCTGCCGACGTCGCCTTGCAGCAGCCTCAGCATGCGCTGCTGTGAAGCCATGTCGGCGACAATTTCCGCCAGCGCTTGCTGCTGCGATGGCGTGAGCCGGAAGGCGAGCGCGTCGAGCGCCCGGCGCGCGAGCCGGCCACGCGTCTGGATGGATCTTCCCGTGCCGTGGCGGAGCCGTTTGCGGACGATGGCGAGAGCGAGTTGGTTGGCGAGAATTTCGTCGTAGGCGAGACGGCTGCGATGCGGGCTGGACGGCGCGACGTCGCTCTCGTCCCGCGGCGCATGGGCAAGCTGGACGGCCTCGCGCCATCTTGGCCATCCCCGCTGGCGCATCAGCGCGGGATCGAGCCATTCGTCGAGGTCCGGAGTCAGGTCGAGCGCGGCGCGGACGATCTTGGCGAGAGCTTTTCCGGTAATCCCCGCGGTCAAACCGTAAACCGGCTCGATGACCAGGATTCGATCGCGATCCTCGGGTGCGGCGATGGAGTCGGGGTGCGTCATCTGACGCTCCGCGTGATACGCGTCCACCATTCCGCTGATGACACGGGTCGCGCCGCGCGGCAGCACCCGCTCGAGATAATCGCGCTGGCCGTGAAAGAACACCAGGGTCAGCGTCCCGGTGCCGTCGGAGCACACCACCTTATAAGGATGCCGCTGCGAGGACGGCGGCAGATGCCGCTCCACGCGCGCGGTGATGGTCGCGATGCGGCCCGGCTCGGAGTCGGCGATGCTCGGCGCGTAGCGGCGGTCGACCAGCCCGGTCGGCAAATGCCACAGGAGATCGACGACGCGCGGGCCGGCGAGCCGCTCGATCGCGGGCGCAATCTTCGGGCCCACCCCCGGCAGGGAGCGCGCCGAAGCGAACAGGGGAAACAGCACTTCAGGTCGCATGGAAGCAGGAAGACGGCTGACAGTGAGGGTCGCCGTCTTTATATGCTATGCAAACTTCCATGAGGGGATAAATGGCGAAGGATCCGGAAATCCAGAGAAAGCGCGTCCTGTTTCGATGTCATCATACGGGCATGAAGGAGAACAATCTGCTCCTCGGCGCGTTCGCCGACCGTCACCTGGGCGAGCTCAGCGATGACGATGTCGATTGGCTGGAAGCCCTGCTCTTGAACAACGACGATTTCGATCTGTACAAATGGATCTTGCGCAAGCAGCCGGTGCCGCCGGAACTCGATCATCCCGTCATGAGGATGCTGCAGGACTTTAAGTACGCGCAGTAGAATATTGAAAATAGACGTTAAATCCTTATCTGTTCCTGGTCGTCTCCAGCTCTGCGGCGCTCCCGAGGGATTCGATGCCCTGCTGATCGGCGAGCTTGCGGCGGGGCATAAAGGAGGGCTCCTCGTTATCGCGCGAGACGACGCCCGCCTTGCCGCGATGAGCGATGCGCTCGCCTTCTTCAGGCCGCATTTGGAGCAGCTTGATCTGCCGGCCTGGGATTGCCTGCCTTATGACCGCGTCTCCCCCAACGCGCGGATCGTCAGCCGCCGCATCGATACGCTTGTCCGGCTGAGCGAAAAGAGCGCCGCCAAGCCGGGGCGGGTGGTGCTGACGACGGTATCGGCGGTGCTTCAGAGGGTGCCGCCGCGCACGGCGTTCGCTGGCGCCGTGTTGCGGATTCGCCCGGGCGAGCGGCTCGATCCCGATGCCGTGCTCGGCTTTCTCCAGCGTTTCGGATACGTCCGCGTCGAGACCGTGGTGGAAGCGGGAGAATATGCCGTGCGGGGGGGCATCGTCGATATCTTCCCGCCCGGCTTGGCAGAGCCGGTTCGTCTCGATTTTTTTGGTGACGAGATCGAGAGTCTCCGCCTGTTCGACCCGGCCACGCAGCGCACGACGGGCAAGCGGAGCGCCGTCGACCTCAGGCCGGTCAGCGAGATTTCCCTGGAGGAGGGCTCCATCGTTCGCTTCCGCTCCGCGTACCGCGCGCTGTTCGGGGCCGTAAAGGGCGAAGATCCACTTTATGAAGCCGTCTCGAGCGGGCGGCGCTATATGGGCATGGAACATTGGCTGCCCCTGTTTCACGACCGCCTGGAAACGGTGATCGAGTATGTTCCCGGGGCGGCGGTGGTCCTTGATCATCAGGCGGACGAAGCCTGCCAGGCGCGGCTCGACCTGATCGCGGAATATTATTCCGCCCGTCTCGCCCGTCCGGCGGCCGGGCTCGCCGGGGGCGGCGCGCCTTATCACGCGGTGCCTCCCGAACGGCTGTTCATCGGCGCCGACGAGTGGCGCCGCCATCTCGACGAGCGCCTCGTCGTCGCGCTCAGTCCTTTCGCCGCGCCGGCGGTTCCCGGAGGCCGGAGCATCGACGGCGGCGGACGGTTGGGCCTTGATTTCGCCGAGGCCAGACGCCGCGCCAACGTCAATGTGTTCGACGCCCTCGCCGAGCGAATCGCGGAAAACAGCCGCCAGGGTCGCCGCATTGTCATCGCGGCGACGTCGCGGGGCGCGCGCGACCGGCTCGGCGTGATCATGACCGAGCATGGAATCCCCCATGTGACGCCTGTCGACGATTGGGCGACGATCCAGGCGTCGCCCGCGGCGACCGTCGGCATTGTCGTGTTGCCCCTGGAGCGCGGCTTTACGGCTCCACGCCTGGCTGTCATCGCCGAACAGGACATCCTCGGCGATCGCCTCATCCGCCGCGCGCCGCGGCGGGCGCGGGCGGAGAACTTCATCGCCGAGGCTTCGTCGCTGGCGGCGGGCGATCTAGTCGTCCACGTCGATCACGGCATCGGGCGATTCGACGGCCTGGAGACGATCAGCGTCACCGGCGCGCCGCACGACTGTCTGCGCATTCTCTACGCCGAAGGCGACAAGCTTTATCTGCCGGTTGAGAATATCGAGGTCATCAGCCGGTATGGCGCGGAAGGCGCCGAGGTTGCGCTCGATCGTCTGGGCAGCGCCAACTGGCAGGCCCGCAAGGCGCGGATGAAGGCGCGCATTCGCGACATGGCCGATCAACTGATTCAGGTGGCGGCCCGCCGGGCGCTGAGGACGGCGCCGCTCGCAACGCCCCCCGCCGGACTCTACGATGAATTCGCGAGCCGTTTTCCGTTCGCCGAAACCGAAGATCAGGCGCGGGCGATCGACGAGGTTCTCGGCGACCTCGCCGGCGGCCGTCCCACCGACCGGTTGGTTTGCGGCGATGTCGGATTCGGCAAGACCGAAGTCGCGCTCCGCGCGGCGTTCGTCATGGCGATGGAGGGGCGGCAGGTGGCGGTTGTCGTGCCGACGACGCTGCTGTGCCGGCAACACTATCGGACCTTTTGCGAGCGCTTCGCCGGCTATCCGGTGCGGATCGCCCAGTTGTCGCGCCTGGTCGGCGCCAAGGAAGCGAAAGCGGTCAAGGCCGGCCTCGCCGATGGCCAGATCGACATCGTCATTGGCACTCACGCGCTGCTCGCCAAGAGCATCTCCCTGCGCGATCTCGGCTTGCTCATCGTCGATGAGGAACAGCACTTCGGCGTTGCTCACAAGGAGGCGCTGAAGAAGCTTCGCGAGGACGTGCATGTCCTGACCCTGACGGCAACGCCGATTCCGCGGACCCTGCAACTGGCGCTCTCCGGGGTGCGCGAGATGAGCCTGATCGCCACGCCGCCCGTCGACCGCCTCGCCGTGCGCACGTTCGTGCTGCCCTTCGATCCGGTCATCGTCCGCGAGGCGATTTTGCGCGAGCGCTATCGCGGCGGGCAGACTTTTTACGTTTGCCCGCGCATCGACGACCTCGACGAGGTCGCCAAGGCGCTCGCCGAACTGGTTCCCGAATGCAAGGTCGTGGTCGCGCATGGCCGTCTTCCGGCGCGAGACCTCGAGGCGGCGGTCGGCCGCTTCTACGACGGCCATTACGACATCCTGCTGTCCACGAACATCATCGAATCTGGTCTCGACCTGCCCTCGGTCAATACGATCGTCATTCACCGCGCCGACATGTTCGGGCTGGCCCAGCTCTATCAGCTCCGCGGCCGCGTCGGCCGCTCGAAGGTCCGCGCCTACGCTTACCTGACGCTGCCGCCGAAACGCAAAGCATCGCCGGGGGCGCAGAAACGGTTGGAGGTGATGCAGACGCTGGATTCGCTTGGCGCTGGTTTCACCCTGGCGAGTCACGACCTCGACATTCGCGGCGCCGGCAACCTGCTTGGGGAAGAGCAATCCGGACACATTCGCGAGGTCGGCATCGAGTTGTATCAGCGGATGCTGGAGGAGGCGGTGGCGGAGGCGCGCGCCGGAGATGCCGCCAAGCCCGCCGAGGCGGAGTGGAGTCCGCAGATTTCGATCGGCATCAGCGTTCTGATTCCGGACGGATACGTGCCGGACCTTGGCGTCAGGCTTGGGCTCTACCGCCGGCTTGCCGAACTCCACCGGGCGGAGGAGATCGACGGTTTCGCCGCCGAGCTGGTCGATCGCTTCGGCCCGTTGCCGAGGGAGGTGGAAAACCTGATGCAGGTCGTGGCGATCAAGCAGTTCTGCCGGCAGGCCGGGGCCGAGCGCGTCGAGGCAGGCCCCAAGGGAGCAGTCGTCTCTTTCCGCAACAATGCGTTCGCCAATCCGGCAGGTCTCGTA
>CAZRWU010000201.1:0-5736 GCA_964603915.1 uncultured Rhodospirillaceae bacterium
TACTCGCCGCCGTACATGAGCGACTGTGCGAGGCGGCGCGCGGTGCTGGCTTGCCGCGGCAAATTCACAGGGCCCGTGGCTGCTTGGTTCGCGAGGTAGCGTTGCACCGGGCGTGACATGAGCAATCCGCCCGTCATAACCGCCGTGGCGGTTGGAAGCGGATTTGATATGCCCGTTCCGGTAAGAAGCCCGGCCGCGATCGCCCGCGGGGTGGTCCCGGATTGCGGAAGAGGCTTCATCACGAGCTCGCCGGCGCGCGCCAATTGGTTGAGGTCGCCACGACCTTGAACGTACGCCCGCTTTCCCTGACGGGCGGCGGCAGAGCGGAGGTTTGCCGGTGTGATGATACCCTCCGCACCAGGGCCAGCGCGGGACACGGCGTCCTCGATCGCAAGATAGTTCCGATAGCGTCGGCGGACATCGCGAAAGGCTCCCGCGTCGGCGCGGTTGGTCAGCCGGATACTGGCTTCCATGGCGTTGTCGAGCGCGTCCAGAATTTCGCTCACCGCACGACCTGCCGGAGGGTCAGACGCCCTGAGCCTATTGGCTTCCCGACTGAGGTCCGATCGCATGTTCTGATACAGGCGGCCTGGAATGACGCCGTTTTGCCGTGTCGCCGGGTTCCGTAGCATGTTGATCGTGTGCTCGATCATAGGAACTCGCATAGTCGGAGCGGTCACAGCCTCATAGTTGCGGCCGATCCTCTGCAATGTCGCGTCGAAGCCGCGTGAAGGCGTGATGCTGTTCCTTGCCGCGAGATCGTTAAACTCGCGCCCAATATTCTGGTACGCCTGCGCCATGACATGCGGCTCGGCCCGATCGGCATCGACACCAATTCGGCGCAAGGTTGCGCGGGTGAACTGGTTCTCCTGGTTGCGAACCATGCGCTCGACGCCGCGATTGGCGAGCGGGATGTCACGAAGCGTGCTTTCCGTCCATTGCAGAGGTTTTCGCCCCGTCCTCTGCCCGGCCGTCAGAGCCGTGACACCCTCGTTCTCGAGCGTTCGGACGGCCCGCTGGCGAATCGGGTCCGTCGGTAGGGGCGTCACGGCGCGCTGCCCAGCATGTGCGCCTGCATTTGCAAGATGACCGCCGACGAGAGCGCCGCCCATACGCGCCCACGGCTCAAGCGCGGTTCCCTCGGTAAGCTGTCCGGCGGTTTCGCTGGCAACAGCGGGCACCGCCACGCGCGCCGCGCGGTTCGCCCATCCAGCGGGCCCGCCAAGAGCAAGCGACGCGAACTCACCGCCCGTGCGCGCGTACTCGCCGGCGGTCGTCTTCGGCTCATAGAACTTGCCCGTGAACTTGTTCTCGATGCCGCGCTTCACGCTGCCGTAGGTCGGCAGGACGGCCTCCGGACTCACAAGGTTTCCATCGGCGCCGGCGAGGTTGCCGACCGCATTGATCCCCATGCGGCCGAGCTGCTCGACGTTACCGGGGAGCGTTCCCAAGCCGATGGCACCCTGTGCCACGCCGATGCCGGCAGATTTCGCCACGTCCTTGACGGTATCGAACGTGCTCGCAGGCTGTTCGCGAATGAACGCCATGACCTGGTCCGGCGTCGCGCCGTCCGGGGCTTCTACGATGTGCCGTTTTCCGTCCGGCCCTTCGATGATGTGTCGTGGCATCAGTCAGCCGTCCCGATGTATTTGAAACCGCTGGACCCGCCCGACGTGTCCCTCTGCTCAGGGGTGTCGAGGTCTGCCAAAATACTGTCGACGCTGAACTGGGTGGTTCCGCGGAACCCCTTCATCGTCCCGTTGCGCTCGAAGTAATCCATGGCCTTCAGCTTGGCCTCTTTCATCTTCTCCATGGACGTGATCAGTCGCTCGAGCCGCTTGGCGTTGGTCGCCTCGTCAAGCGCCGGATTGTAGGCACGAGCGATAAGGTTCTCGCCTTCCTTCTGCGTGAACTGCGCGCCGAGGATGATGCGCAGGTTGCGCTGCACGACCTCTTCGACGCGCTGGCGTGCGTCCACCGCCTTCGGATTGGTGTAGGCGGTCACAAAGTCCGGCATGCGACCAAGCACCGGGCCGGTCAGGTTCGCCCCTTTGGGATCAGTCAATTCGCCCTGAACATCGCGCATCTGCTTGAGGTTCTTGTCGAAGTCTGCCGCGCTCCCGCTCAGCACGAAATCCTCGTATGACTTGGCGAAGGCTTGGTCCACGCGCTTCTCACCGGGGGTGAGGTTGTCGGCCAGTTGCGGTGGGCCCTCGCCAAGAATCTTGCGGAACTCATCCGCATCGCCGCTGGCGAGCGCCATCTGCGCCTGCGCTTTCTTGTTTGGCGGCAGGGCGTTGAAGATCTCCTGTGGTGTTTGGGGCGTCGCTGGCGCGGCCGCGGCCAGTCCGGGCGCAGCGAAGCGCGCGGCGCCCGGTGAACCCGGCCCGGAACTCATGGAAACCGGCGTGGAAGAGGTCGTCTGCGGTGAAATGAACGTGTTGTAGAACGCCTTCTGGCGCTCCGCGTTCTCTGCGGCCTGCGCCTGATCGCGCTGCATTTTCGCGATCTGTGCCTGCTTGTACTGCTGGTCGAGGAGTTCGCCTTGCGTCGGCGGCAGCGACCGTTCCCATGCGGTCATGTGCTTCTTATCGTCCATGGCGGCGAGGCGCTCGGCCATGCGCTTGCGGGTCGCCTGGTTGTCGTCGAACTCTGCGAGATCGCGGGACAGCGCGGCTGTCTGGTTCAATTCGTGCTGGCCGAGCGCCGCTTGCGCCACGCGCGCAATGCCCTGCGTCACGTGCTGGACCGGTGCGTAGCTCGTCCCCTCATTGACCAGCGATTCCGCCATCCGGCGGCGCGCGTTGATGGCATCCTCGGTGGCGGGAGGGCGCCCGGCTACGGGAAGCGGAGCAGGGGCATATTTGATCATGCGCCGAGCCCTCCGAACATGGCCTTGACCCCGGTGCCGGCGAGCCCAGCAATGCCTCCAAACATCGCGTTCTGAGCGTTCATCTGCTGCTCGTAGGCTTTTAGCTGGTTCTGGTAGCCCTGCTGCGTGATCCCCGCGACGTCCGTCCCGGCGATGTTCCCGCCCTGGTAGGCGCTGAACTGCGGCATCGTCACCTGCCCGCCGCTCATCAGCGCCCCGATCTCGTTGATCGGCTGGTTCCTGAGCGTCAACTGCTCCTGGATGGCCCGGCTCCGGGCGTCCGTGCCCATGCTGTATTCCTGCTGGGCGTAGTTGCCGGCGTTGAGGATCGCCTGCGTATAGGCATCGTTCATCGACCGGTCGTTGAGCGCAATCGCCTCCCGATAGGCTTCCGAGCCCGGCATGATGCCCTGGTTCGCAAGCTTGGTCTCGAGCGCCGCGCGCTGGCGGTCGAGCTCCGGCTGTAGGCGGGCGTTGAGCGCGTCCACATACTGTTGCCGGTCCGCGGTCGGCGCTTCCGGCAGCCCGTCGAAGCTCAAAGGCGTCGACAGCGTGTTGTCGAGCGTCGTCAACTGCCGCCCGGCGATGTCGTTCATCTGCCCGCCGAGAGCTGTCTGCTGGTCGTAGAGCCGCTGCTGCTCGGGCGAGAGCGTCGTCGTCTCGGTGAAGGTCGGGATCTCCTGCCCGTTGACCATCTGCGTGCCGGTCTGGTCGTAGGTCACGCTGCCGAGCGGGCCCGACTTGTTGGCGTTGTTGAGCCAGGTGTTGGCGACCGCGGTGTCGACGTTGGATTGCGTCTGCGCGGCCGCCGTCTTGGCGGGGTCAGCGGGCGTTGGCGCTTTGGGCTGATTCATGGCAGGTATCTCGCGAGCTTGAAGTCTTTCCTGAGCAGTCCGAACACGCCCACATGCCCCCCATCAGGGGCCGAGCGCCGCTTGACGCCCTCACGCACGAACCCGAAACCCTCCGCCAGCTTGACGGAGCGCGTGTTCTTGATCTCGATCATCGCCGTGATGCGCTCCAAGCCGAGCTGGTTGAACGCGTAGGCGTAGCAGGTCGCCAACGCCCGCAGCTTCAAGGCGCATCCGGGCTCCATGGCGACCGCGAACTGGATGTCGCGGGCTTCCTGATGAAAGAAGATGCAGCCCCCGAGCAGCCGGTCTTCCGCATCGTTGACGACGCCGAGGGCAACGCAGGGCGCCTCCGACTTGCCGCCGACGAGCCGGCGGCTCACCCATTCGGACACGAGTTCGTCGGCGCCGAACAGGACGCCGTTCTTGATCACCGCTTCCGCCATCTCAGAACCTGATCATCGCGCCGTTGTAGGTGATCTGCTCCTGCATCGAGATCACCACCACCACCGCAGCGACCGAGCCTTCGCCCACGACGCCCTGCCACAGTCTGTTGGGAGCAGACGGAGGCGCCCAGGCGGCATCATCCCAATCGCCTTCGTTCCAGGCCGTGCCGGAGGAATCGAACTGCACCGCCGCCGACAGGTACTCGTCGTCGCCATAGTCGATGCGGAGCCCGACCTGCGGCCGGTATCCTGTCGGGCCGAAGAACATCGGCTGGATGCTGTCGAACGTCTTGTCACCGGCCACGCCGAAATTCGCGAACGCGGAGACCGATTTCGCCTGGATGTCCTCACCGTCGTCGCTCGTGCGGTCGTACTTCCACACGATGCCGTCCAATCCCCCGAAATAGAGGCTGCCGTCGAGCAGGGACCAGCATCCCGCATCGAACCCTGTGAAGCGGCACCACTTGCCGTTGACCGAGTTCATGACGAACTGCTCGGCCTTGACGGCCTCGACGATGGGCACGTTGACGATCAGGAGCTTGCCGACCGGGTACTCCGTGATTTGCCATCCGGGCATGGCGCCAGACCGGATGGAGGCGTCCGTGTAGGCGGCCCGGATCTTGTCGGTGATCGCGACCTGCCCTTGCGCGCTCTCCGCCTTTGCCAGCACGCCCGAGAGCGGGACAAGGCCCTGCGTCGTCAGGATGCCGACATCGCCGCCGACCTTGATCAGGCAGCGCCGGCCGATGGGCTCGGCAATCTTGAACGTCCCGACGCGCGACCACGTTTCAGCGGACGACGGATCCGACCCCTGATAGATGTGCACCTGGCCCTGGCTGGTGATGAACACGGCCAAGTCCTCGATGCCGACGCCGCTGTCGCGGGTCCATGACGCCATGGCCATGAGCTTGCCACCGAGGTTCGATAGCGCTGCGAAATCGATTGCGGTCGCCGTGCCGGACTTGGCGAGGGCGTCGAGATACCAGACCTTCATGGTCCCTTCCTCGATCATCCAGACCCGCGACTGGTGCGCGGTGATGGTGACGAGGTTCGCGGCGGTGACGCCGGACAGGGATTCGACCGTCCAGGACGACCCGCTGTAGCTCACGAGCCCGTCGGCGCCGTTGACCATGAGCAGGAAGTTGCCGCCCGGCGTGGCGAACATGGTGTGTTGCCAATAGCCGTTCGAGAGGTCGTCGAGCTCATCGTCCGTGTCGGGGTCGATCGAACCCGCCACCGTGGCATCGAAGATCTTGTCCGCGGTCGCGGCGAACAGCTTGGCGCCCCCCGATGGCGGGCTGTACTCCATGAGGCTCAGAACTGCGGCGCCGATCCCGTCGCAATGGCGCGACTTGCCCTTGCGCAGCGACACGCTGGCGTCGCCCGGGATGAGGTTATCCAGGACGAGCGCGTCCTCGGGCGGCATGTCCGTATAGTCGTCGCGCGCATTCCAGCCGCCATAGGGGGCTTTCACCGGCTTCAACTGGCCGGTGCGGCGGCGCGAGGCGTTGTTGCGAAGAGGTTGGAGCATCGTCTCTTTCTGAAAAGGGCCGGCGGATGCCAGCCC
>CAZRWU010000202.1:0-5713 GCA_964603915.1 uncultured Rhodospirillaceae bacterium
TCTATCCTCCAAGCCCATCCCGACCGGCCTCCACCTTTCGGCGCAAGGGTCGCGGACTGATATTCTCCGCAGCAAACAAAGATGTGACGCCGAGCGATGGCAGAGCTAAGGGTTCCGGCCAGCCTTGCAGGAGAGATGTGACATCGGGGCCGGACTCGCAAAAGCGCCGTGACGCAATTGCTTGTAAGCTCCAAGAAGCGGGCGCGGTTACGCGATGTGGCGGACCAACTGCGCGCGCTCGGATTCTCGGTCAAGGTGATTGAGAGGTTCGGGGTTATCTCCGCGCGCGGCGATCCCGATCTACTGAAAGGGGTAAAGGGAATCGAGTGGCGGGAAACCAGCAATTTCCAGGCGCTCGACCAGGGCACCCCGCCAGAATAGAGGGGAACACATGCGCTACGCATGGTCATACCGTCAGCCGTCTCGGACGGCGCAGCGGAAACGGCAGGTCGGCGGATGGCTCTATCACCTCGGCAGCATCGACGCCACCAGGGCAGCGGCCATCGGCAACCACGGCTCCGACATCGTTGTGACGGACGCCTACACATACATCTCGACGCCGCGCCTCTACACCTCATCCGAGATCGCGACCATGCGCGGCGCGAACGGGAAACTCGTGGTGGCGTACCTCAGCATCGGAGAGGCCGAGGATTATCGGCCATATTGGGACCCGGCATGGAACACGAACCCGCCTTCGTGGCTGGCGGCGGCGAACCCGCTCTGGCCGGATAACTACAAGGTCAAATATTGGGACCCTGCATGGAAGGCGATCATGTTCGATTATATCGACCTGATCGCAGCGGCCGGCTTCAACGGTCTCTATCTCGATATCATCGACGGTTTCCAATTCTGGGAGGAGGAGGACCCATCGGCCGGGGTGAATTATCGCGCCGAGATGGCGACGTTCGTTGCAGAGATCCGCTCGCGCTTCCTTCAGGGGCTGGCTGCCGCGAACGATACCGGCCGGCTGTTCGAGATCATCGGTCAGAACGGCGAGGAAATGGTCGATACGCCGGGATATCTGCAAGCTATTACGGGGGTGGCGAAGGAAGATCTCCGCTTCTACGATTGGGACACGGGCGGGTTTCAGCTCGTGCCCGAAGACTGGTTCACATGGGGGAAGATCTATCTCGAAAAAGCCGCCGCCGCGGGGAAAAATGTTATGGTAGTGGAGTACATGACCACGGCGCAGCAATCGACATGGGCGGCGACGCTCAGCAGCCTGAAAAGCTATCTCGATAGCAAGGGCTTCATCCTCTACGTGGCTCAGGAACGCGATCTCCTGAACATATACGCGCAGCCGAGCTTTAGCTGATAAGGCGTGCCGGGGCGGGCGGCGTGCTTCCGCCATGGCGCACCCCGCTAACGCGGGGCCGGGCTCTACTCGGCGCTGCGCGCCTCCCCGAGCCTGCTGACGCAGTCTCGGCCCTTCGGGTGACGATCCCTTGCGCGCCGGCAACGACGGCGGAACCCTATACCGAACACCTGCAACAAAAAAATCTCCACTCAAGTTTCAAAAGTCAGATATTGATGGTATGTTCATAGCGAACAGAACATAAGAAGAACATGAGAGGGAAACTGTGCTATGGCTGCACTTGGCGACAAGATCAAGCGGTACCGGAGGGAAAAGGGATTGACCCTGGAGCAACTCGGTGAGCTTACGGGTTCCAGCAAGAGCTACATGTGGGAGCTGGAGAATCGCAAGCCGGCCCGACCGTCGGCGGAGAAGATCGCTCGCCTTGCCGCGGTACTCGGGTTGACCCCGGAATTTCTCCTCGACAACGAGCGGGAATCGCCGGAGCCTAGTGACGTTGATCTGGCGTTCTTTCGCAAGTACCAAAAGATGCCCGATGATACGAAGAAACGGCTGCGGCAGATCCTGGACGCCTGGGAAGACAGCAAATGACCGAAGTAGGCTCCGGCAGGGCCTGGGCAATTCGTCTGACGAGGATGCTCGATCAGGTGCTCGGCCCGGATGCGGGATCGGGCGGCGGCAATGTCGTCAGCGGGAGCGCTTGTGCTTGAAATACTCGACCTGCCGCAGTCTCTTCTTGGCAGCCGCCAGAGACCGATAACTGCCGAGCCGCTTCAGCTTGCCGTTCTTTCCCTTCTTGGCGGACAGAACGGCGTATTTCGATCCTCGTTTGCGGATCATGTGCGCCTCCTCTCGCTGATCTGCATCAGGCTACCACCCGCCTCACTACCGTCAAGGGGTGGGTCCTCCCCGTGCTCCGAATGCCCCGAGGTCTTGAAGATCCGCCAAGAGATGAGGCGTATGCATTCGTGCGCGCGGGTCCGGTCCCTCGCTGCGCTCGCCCTTGACGTTCGTTCGTGCGGTCGGTTCTGCCGTGGGCAGATCGGCTCCGGGAAAACGATCTGAAGGCTCGATCTCTCCAGGAAAACGCACGTTTTGGGCCAGTCTGGGCCATATCGGGATAACTTTTTCTGCCCCAGAGATAACTTTTTCCTTTGCTTGCGCCGGCCCCGAGGGGTAGAGTTAACTTGTTAACACCAATCAAGGGGCACTGAGATGAGGAACATCTACCACCAGATCGACGAAGCGATCCTCGGTGCGCGGGCCGATAGCGATCGGCTCGGGCGCGCAATCTACCTCTGTGTCAGCGACCACGGCCGGGAATACAAGACGGACGTTTCGGTTCCGGCGCATGTCGGAGAGGACCGATACATCGGGTTCGCGTGCGGTCGCGACGCGGATTTCGTTTGGTCCAGCATGGGGGCGACGGTCTGATGACCACCATTGAAACCCTTCAGGAAGCCGCGCGCCTCGGGACTGGCGAATGCCTGCATGGGCGTTTCTTCAACAGCATCGCCAATGCTTCATGCTCAGAGTTCGTGAAGATGATCGAGGCGGCCGAGGGCTGTCACGCGGCCGGCGGGGATTTCTTCGACGCTATGAGGGCGGCGGCGCTCGCCCTCGATAACCTTCGGCATGGGGAGTAACGCTATGACTTCGAGAGGCAAAAAAGAGATCCTGGAATTCCTGGAGCGCAGGCTGAAGAAGCTCAACGAGACGTTCGGATTCTGCAAAGGGGACGAACGTTTCGAATGCATGGGCCGCATCCGCGAAGTTCTCGAAATGAAATGGAGAATTGAGCGCGGGTCTGATGATACGGAATCAGATGAAAGATGGAATTCCATCATTTCAGGGAAGAAGGAGTAACGCCGTGGACGACACGGAATTGCAGTGGTGCGCGTACGGGGTTCGGGAAGGCGTGTGGCAGATGTTATCCGCATGGCCAATCGGGCAGCGCTACCACAACGCCGCCGTCAAGGCGGCTCGGGAGCTGGCGGACGATCTCGGGTACCGGGAGCTTACCTTGGTCATGCTGCCGGAACCTGCCCCTGGCGTGATCTGGGACCGGCCCGAGGAGACGTTTCCCGACTATTCCGGACAGCTTCAGCTCGCGATCTGATCAACCGGGGCGGTGATGAGCCGCCCCACTTCAAGGAGAAAAACCATGGGAATTTACGTTAACATCGTCGGCGCACACGCCACCCGCGACGCCAAGCCAATCAATGTGGCGGAAGGGAAGTCCGCGATGACGGTCCTCGGGATCGCGGTTGATGTGACCGGCAAGGACAAGAGCAAACCCGAGACGCAGTTCCTGGATCTGGTGTGCTTCGGGGTCAATGCCGAGCGGGCGGCTCACATCAAGTCCGGGGCGTCCGTCACCGTTGCGGGCGATCTGGTGGTGGAGCCGTGGGTGCGGGCGGACGGCAGCGTCGAGAAAAAGCCAAAGGTGCTGGTGTCGGCAATCAATTGGGTCGCGAAGCAGCAGGCTTAAGCACGGAGCGCCGTTTCGGCGGCGCTCGATGGTTCAGCCAGCAGGAGAAACCGAACATGAAAATGATTGCCTATTTCGACAAATCAACCGGACAGTGCATCGCGACATCTGGCATCGGAGATAAATACAGCGGCCATACGGCCGAATTGGAGGAAGAACTACGAGAGATCGGGGTGTCAGTTGCCGTTATCGATTCCTCCAAGTTCCCGATCACCTTGGGCGAGTTGGAGAAAGGAAAGCGGCGCTATGTGTTCGGTGCCGGCCGACCAGGATACCCGTATCACGATGCGTTCGCGTTTGTTGATCTTCCCCGGCAGAAGGATGTCGCGGCGGAGCTGGTGCGCCTCGTCGGGGCGCTCTCGTTCGTGGGCGAGGATCTGGCGCTTACGGCCGATGTCGAATACGACAGCCCCGAGGATGTCTGCGGCGCGCGCCTGACGATCCATTGCGATGCGGACGGCAAGAGCGGGCCGTTCGGTGAGGATTGGCTGATCGCCAGCCTTATCCCGGTCAGCGAATAGGGGGCGACGATGGGCTATACCATCAAAGTCGGCAACGCGGTTCCGAGCTGCACAAAGGAGTTTTTCCCAAGGCTTGAGGCAATGTGGAAGGTGGAAGATGCCGAGCATTGGCTTGCTCCCGTTCCTCCTGGCGACGAAGAGGATATCGGCAAGGCGAATTTCCGCTCTCCGTCTTACATCGCATGGAGAGACTTTGCCGAAACGGTCGGACTGACTGAATTTTTCTATAACCCGCACAGAGGCGTTATGACCGAGCATCCCGGGTGCGTGGGGATCACGCGGGAAGATCTCGTTGCGGTCGAGAGGGCGCTGATCCGCTACAGGGAAAGAGCCACGCTCCCGGCAGGATCGCTCCCCGGGCATGACCCTCACCTTGCCCGCCTGGAATGGCTGGCGTTCTGGATGGAATGGGCGCTCGGAGAGTGCGAGACGCCAGCAATCCAGAACTGGTAATGAGCCATGATGATAATTCCGGACATCGAACACCGCGTCGCCAGCGACGATACATGGACGATCATCGTTCGCATGGTGGACAATGAGCGAGAGCGCATCGCCACGGCGATCAACGATAGGTCGGGCGCGAGGTACATCGGGAATTGCCGCGATGGGTGGTCCTTCCCGACCGCGCCGGGATCGGTCCGGCGGACGATCCTCGATCTGCTGGAATGGATTGAGAAACACGAAAGGGGCGAAAAATGACTGAGCGATGGCAAGACGGGGTCCCCGAGGATTGGTTCGGCGGGCCGGAATGCGACGATGAGCAGATCCAGGCGCGACGGTGCCGGGAATTGTGGCTCTCCGTCATCGAGCGGCAGATGAGCGACGCAAGTCTCGAGTCAGGTGATCGCGTTGGTCTGATGAAGCACGCTGCTAACGACGCGCGGCGATACGTCACCAGCAACTCGCGCGATATCGAGATGGTCTGCGATTATGTCGGCGTTAACCCCGCCGCATTCGTGGCCAAGGTGCGCGAGCTTCTCAAGGACGCCGACAAGACGCGCGAGCTGTCCAAGCGCGTCGCCAAGGTGCGCGGGCTTCTCAATGACGCCGACAAGACGCGCGAGCTGTCCAAGCGCGTCAATCCGAAATTCCCTGCATCATGCCGGCACGTTGCGAGGTTTTCATGAGCATCGTTGATCGTATTGTTGCGGCCGCCGGCGGGCATGCTCACGTGGCGCGGCAACTCGGGCTTAAATCGACGCCTGTTGTGTCGATGTGGGCGCGTCGTGGCCGCATCCCATCGTGGCACCGGCCGGCGGTGCGCAAGTTGCTGGCCGACCTGGGAACCCTTCAGCCGGAATATGACGAATACCTAAGGGAGAGGGATGGGGGATGATCGTGAACTGCATTTCCGTATCTGGCGGAAAAGATTCAACGGCGTTGGCT
>CAZRWU010000203.1:0-5552 GCA_964603915.1 uncultured Rhodospirillaceae bacterium
GAAACGCCGGATGCGGAGGCCTCAAGCTGTCGGCAAGCCTCCGTGCAACATCTATACCGAGGTCGCCATCGCTGCGGCCGCCTTGAACCGGATGCTGGAATTCGGACGCCCGAAGTCCGTCCGGATCGCGTGAACGACAGGAAGCCGAGGATCAAAAACCGATTCCATGATCTCCGTGCAACACGGTCATGCCGGTAATTAAAGCGCGGCGCATAGCTCACCTCCACCACGTGCGGCGCGAGTTGCGAGAAAGATCGACTGCTTGAGAGATGCCGCCACTTGTTCCTGGTCGCCTTCCGTCATCTGCGGATAGAGCGGGAGCAGGATGCACCGGTCACGCGCCTCCTCTGAGTGCGGCAGCGGAAAGCAGGGTGGCCGGCGCGCGTAGGCGGGCTCCAGGTGGGCGCACATGATGCCACGGCGCGTGGCGACGTTCCGGTCGAGCATGGCTTGCATGACCGCCCGTTGATCCACGCCGTCCGGCAAGCGCACGCAGAAGCTCTGCCAGTTCGAGCGCGCCCACGCCGGTTCGACAGGGAGTCCGAGGCCGTCGATGTCGGCAAGCAACCGGCGGTAATCCGTGGCCAACGCGCGGCGACGGGCGAGAATATCCGGCAGGCGCTCCAGTTGCAGGCACCCGACCGCCGCTTGCAGATCCGTCATCCGGTAGTTGAACGCCGGCATCAGGTACTCTTCGAAGACCACGTGCTGGGCTCCATGCCGGGCTGTGTCCGACACGCTCATGCCGTGCTGTCGCCACAGACGGAACAGCCGATCCCATTCCGGATTGGCGGTGGTCAGCATGCCGCCATCGCCGGTGGTGACGATCTTTCGCGGATGGAAGGAAAAACAGGCGATATCGCCGCGAGGCCGACCGATAAGTTCCCACGCTTCCGCTTCCGTTCGTACTTCCGAGCCGATGGCGCAGGCCGCATCTTCAACCAGCGGCACGCCATGCGCCCGCGCCACCCGGAGCAGGGACTCCAGGTCGCATGGCATTCCCATTTGATGAACGCAAAGGATGGCCTTCGTGCGCGGCGTTATCGCCGCGGCGACGAGATCCGGATCGATGTTAAAAGTGGCGGGTTCGATGTCGACGAAGATGGGCGTGGCGCCGCAGCAAAGGACGCTGTTGGCGGTCGCGACGAACGAATGGCTCACCGTCACCACCTCGTCGCCTTGCCCAACGCCGACCGCGAGGAGCGCCAGGTGAAGAGCGACTGTGCAGTTGGAGACCGCGCACGCATGCGGAGCGCCGACGTACTCGGCGAATGCGTTCTCGAAAGCCGCGACTTGCGGCCCCTGCGTCAGCCAGCCTGATAACACCGTCCTGCGGGCGGCTTCGGCCTCAGGCTCGCCAATCAGGGGGCGCGCGATCGGAATCGCGTTGCCGCTCATTCGGCGGCCGCCGCGGGTGTGCGGTCTCCCTGCTGCTTTTCCCTACGCCACCAATCAACGAGCTTCGCCAGGCCCGCTTCCAAGGACACCGAGGACTCAAACCCAGTCAAGCGCCGCGCCGCGTCGACGCTTGCAAGACGCCGTTGTACTGGGTTGACCGCGCGCTCCTCGGCGTAAACCGGCGCCAAGTCGGGACGGCCCATGATCCGCGATAGGAGACGGGCCAACTCGCCAAGCGTGGTTTCGCTACCGCTGCCGACGTTGAGCGCCGCGTCGCTGGCGCCAGACGTCGCCGCCAGAATGTTGGCGCGGGCGACGTCCTCGACATACACGAAGTCCATGCTCTGCGAGCCGTCGCCGAAGATCACGGGCGGCTCGCCGCTCTCGATCCGTTCCATCCAGCGGATCATGACTTCGGTGTAGCGGCCATGGATGTCCATGCGCGGGCCATAGACGTTGAAGTACCGCAGGGCCACGTAGTCGAGCCCATACATGTCGTTGAAAGCGCGCAGCAGCCCTTCGTTGAAAGCCTTGGCGGCGCCGTAAAGCGTGCGGTTGGCGTAGGGTGGGTGCGCTTCGGAGGTGGGGAACTCGTTGGCCATGCCGTAGATGGAGGCCGAGGATGCGGCGACCACTTTCTTGACCTTATGCTCAACGCACAGTTCGCAAAGATCGAACGTGGCATCCACCATGACTCCAAGAGCGTGTCGAGGCTCGGCGGCGCAGTGGGTGATCCGGAGAGCCGCCTGGTGGAAGACCGTATCCGTTCCCGCCACAAGCTCCGCCATAAGCTTGCGATCGCAAACGTCGCCCTCAACGAGCTGAACAGCGCCCGAGGCGAGGGCTTGGGCGAGATTCTCCCGCCGCCCGCGAATCATATTGTCGACGACGATAATGTTGCGACACCCGGCCCGGATAAGCAGGTCGACGATCCATGAGCCGACGAAGCCGGCTCCGCCGGTGACGAGAACCCGATTGTGTTGAAAGGCGCTGGTCGCTGTCATGCTTCCCGTTGTCCCCACTCAAGTCGCGCTGCTTCATGCCCTGGATCGGCGGCGGGCGTCTCTGCTGCGCTCGGATCGTTGTTTCCCTGCCGCCAGCCGATGATCCGCGCAGGCACTCCGGCAACCTTGGCGAACGGCGGCACATCTCGCGTGACCACCGCGCCGGCGCCGACCACGGCGCCGCGACCCACGATCACGCCCGGAAGGAGAACGGCGTTGACGCCGATGTCGGCCCACGCCTCGACGCGGACCGGAGAGATGCGCAGGTCCGTCGCGACAATCGGAACGGTGAGCGGCGAACCCGTATGCTCCGAGCCGAGAACCTTGGCGCCCGAACCCCACCCGACGTACTCGCCGATAACCAGATCGCGGGCGTCGAGGAAGCTTTGCGCCCCGATCCAGGCCTTGTCCTCGATCACGAAGCGCCCGTCGAAGCGGCCATGGATGACGCAGCCCTCGGAAATCGTGACGCCGTGACCGATCTCGAACGTTTCCGGATGCTTCAGGCCGACGTTGGGAGCGACTTGAAGCCCATCTCCGCAACGGCGGGCAAGCGCGCGCAGGCAGACCCGACGCATGAGCGCATCAAGGAAACCGTCGTCCCGGTTGAAGCGGCGGAAAATCCCCATGATTTCGCCCGCAGAGCACCGCTTTCGCAGATCGAGGGCGAAGTCCCGCTCGTAGGCCGGATCTTCCGTCGTCGCGCGCTTTCCGCTGATCGCTTCGACCAAACGGCTGCCTTCCCGCTCAAGCCGCGTCGACATGGGCGGCGCGCCGGCCACGCGTCTCGGCAAGACTGCGGCAGACCTGTTCGATCTGCGCCCGCGTCAGCTCCGGAAAGAGCGGCAGCGACAAGGTTTCCGCCGCCACAGCCTCGGAGACCGGAAAATCGCCGACGCCATAGCCGAGATCGGAATAGGCCGGTTGCAGGTGGACGGGAATGGGATAGTGGATGCCTGTCGCCACCCCTGCCTCGCCAAGCGCGGAGCGAACCCGGTCCCGCTCCTCGACCCGCACTGCGTAGACGTGCCAGACGTGATCGTGTCCCTTCCCGGGGGATGGCCGCTGAACACCCACGTCGGCGAGGAGGGAATGATAAGTCGCCGCCGCCTCCCTTCGCGCGTCGGTCCAGCCGTCGAGGTGGCGCAGCTTGACCCCCAGCACCGCCCCCTGGACAGCATCCATGCGGTAGTTGAACCCCTTGTACGCGTGCCGATAGCGTTCGGACTGGCCCCAGTCCCGCAGCATCCGAATCCGGTCGGCCAAGTCGTCCCGATCGGTGACGACGGCGCCGCCCTCGCCGCAGGCGCCGAGGTTCTTGCCCGGATAGAAGCTGAAGCATCCGGCGTCGCCAAACGAGCCGGCGCGCCGGCCATGATGCGCCGCGCCATGCGCTTGCGCCGCGTCTTCGATCACGACGAGATTGTGGGCGCGGGCGATCTCCAGGATGCGATCCATGTCGGCCAGACGCCCGTGCAGATGCACCGGCATGATGGCGCGAGTCCGGGGCGTGATGGCCGCTTCCAGTCGGTCCGCGTCCATCGTCCAGGTAT
This sequence comes from uncultured Rhodospirillaceae bacterium, assembly GCA_964603915.1. Classification (GTDB taxonomy): domain Bacteria; phylum Pseudomonadota; class Alphaproteobacteria; order Rhodospirillales; family Defluviicoccaceae; genus REEP01. Next base: position 3,956 of record CAZRWU010000203.1, read on the forward strand.
TCTCGTCGATATCGACGAACGTGGGCGTGGCTCCCGCATAAAGAATGGCGGCGACGGTGGCGACGAAGGTCATGGAAACGGTGATGACTTCATCACCCTCGCCCACGCCCGCCGCAAGCAGCGCCAGGTGCAAGGCGGAGGTGCCCGAGTTCACGGCGACAGCCTGACGGACGCCGCAATAGGCGGCAAAGGCGCGCTCGAACGCTTCAACGCGAGGGCCAAGAACATACTGGCTGCTTTCGATGACCTCTGCGACCGCTGCCTGAAGCTCCGGCCCGATAGAGCGGTATTGCGCCTTGAGATCGAGGAACGGGACGGGTGCGGCCGCAGCGTTCATGACACCCACCGCAGCGGCGTAAGATCGACCGGGCGTCCCCGCTGGCGCATCGATTGCGACGCCGCTTCCAGCGTCTCAACCACGCGCAGCCCCATGAGACCGTCGGTTTGCGGCCGGGCACCATCGCGCACGCACGCGATGAAGTGCTCGGTGGCCGTCAGCAGAGCTTCCTTGGTAGACAACTGCGGCGCCCACATGTCGCCGATCCGATAGGATACGCGCATGTTCCGGATGTCATCCTGGTTGCGGCTGACCATGATGCCCCGGTCGTAGACCTTGATTTTTTCGCTGGGCTCGAGGTCGTCGTAAATCACCATCTTGCGGCTGCCGCCAATGAGAGTCTGCCGCACCTTCACCGGGGCAAGCCAGTTGACGCTGACGTGGGCGAGGATTCCACTGCCGAAGTAAAGGGTGACATGCGCCATGTTCTCCGGGCTGTCGAAAACATGATTGACGCCGTTGGCGGACACAGCGAGAGGATGTTCATCCAAGATGAACTGCAATATGGACAAATCGTGGACAGCAAGATCCCATACAACATTTACGTCGTTGTGAAAGAGGCCGAGGTTCACGCGTGTCGAGTGGTAGTAGTAGACCTCGCCCAACTCGCCATCGTTCAAGAGCTCTTGAACTTTTTGTACCGCTGGCGTGTAAATGAACGTGTGATCCACCATCAACACGAGATTGCGCCGGGCCGCCAATTCCATCAGGTGCTCGGCTTGAGCAGACGTCTCGGTAATCGGTTTCTCGACGAAGATGCTTTTTCCGGCAGCCAGCGCCGCGGAAGCGATTTCATGGTGACTCTGAACCGGCGTGGCGATGGCGACCGCATCAATGTCGGGATGGTTAACGATACGGCGCCAGTCGGTAAAAACATCGACCGAAGGGTAACGCTTATGAGCGCGGCCAAGGGCAGCCGAAGCAGGATCGGCGATGGCCTTCAGCTGGCAGTCATCCGTTTCGCTGAAACAGCGCGCGAGGTTGGGTCCCCAGTAACCGTAGCCGATTACTCCTACGTTAATCATTTGTTTCTTCTCGCTTTATGACTAGGACTGGCTGGGCAAAAGCAATGCGGGAGTGGCGGGTGTCGCCGATGACGCGAGCCGGCACTCCAGCAACAATGGCATAGTCGGGAACGTTGGCCGTGACGACGGCGCCAGCGCCCACATCGGCTTTCTCTCCCGCGATGACGCCGGCGATCAGGGGCGCGTTGGATCCTATGGAGGCGCCCCGTTGCACGCGCGTGGGGATGATGGACCA
>CAZRWU010000204.1:0-5516 GCA_964603915.1 uncultured Rhodospirillaceae bacterium
GCCGACAGCGCCCTTGGCGCATGCCGTCTCTCAGGCCTTGCCGTTGCCACCGCAGAGTCCTGCACGGGCGGATTGGTCGCCGCCGCCCTCACCGCCATCGCCGGATCGTCCGACGTGTTCGAAAGAGGCTTCGTGACCTATTCCAATGCCGCCAAAGTCGACCTGCTCGGAGTCGCAGAGTCGCTGCTGGCGACGGTCGGCGCGGTCAGCGAGGAAGTCGCCGTGGCCATGGCCGAAGGCGCTTTGGCGCGCGCCCCCGTGCAGATTGCGGTAGCGATTACCGGAGTGGCTGGGCCCGGAGGCGGCACGCCGGCAAAGCCCGTCGGGCTCGTTCATTTCGCCGTGGCCCGCGCCGGCCTTCCCATCCGGCGTCAACGGCAATTGTTCACGGGAAGCCGGGAAGCGATTCGCGTTGCGGCGGCGGCGGAAGCCCTGCGCCTTCTTGCGTCCTGCGCCGCTGCGCCTGGTTAGCTAGCGGGAAGACGCGGCTTTTTGCGACGCCGCAGCGGGAGCGTGATGCGGGCCGTAAAGGGCATCGGCGCGCTTTTCGAAGGCGCCTACCATGCGCTGCACCGCTTCGTTGAACAGCGTCTGGATGACCTTCTGCAGCATCCGCGACTTGAACTCGAAGTCGACATAGAAGTCGATAACGCACTCGTCGACGCCATGCGGCTCGAGAATCCAGTGGTTGTTCAGATACCGGAAGGGCCCCTCGTAATACCTCACGTCGATTCGCTCGGGGCGGTTCAACTGAACGTGGGACGTGAAGCGCTCGCGAAAAACTTTGTACCCGATGACAAGATCGGCGATGAGGATATTGGGGGCCGGACGCTGACGGATGCGCGCGGCCACGCACCATGGCAAAAATTCGGGATAGCGTTCAACGTCGGCAATCAGATCGAAGATCTGGTCCTGTGTGTAGGGCACGACGAGACGCTCGGCATGGGTTGGCATCGGCGGTACTTACAACTTCAGGCTTGGGCAAGCGCGCTAAGGCGCGCCTGCCGCAAGGTCTCGAAATCCCTGTCGGCATGATATGAAGAGCGCGTCAACGGCGAGGACGCCACCATGGCGAACCCCTTCGACAGTCCGATCCGCTTGTAATCTTCGAACTCATCCGGCGCAACAAAGCGCTGCACCGCCGCATGCCGCGGGGTCGGTTGCAAATATTGACCGATGGTCAGAAAATCGACATGCGCCGAGCGCAGATCGTCCATCACCTGCAAGACTTCCGCCCGCTCCTCGCCAAGACCGACCATGATGCCGGATTTGGTGAAAAGGGCCGGCTCAAGCTCCTTGGCCCGGTCGAGCAGCCGCAGCGAATGATAATAGCGCGCGCCGGGGCGAATGCTTGGATAAAGCCTCGGCACGGTCTCCAGATTATGATTGAACACGTCCGGCTTGGCGGCGATGACCGCCTTTTCCGCGCCGTCCTTGTGGCGAAAGTCAGGGGTCAGCACTTCGATCGTTGTCGTTGGCGACGTGCTGCGAATACGCTCGATGCATCTCACGAACTGCCTCGCTCCGCCGTCCTCCAGATCGTCGCGATCGACCGATGTGATGACGACGTGTTTCAAGCCCATCGTCGCCACCGTCATGGCGAGATTGTCGGGCTCGAGAGGATCGACAGGTCTCGGCTTGCCGGTTGCGACATTGCAGAACGCGCAGGACCGTGTGCAAATATCGCCGAGAATCATGACGGTCGCGTGCTTGCGCGCCCAGCACTCTCCGATGTTCGGGCAGGCCGCTTCCTCGCAGACCGTGTGAAGGTTGTGATCGCGCATCAGCCGCCGCGTCTCGGCGTAGCCGGGCGAAGTCGGCGCCTTCACCCGGATCCAGACAGGCTTGCGCGGCGACGGCTGAACCGGACGATGCGCTTTCTCGGGATGACGGACCGGAATTTCGCTCATCCTATCGATATCGTCCGCGGCGTCCCCACCGTCAAGCAAAGGTTTGGACGCCGACCAAGACGGCGCGCCGCCGCGCGGCGTTCAAGAACGACGCTCAAAAATGCACCGCGCGTCCGTAAGCATCGAGAACCGACTCATGCATCATTTCGGACAGGGTCGGATGCGGGAAGATTGTGTGCATCAATTCCACTTCCGTCGTCTCGAGCGTCTTCGCCACCGCATACCCCTGGATCAGCTCGGTCACTTCCGCACCCACCATGTGCGCGCCGAGCAGCTCGCCCGTCTTGGCGTCGAACACGGTCTTGACCATCCCCTCCGGTTCACCCAGCGCGATCGCCTTGCCGTTGCCGATGAAGGGAAACCGCCCGACTTTGACCTGCCGGCCGTTCGCCTTGGCGGACGTCTCGCTCAGCCCAACGCTCGCGACCTGCGGACGGCTGTAGGTGCACCCGGGAACGCTCTTGGTGTCCAGCGGATGAACGTCGTTGCGACCCGCGATCTTTTCGACACAGATCACGCCCTCATGGCTCGCCTTGTGAGCAAGCCACGGCGCGCCACAAACATCGCCGATCGCATAAACGCCGGGCTCGCCGGTGCGCAGATACTCGTCGACGACGATGTGGTTCTTTTCAACCTGGACCTTGGTGCCCTCTATGCCGATGTTCTCGACATTGCCGACGATGCCGATGGCGATGATGACCCGCTCGGCCGTGATCTCGGAACTCTTGCCGCCGGCCTCGATCGTCGCCGTCACCGAATCGGCGCCCTTGTTCAGCGACTTTACTGTCGTCCCCGTGTGAATTTTGATTCCCTGCTTCTCGAAGGCCTTGCGAGCGAAAGCGGAAATTTCCTCGTCCTCGACCGGCAGGATGCGATCGAGAATCTCGACAACCGTGACCTCCGCGCCCATCGAGCGATAGAAGCTGGCGAACTCAATGCCGATCGCGCCCGACCCCACCACCAGGAGTGATTTCGGCATGGTCTGCGGCACCATCGCCTCCATGTAGGTCCACACCAGTTTGCCGTCGGGCTCCATCCCCGGCAAGGTGCGCGCCCGAGCGCCCGTCGCGAGGATGATGTGCTGCGCCGTCAGATCGGCGACGCCCTTGCCGTCCTTCTCGACGTGAACCTTGCCACGGCCGTTCAGGCGGCCAAAGCCGTCGATGACGGTGACCTTGTTCTTCTTGAGCAAGTGCCCGACGCCGGAATTCAACTGCTTGGCCACTTTCCGCGACCGCTCGACCACCTTGCCGATGTCGAAACCGTAGCCGTCGACCTTCAGACCAAAATCGCCGGCATGCTTGATGGTATCGTAGATCTCGGCGGTCCGCAGGAGCGCCTTGGTGGGGATGCATCCCCAGTTCAAACAGATCCCGCCAAGATGCTGCCCTTCAACGACGGCGGTTTTCATCCCCAACTGCGCCGCCCGAATAGCGGCGACATAGCCGCCCGGCCCGGCGCCAATGATGGCGATATCGAACGACGTGTCGGCCATTAGCCTTCTCCCTAGAGCAACATGGTCAGCGGATCTTCGATGAGCCGCTTGAATATGGAGAGGAATTGCGCGCCCTTGGCGCCATCGACGGAGCGGTGGTCGGCGGAAAGGGTGCAGCTCATCATCGTGGCGACGGCCAACGCTCCGTCCTTGACCACCGGACGCTTTTCGGCGGCGCCGACGGAGAGCAAGCAGGATTGCGGCGGGTTGATGATGGCGGCGAACTCACTGATCCCGAACATGCCCAGGTTGGAGACGGTGAACCCGCCGCCCTGGTAGTCCTCCGGCTTCAGCTTGCCGTCGCGCGCCTTGGCGGCAAGCGCCTTGATCTCGCCGGAGATGGTCGCAAGCCCCTTTTGATCGGCATTGCGAATCACCGGGGTGATCAGGCCGGCGGGCGCGTCCACGGCGACGCAAACATCGACCGTATCGAAAATGCGAATGGCCTCGTCGGTCCAGGACGAATTCGCATCCGGATACTGGCGCAGCGCCAAAGCCACCGCACGCACAACGAAGTCGTTCACGGAGAGCTTGTATGCGCCTGGCCCCTCCGCGGGAGCACGGCTGTTGAGGTCGGCGCGCAAGCCCATCAGGGCGTCGATGTTGCAGTGGATCGTAAGATAGTAATGCGGAATCTCCCGCTTCGAAGTCGCCAGTCGTCGCGCGATGGTCTTGCGCACCGTGCTGTTGGGCACTTCGTGATAAGGCGACCCTGGCTCCGGCATGGCCGGCGCCGCGGCGGGCGCCTTGGCCGCCTCGGGAGCGGCGGCTTCCTTTGCGGCCGGGCGTGCGGCAGGCTCCGCTTTCGCCTTCTCGATATCGCGCTTTATGATCCGGCCATGAGGCCCGCTCCCTTCCACGGTGGCGAGATCGATGCCGGCTTCCGCCGCCAGACGCCGGGCCAGCGGACTGGCGAAGACGCGCCCGCCCGCCCGCTCCTTGTTGGGGCCGGCCGCCGCCGGCTCGGGAGTCGGCGTGCCCGCCGTCGCCGCGGCCTGGACATCCATCTGAGGAACCTTCGGCTCCGGAGAAACAGGTTCGCTTGTCGGCTCCGGCGTCTTCGGGGGAGCCTTGGCCGGGGCCGCGGGCTGGTCGAGCGCCGCCGCGTCCTCTCCCTCCGCGAGCAGAAGCGCAATCGGCGCGTTGACCGCAACGCCTTCGGTGCCTTCCGCCACCAGGATCTTGCCGAGGATGCCTTCGTCGACAGCCTCGACCTCCATTGTCGCCTTATCGGTTTCGATCTCGGCGAGAACGTCCCCCGATTCGACCGTGTCCCCTTCCTTTTTCAGCCAACGGGCGAGCTTACCCTCGGTCATCGTCGGCGAAAGCGCCGGCATCAGCACTTCAATCGGCATGGCCTTAAACCCTCCCGGCGCTCTAGCGATAACAAACGGCTTTGGCCGCGGCGACAACCCCTTCCGGCGAGGGCAGGGCTAGACGTTCCAGATTGGCGGCGTAGGGCATCGGTACGTCGACGCCGGTCACGCGGGTAACCGGCGCATCGAGATAGTCGAAGGCATGCTCCATCATGATCGCCGCCATCTCCGAGCCGATCCCGGCGACGGGCCAGCCCTCCTCGACGCTCACCAAGCGGTTGGTCTTTTTGACCGACTGCACGATCGTCTCGACGTCCAGGGGGCGGAGCGAACGCAGGTTGATGACCTCGGCGTCGATATCGTCCTTTTCAAGCTCCTTGGCGGCCTCGAGAACAACGCCGACCATGCGTGAAAAGGAGACGATGGTCACGTCCTTGCCCGGCCGCTCGATCTTGGCCCGGCCAATCGGAATAATGAACTCCGGGTCGGTGGGAACCTCGAAACTCTGCCCATACATGATTTCGTTTTCGAGACAGATCACCGGATTGGGATCGCGGATCGCCGCCTTGAGCAGGCCCTTGGCGTCGGCGCCAGAGTAAGGCGCGATGACCTTGAGGCCCGGGCAGTGGGCATACCATGACGCATAACACTGCGAGTGCTGCGCGGCGACGCGCGCGGCGGCGCCATTCGGCCCGCGAAAGACGATCGGCGAGCCCATCTTGCCACCAGCCATGTAAAGGGTCTTGGCGGCCGAGTTGATGATCTGGTCGATCGCCTGCATGGCGAAGTTGAAGG
>CAZRWU010000205.1:0-5486 GCA_964603915.1 uncultured Rhodospirillaceae bacterium
CCACCCGGAAAGACACGCAATGCCATGTCAGCCGGATATCCGGCGCTCTCAGCACCCATCTTCAAGGTTCGTTCGACCCATCCGTCGAAGGCAACGTTCGGCAACGTTGCACGCAGAATCTTTTCGCGCGCTTCCTGATATTCGTTGTTCATCGGTTCACCACGCCTTCCATTTGGGGTTGTGCTTACGCTTCGGGCCCGGCAAGCTCGCCCTTCCTGATCTCTTCAACAAAGCCAAGCCGGGAAAGATCCGTCATCCGCCTTGGATAGAGAATGCCCTCCAGATGGTCGCATTCGTGCTGGACCACACGCGCATGAAACCCGTCCGCTAAGCGCGACACGACCTCGCCGCTCAAAGTTTTTCCCGTATAGCGAATCCGGCGCGGCCGCATGACCAGACCTACCAATCCAGGCACCGACAGACATTGTTCCCACCCTGCCTCGCATTCCGCATCAAGAGCTTCGATATGCGGATTGATCAGAACCGTAAGCGGAACCGGACCGCGGGCCGAACCCACCGGTGCCTCCGGATCGTCCGCCCGCTCCTTCGGCACCCGAAACACCACCACGCGCAGGGAGACGTGCACCTGCGGTGCTGCAAGACCGACACCCGGTGCGTCGTGCATGGTTTCGATCATGTCGGCCACCAGCCGTGCGAAATCGGGCGCACCAGGATCGACCACAGTGTCCGCGCGCCGCAGAAGGACCGGATGGCCCATGCGGGCAATCTTCAATATCGCCATGCACCACCTTACACCGATGGCGCCGTGCTTGTCAGGCACCGCCTTCGCAGCAACGCTTCACAAGGGATGCCGCTGTGTGCTATGAGAACGCCCCTTGTCTGACGTGTCTTCAACCCATGAAAAAGGAGAGCCGTTTCTCGTGCAAGTGATCGTCCGTGACAACAACGTTGACCAAGCCTTGAAAGCGTTGAAAAAGAAAATGCAACGCGAAGGGATATTCCGTGAGATGAAACGACGACGGTCCTATGAAAAGCCGTCGGAAAAACGTGCGAGGGAGCAGGCCGAGGCGGTGCGGCGGGCTCGTAAACTTGAGCGCAAGCGCGTCGAGCGGGAAGGCTTCTAACGAGAATTCCCCCTTCCCCTTTCCGCTTCCTTTACTGTTTGCCTATCCATCCGCCGCACAGTTGCGGTGGGAGCCTTATCCAGCGCGCCTACTTGGCCCGACTGGACCGCCGGTGCATGGCGCCATTCAGGAAACGGATCATGCGGGAGATCAGTCGGCGAAGGCGGACGCCCGGCTTGCCTGCCATCGGCGCCCCCGCATTCAAGATCGCTGCAGCCCGCTGTCGTCTTAACGGGGCCGTCAGCGCCTGAACGGTCTTTTGCAGGCGCCAAGAGACGATGCGTGCGCGCATCACATCCACAAGTTCGTTGTAAAGCGCGGGTGGCACGTCCTTCGGGATGAACAATCCCTCGACGGTTCCCCGCGTCCTGAAGTAGCGATGCAGCCCTTTTTCGTCTCCGAACAGGCTCTTGATTTGAGACCTATACGCAGCAAAGGCGGTGATCTTAAGCTCGACTTCACGCGGCTCGAGGGTCACCTTGAGTATCCGCGATCCCGGCAACAGCGGTGTGTCGCCAAATTGTTCATAGAAGAACTCTCGGTAGTAGATGATCGGCATGTGGCCGGGGCGTAACATTTCGACCGCGCGCCTTGTGAGTACATGATCCACGTGATTGCCGACAGCGGCCGGGCTGTAGACAACGACATCGGCAGCCGGAACAATCGGATCGAGCCGTTCGGCGATGCGCTTCGGCAACTCGCGATCCGCTTTGTCCACCGCGCCGATCAGCGCGGGAAACGTCCGATAAAGATGCCGCCCGGAGTCGTCCATCCGGTAGATCGAGTCCGGAAGGTCGCAAGAGCCGGACGTGGCATCGAGAACGGCGCAGGCCATTTCATCCTCGCAACGCCGGGCGACGACAACATCCTGCAACTCCCATTCCCGGTGCATTGACGACGCCACCTCCGAAAAAGGAGGACGCTCCCGGCCACCGAACACCGTCAGGATTCGCACCTCATGACCGGCCGCGCGAAGCCGCTGAATGATCCCGGCACACGAGCCCACGACGTCGTCGAAGTGGGGAGAGACGAAGACATGGGTCCGCATCAACTTTTCTCTTCTTCGTCATCGTCCGAAGACGCTCCCCCGATCGCAGCGATGGCTGTTCTTGTCGGCGTCGAAATCGGCATCGAGAACCCCTCGGAGCGAGAGACGAACAGGGCTGGTGCACGTTGCATTCCTTGCATGGCTTCCTGGCAGCGCGATCACGCGAGAGACTTCGACGTGCCGAACATGGGCGGCGAGATAAAAGAAAGACGGCGGAGCCGTTTCAGGTCCCGCCGCCAGTACCTCGTAGCCCTCCTCCGCCACAGACGGGCAGATCTCGGGCTTGACGCGAAGCCCGCAGATCAGAGGGCCTGAACGATCTCCTCCGTCACCTTCTTCGCGTCGCCGAACAGCATCATCGTCTTGTCGCCGAAGAACAACGGGTTGTCGACGCCGGCGTAGCCGGAAGCCATCGAACGCTTGATGAACAGGGTTGTTCCCGCCTTGTCGACATCGAGGATCGGCATCCCGTAGATCGGGCTGGTCTTGTCCGTTCGCGCCGACGGATTGGTAATGTCGTTGGCCCCGATGACGAAGGCAACGTCGGTCGTCGAGAACTCGTGGTTGATCTCCTCGAGCTCGAACACTTCGTCGTAGGGCACGTTCGCCTCTGCCAGCAACACGTTCATGTGACCCGGCATGCGCCCCGCAACCGGGTGAATCGCGTATTTGACCTCGACCCCCTCCTCCTTGAGCATGTCCCCCATCTCGCGCAGCGCATGCTGGGCCTGCGCCACCGCCATGCCGTAACCCGGCACGATGATCACCTTGCTCGCATTCTTCATGATGAACGCAGCGTCCTCGGCGCTGCCCGCCTTGACGGAACGATCGCCTGTGGCACCGGCGACGGGGGCCGCCCCTTCACCACCGAAGCCGCCCAACAGCACATTGAAGATCGACCGGTTCATCCCCTTGCACATGATGTAGCTGAGGATGGCACCGGAAGAGCCGACCAACGCACCAGTGATAACCAGCGCCGGATTGCCGAGCGTAAAGCCGATACCGGCCGCGGCCCACCCGGAGTAGGAGTTGAGCATCGACACCACGACGGGCATATCGGCGCCGCCGATCGGGATGATCAGCAGAAAGCCGATGGCAAACGCCGCCAGCACCAGCAGCCAGTAGGCGGTGTAGGATTCCGTCGCCGCGAAGACGATGATCATAACGACGATGAAGGCGCCGATCACCGCGTTCAACGGGTGCTGGAACGGGAAGGTGATCGGATTGCCGCTCATCAGAGCCTGCAGCTTCAGGAACGCGATGACCGAGCCGGAGAAGGTAATGGCGCCGATCGCGGTGCCAAGGCCCATCTCGATCAGGCTCGCTCCGGAAATCGCGCCGACTCTGCCGATGTTATAGGCTTCCGGGTGATACAGCGCCGCCGTCGCCACGAAGACCGCGGCAAGACCGACAAGGCTATGAAATCCCGCAACCAGCTGCGGCAGCGCCGTCATCTGGATGCGCAGGGCAATGACCGTTCCGATACCACCACCGATGAGCACGGCCGGAATGATCAGCGAATAGTTCACCACGTCCGGCCGCAGCAAGGTCGTAACGACGGCGATCACCATACCGACGATGCCGCAGATGTTGCCTTGGCGCGCGGACTCCGGATGGCTCAATCCCCTCAGCGCGAGGATGAACAAGACCGCGGCGATGAGGTAGGCAAGGCCCGTTAGTTCGGATGCATACATGCTCGCGGCCCCCTACCGCTTCTTTTTCTTGAACATTTGCAGCATACGATGGGTCACGATGAAGCCGCCGAAGATATTCACGGAGGCGAGCGTCACGGCGAAGAATCCCATCAGGCTGGAAAAATCGATATGAGCGGGGCCGGCAGCGAGCAGGCCGCCGACGATGATCACCGATGAAATGGCATTGGTCACGCTCATCAGCGGTGAGTGCAGGGCCGGCGTGACGCTCCACACCACATAGAACCCGACAAAGCACGCCAGAACGAAAACGGTGAAAAGCGCTAGAAAATTGCCGTGCGTTTCGACAGCGGGCTGCACTGCGGTCAGCAGAACCGCTTCCGTAGCCAAGTTGGTGGCCTGCTCCGCCAGTCTCGCCGCTTCCACAGCGAGGCGTTGCGCATTGTCAACGAGGGTTGCCGAATCCATGGTCATTTCCCCTCTTCAGTCAGCAGCGGGTTGACGATCTTTCCGTCCCGGGTCAACAGGGTTCCTTTGACGGTCTCGTCGTCCCAATCGAATTTGAAGGTCTTGCTTTCTTTATCGACATGCGGGCTCAAGAAATTCAAAAGGTTCTTGGCAAACAGCATGCTTGCGTCGCGAGGCAGACGTCCCGGCACGTTGATCGGCCCGACGATCTTGACGCCGTTGGCAACAACGGTTTCCCCGGGCCGGGAAAGAGGACAGTTGCCCCCCGCTTCGACGGCAAGATCGATGATGACCGAGCCCGGACGCATGCTCTTGACCATCTCCTCCGAAACGAGCTCCGGTGCCGGTCGTCCGGGGATGAGCGCCGTCGTGATCACGATATCCTGCTTCTTGACATGATCGGCGACGACCTCGGCTTGTCGGCGCTTGAAGTCTTCCGACATTTCCTTGGCGTAGCCGCCGGTGGTCTCCGCTTCCTTCATCGCCCCTTCGTCAACCATGATGAACTTGCCGCCGAGGCTTTCGACCTGTTCCTTGGTTGCCGGCCGGACATCGGTCGCAGTGACCACGGCACCCAAACGTTTGGCGGTGGCGATGGCTTGCAATCCGGCGACGCCGACCCCCATGATGAAGATCTTGGCCGGCGCCACAGTGCCCGCAGAGGTCATCATCAACGGTAAGGCGCTGTGGTATTCGGCGGCGGCATCGATCACCGCGCGATAGCCGGCAAGATTGCTTTGGCTTGACAGCACGTCCATCGACTGAGCCCGCGATATGCGCGGCATCAATTCCATGGCGAACGCATTGACACCCGCCTTGGCGTAGGCGTCAACGTCGCCGCGGTTGCTGAGAGCGGCCAGATAGCCGACCAGAAAAGCGCCCTGTTTCATCAGCGCCAGTTCGTTGTTGTTCTCGTCCAGGATCGGACGCTGCACCTTGAGGATGACATCGGCATCCTTCAGGGCTGACGCCTCGTCATCAGCAATGGTCGCGCCGGCGGCGCGAAAATCGTCATCTGTCATGGCCGCGTGGGCGCCGGCACCCGTTTCCACCACCACATCAAAGCCAAAGCCGACGAGTTTCTTGACGACGTCGGGCGAGCCTGCGACCCGGGTCTCACCCGGCGCCCGTTCTTTCGGTATTGCGATTTTCATTTTGAAGTCCCCTGCCCTCTCCATTCCGGAAAGTGTGCGGCGCGTTTATGCACGCTCCAACCGAGATGCACAAGGGGGG
>CAZRWU010000206.1:0-5466 GCA_964603915.1 uncultured Rhodospirillaceae bacterium
TCGTCGAGCGCGATCAGTTCAACGACCGCGGCGTGGAGCTGGTTCTCGTCGCGCATGGGCGCCGTGCAGCCTTCCAGGTAGCTGACATAGGATCCTTTGTCGGCAATGATCAGCGTGCGCTCGAACTGTCCCGTGTTCTTCGCGTTAATGCGGAAATACGTCGAGAGTTCCATCGGACAGCGCACACCCTCGGGGATGTACACAAACGTGCCGTCGGTGAAAACCGCCGAATTGAGCGTCGCGTGCTTGTTGTCCGTGTAGGGAACCACGCTGCCCATGTATTTGCGCACCATCTCCGGATGCCTTTCCACGGCCTCGGAGATCGAGCAGAAAATGACGCCATGCTCTTCGAGCTTCTTGCGAAACGTGGTGACGACGGAAACGCTGTCGAACACGGCGTCAACGGCAACCCCGGCCAGCTTTTCCTGCTCGTGCAAGGGGATGCCGAGCTTCTCGTAAGTGCGGCGCAACTCGGGATCGATCTCGTCCAGGCTTTTCGGCTGGTTCGTCATCTTCGGCGCCGAAAAATAATAGGCGTCCTGGTAATCGATCGGCGGAAAGTCGAGCTTGGCCCACCGCGGCTCCGGCATGGTCAGCCACAGGCGATAGGCGCGCAGGCGCCACTCGAGCAGCCATGCCGGCTCCTTCTTCCTGGCTGAAATGAACCGAATGGTGTCTTCATTCAGACCTTTCGGCGCGGTATCGGCTTCAATGTCGGTCACAAAGCCGTACTTATAGGCGCCCGTGACAGAGCGAACCGTCTCGACCGCGCTGTTTCCCGTTCCGTCCATGGCTTCCACCCTTGCTTGGCCGCCGTCCCGGTTGCGACCTCTTAGCCCGTATGTCCGATTGACCTAATCGGCCTTTGCTGTGGCGCTTCGATAGTGGAAGCGTCGGGCACGGACCAGGACGGCTCAACCAGTTCCGCCAGGCTTACGCCGTCGAGCGCCCGTTGCACGGCTTCGTTGATCGTTTGCCAGCCGCGCCGCGTCGAACAAATGCCTTCAACGTCACATGTTCCGGGGCCATGCTCGATGCACTGGGTTAATGCAATCGGGCCGTCCAAGGCGCCGATGATTTCGGCCATCGTGATCTGCCGCGCGCTCCGCGCCAATGCGAACCCGCCTTTGGCGCCGCGGGTCGTCGTGAGAAGGCCGGCGCGCGCCAACACCGAGAGCACCTTGCTGACCGTCGGCAGCGGCAGCTGCGTCGCATCGGCCAGGGCCTGGGCGCTATGCACGTGATTCCGGGAGCGGGCGATCTGGCTCATCAACACAACGCCGTAGTCGGCCAGCCGGCTCAAACGCAACATCGGCCATTAATCCTGACTAATTTCGTCATGATTTATATGGACGATGCGCACCGAGATGCAACGCTAAAAAACACCATCTGGCACAACCTCGAAAACGGCACAGCGATAGCACAGATGACACACTTTTCATGTATACTTGATTCTACGAGATGGCGTCGGAAGCCACGAAGCGCAGAGGAGGACGCGGGATGATCAGCAGGAGTGTCGGGACCTTCGGTGCTGCGGGAAATTCCGTCCACCAGCCCTTGGATCTTGGTCGATGCGCGCTGTTTCGCGACCTGTCGCCAAGCCGGATCGCCGACCTCGATCGCCAATGCCGCTGCATCCATTTCGCCGCGGGGGATGTTATTCTGTCCGCCGAAGAGAATAATCCGCACAACGTTTTTGTCGTGCTTCAAGGGACGGGAGAAGTTTTGCGCAAGGGTCCGTTCGGGGACAGCATCGTGCTGGCGACACTGCATCCGGGAATGTGTTTCGGCGAATTTTCCGCCATCGACGGACGATCCGGATCGGCGACGGTGAAGGCATCCAGCGATGCCCTTCTTGCCGAAATACCGCGCGAGGTGTTTCGCCTCTTGCTTCGCGACGAGCCGTCGGTGGCATGGCGGCTGATGGAGCGCATGGTCCACCTGATCCGCACTCTCGACGCACGCATCGCCGGATTACAAGGTTGCCAGGAGGAATTCGACCGGCTTCACCGAGAATTACTGCTCGTCAACCTGTAAGCGGGTCCCTTCTTAGCGTCGGATCAACCATGCTCCGGCCACCACGACGCCGCCCACGGCCGCCGCCATTCCCACCAACCTGCCAAGCCGGCGCGCGAGCGGCAGGGCCAAGGCGCCGGCCTGCTGCTCTGCCGAGGCGGCATCGTCAGCTTTTCGTCCGCGGGCTTGTTGCTTGACCTGAGGTTCCGAGACGTCCGACGCCGCCGGCAGTTCTTCCATGCGCTGATCTTCGCCAGCCGATCCGTCCTCGCCATCGGACACGGGCATATCCGAAGCGGCATCCTCCGGACGAAGCATCCGGAGCCTTTCCCTGGCAAGCGCCTGCCGCTCGGGGCTGCGGATGCGATTGCTGTCCAGCCGCGCCTGGATCTCTTCGGCATCCAGTTGCTCAAGTTCGTCGCGAAACGCCTCCAACGCGCGCTGCTTGCGCCGGTCCCGGCGCCGCACCCCGCTCCCCGCCGCACTCGCCATCGCGACTCTCCTCATTCCTCCCCTCTCGAAGCAGCTTCAGCGTCGGAAAATCTTTCGCCACGCGACCCACCGCCTCCTCCGAAACGCCCTTATCTATTGTTCAAGGTTGTTCACAGTCCATCGCTCCCTATCGTGTAATGTGTTCGCAAAGGGAGCGCCATGGAAGCGCCGCGGAGAAAAATGTTGGCAGGCGTTCCGCTGAGGAAATCATCTTCCGCCAATTCTTGCCGCGCTATCCCAATTCATACCGCCGTATCCGGCCGAGCGCGCATACGCGTCGCGGGTCTCCGACATAGTCCGGCCGTCAAGCGCACGATCGAGGACTCGCTGTGGCGGTTGCACGGCGTCGGGCACGCCAGCGCCTGTACGTGGACAGGCAACGTCCTGGTCACTTTCGATCCCGCCATCGACGTCCGACATATCACGACAGCCATTGAAAGAACGCTAAACGGCGAAACAGACAACTTGCCGGTCGCGGCGAAGGACGTTGGCGGCAGCGACGCCACCCCATCGAAGGAACCGGCGTGGCATTGCCTCACCGTGGAGGAGGCCGCGCGACGCCTGGGCAGTTCGTGCGCCGAAGGACTTACCAACGCCGAGGCGCGTGACCGGCTGCTGCGATTGGGGCCAAACACTCTGCCTCGGCAACGGCAGCGCTCCAAATTCGAAATCCTGATCGAGCAGTTCGCCACCCTGCCCGTCGCCCTGCTGGGTGCATCGGCGGCGCTTTCGATGATGACCGGAGGCATGGCCGATGCTCTCGCCATCGCCGGCGTTCTCGCCATCAATGCCGCCATCGGCTACGTAACGGAGACGCGCTCGGAACGGACAATCGCCAGCTTGTCGGCGCCAACCGCGGCGAGCGT
Organism: uncultured Rhodospirillaceae bacterium; assembly: GCA_964603915.1. GTDB lineage: Bacteria > Pseudomonadota > Alphaproteobacteria > Rhodospirillales > Defluviicoccaceae > REEP01. The sequence goes on from CAZRWU010000206.1 coordinate 3,375, forward strand.
GGAAGTGCTGCGCGAAGGTCGGGTGAGGCGGATACCGGTGGACGAGGTCGTAATCGGGGATGTCCAGATGCTCGAGCCCGGCGTTTTTGTCGCGGCAGATGCTCGGGTCCTGAACGCCGAAGAACTGACCATCGACGAGTCGATGCTGACCGGCGAGAGCATGCCTGTCCAAAAGACGCCGCTTCCGATCGCGGATGCCGATGCGCCTCTCGGTGAGCGCAGCAACATGGTTTACCGCGGCACGGTCCTGACTGGCGGCAGCGGCCGGGCCATGATGGTCGCCACCGGAAGGGACACCGAAATCGGCCGCATTCAAGCGATGGTCGGCGCTTCGATCACTCCCACGACGCCGATGCAGGCGCAACTGGATCGCATAGGCCGCCATCTCGCTCTGCTCTCGGGAGGCGTCTGCCTGTTGGTCTTCGCGCTCGGACTGCTGCGCAGCCAAGGCGTCGTGCGAATGCTCAACACGGCGTCCTCGCTTGCCGTCGCCGCGGTCCCGGAAGGGTTGCCGGCGATGGCGACCACAACGCTCGCGATCGGCATCCACAAGATGCGTCGCCACGGCGTGCTGATCCGTCATCTCGATGCTATCGAAACTCTCGGCGCCGTCCAAGTCGTTTGCTTCGATAAGACCGGCACGCTGACGCTCAACCGCATGGAGGTGCGCGCGATCCACTGCGGCGGGCGCAGCTATCGCCTCAGCGATGGCGCCCTCAAGGCCGACGGCGGGTCTATCGATCCCTTCTTAGCCCGCGATGACCTCTCCCACCTCGCCGAGGCGGCGGTCCTGTGCAATGAAACCGAGGTTGCCGACGATGGCGATGAGCGACGCCTGCGCGGATCGCCGACGGAAGTCGCGCTGGTCCGCATGGCGCTCGACCTCGGGACCAACGCCGTCGACCTCCGCCGCCGCCGGCCCAATCTTGCGATCAATCACCGGACCGAGAAACGCAGCTTCATGGCGACGTTGCACGGCGGCGATGGCGATCAGCGGCTTCTCGCCGTCAAGGGAAGCCCGGAAACCGTTCTCGAAATGAGCCGCTGGCACCTCAAGAACGGGCGACGCGAGGCGCTGACCGAGGAGGTTCGGCAGGCTGTAGAACGTTCCAACCAGCGAATGGGTGGCGAGGCGCTTCGCGTCCTTGGGATTGCGCATGCCTATATCGACGCGGACGCGGACGCAGGGCCGAACGGAGCCATCCTGGGCAATCATGCATTGACATGGCTGGGCCTTGTGGGGATGGCCGATCCGACCCGGCCGCGAATGCGAGAGCTGATGGAAACGTTCCATGATGCCGGCATTCGCACGGTAATGGTGACCGGAGATCAAAGCGCGACCGCTTACGCCGTTGCCAAGGAGCTCGGGCTCGGCCGCGAGGACAGCATCGACATTCTCGACTCCAACAGCCTGAAAGACCTCGAGCCGGATGTCCTGACGGGGCTGGCGCGGCGCGCGCACGTCTTTGCCCGGGTCAGCCCCAGTCACAAGCTGCAGATCGTGCAAGCGCTGCAGCACGGAGGCGCCATCATCGCGATGACTGGCGACGGCATTAATGATAGCCCGGCGCTGAAAGCGGCCAACATCGGTTTGGCCATGGGCCAAGCAGGGACCGATGTCGCCCGCGAGGTCGCCGACGTGATTTTGAAGGACGACAATCCCGAAACGATCATCATCGCCATCCGTTATGGCCGCACGCTTTACGGCAATGTGCGAAAGTCGCTGCGCTTCCTCCTCGCGACCAACTTGAGCGAGATCCTATTGATGGTGGGCGCCACTGCGGCAGGATTGCGGCAGAGCCTGACACCGATGCAACTGTTGTGGATCAACCTGATGACGGACGTGTTTCCGGCTCTTGCGCTGGCCCTCGAACCGCCGGAGAGCGACGTCATGAAAGAAAAGCCGCGCGACGCATCCGAGGCCATTCTGCGCGCGGGCGACCTGAAACGCGTGGCCATGGAAGGAACGGTGATCAGCAGCACGGCGCTTGCCGCGTGCGCGTACGCAAATATGCGCTATGGCCCCAGCGCGCGCGCGGGCGCCATGACGTTCCTGAGCCTGATCACCGCGCAAATGTTGCACGCGTTGACG
>CAZRWU010000207.1:0-5428 GCA_964603915.1 uncultured Rhodospirillaceae bacterium
GGCGGCCCGCGTCCGCGGGCAAAGCGGCGGCAACCATCGAGACCGGCGCCGTTCTGGACGATTGGCTTCGCGCCGCCGCCGCTATGGTGCGGCCGGGCGGCGCCGTCACGATCATCCATCGGGCCGATCGGCTCGATGCGATGCTGGCGGCGCTGGCAAAGCGCTTCGGCGCGATGGTGATCTATCCCTTGTGGCCGGCCATGTCGCGTCCGGCAAAGCGGGTCATCGTTTCCGCCCGCAAGGGCTCCGCTGCGCCGTTGCGCCTGCTACCCGGCCTCGTTCTGCACGCGAACGGACTTTACACGAAGGAAGCCGAGGCGGTTCTTCGCCACGCCAAGGAACTTCTTCTCGCAGATCCATGATGTTGACACCACATGCTCGCCCGCGCCGGGCTATCGTGCCCTGATGCGGCGCCAAACCTTCGAGGACGCTTTCGATGAACGCACCATCCTGGCTCGCCTGGCTCCCGCTCAAGCGATTTCGCAATCCCCCGCCCGTTGTGCACGTCGTTCGGCTCAGCGGGATGATCGGCGGCGTCGGGCCATGGCGGCGCGGCCTCAACATGTCCGGCTTGGCGGGAACCTTGCAACGGGCGTTTCGGCGCAAGAGGCTTGCTGCGGTCGCGCTCGTCATCAACTCTCCGGGTGGATCCGCAGTGCAGTCGGCATTGATTGCTCGCCGTATCCGCGCCCTGGCCGACGAGCATGAGGTTCCGGTGTTCGCTTTCGCCGAAGATGTCGCCGCTTCCGGCGGCTACTGGCTGGCAACAGCGGCCGATGAAATTTACGCCGATCCAGCGTCGATCATCGGTTCCATCGGCGTTGTCTCCAGCGCCTTCGGCTTTCCGGAACTGCTGAAGCGTAGCGGGATCGAGCGACGGCTGCACGCCGCGGGCGAGTCCAAGGCTTCGCTCGATCCATTCAGCGAACAAAAAGAGGAAGATATCGCCCACCTGAGAGTATTTCTCGAAGAGGTTCACGAGCATTTCCGTCATCAGGTGCGCGAGCGGCGCCACGGCAAGCTCAAGGGCGATGAAGCGATTCTGTTTTCAGGACGATGGTGGAGCGGAAGCAAGGCCCTCGAACTTGGTTTGATCGACGGTCTCGGCGACATCCGATCGGTCATGCGCGCGCGCTATGGCAAGAATGTCAAACTCAAGGTGATCGGCGAGAGTAAATCCTGGTGGATGCGCCGGATGGGCCTCCGGACTAATCCACCGGTCCGAACTGAGCCGATTGAAGTGGCGCAGGATGTCATCGCCGCTGTGGAGGAACGCCTTATCTGGAATCGGTTCGGCCTCTGAGGAGATGATCTATCGATGAATGGCGCCGCCTCGCGGTAGCCGGGCACACCCAGGGAGATTTTTGAACAAAATAGCAACATGTTCAAGGGAGCTACTACGCCTAAAGAGGTAATCGAAGACGCCCGCGTTCGAACACCAAGCGAACATTCAGCATTCATTTTGGATACTGCGCCGCCTGGACGGCATGTACTTCCTTGACCGCCCGCTGGCCGGCGCATACAAGCGGCCCATGCTTGGCTTCGGCATCGTCAAACTGGCGTTCACCATTGCCGTCATCGTCGTGATCTGGTCCGGATCGAGATGGTGGGTCCGGAGCCGCGAGAGCATAATGCTGTTCAAACAGCGTCGAACGTCGATGGCGCGCGGCGCCGGCAGCGGGACGACGAGAAGAAAATGGCCCTCGGCGCCGGTGCAAGAGACCGTCCGCTGCGCCAGTTGCGGCGCTTATGTACCCTTGCGTAATCCAAGAAGTTGTGGCCGCGATGCGTGTCCCTTTCCCGGCTGACAATGCCGAAAAGCCGCGATTGCAAAGCGCTCGCGAGCTGCCTTGACCATTGCCCCGAGGCAGCGGTATCGTCCGCCCTCTCATGCCGGCGATGGAATGTTCACCGTCTCAAGGCTCCCCACAAGGTTCATGTCATGCGCGCCAACAAGCCGTCATTTCAATCACTGATTTTGGCTTTGCAAAGCTTCTGGGCCGAGAGAGGGTGCGTTATCCTCCAGCCTTACGACATGGAAGTTGGCGCGGGGACATTCCATCCGGCGACGACGTTGCGCGCGCTCGGTCCGGATTCTTGGCGTTGCGCCTATGTTCAGCCGTCGCGCCGGCCGACCGATGGACGATACGGGGAAAACCCCAACCGCTTGCAACATTATTACCAGTTCCAGGTTTTGCTGAAACCGTCGCCGGCCGAATCGCAGGATCTCTACTTGCAAAGCCTGGAGCATCTAGGCATCAGCGCCAGCATCCATGACATTCGCTTTGTCGAGGATGACTGGGAAAGTCCGACGCTGGGGGCCTGGGGTCTTGGCTGGGAAGTATGGTGCGACGGGATGGAGGTGACTCAGTTCACATACTTCCAGCAAGTCGGCGGCATCGAGTGTCATCCCGTATCGGTTGAACTGACTTACGGGCTTGAGCGCCTCGCGATGTACATCCAGGGTGTCGAGAACGTCTTCGACCTCGATTGGAATGGCGAGGGCGTTACCTACGGCGATGTGTTCCTTCAGGCTGAAAGGGAAGGCTCGACGTATAATTTCGAGCTTGCCGACACCGACCGCCTGTTTCGCCACTTCGCCGATGCCGAGGCCGAATGCCGGATGCTGCTTGAGGCCAATCTGGCTCTGCCAGCCTATGAACAATGCATCAAGGCCAGTCATCGCTTCAATTTGCTCGATGCGCGCGGCGTGATCAGCGTAACCGAGCGCGCCGCCTATATCGCGCGGGTGCGCGCCCTCGCCCGCGGCTGCTGTGAAGCCTGGCTCGCGAGTCGCTCCCATGCCTGAACTGCTGCTGGAATTGCTGAGCGAGGAGATTCCGGCGCGCATGCAGCTTCGCGCGGCGGAGGATCTTCAGCGACTGGTGGTTGCCGGCCTGCGAGAGGGTCAGCATTCCTTTGATCGCGCCGCCGCCTACGTAACGCCAAGGCGATTGACGTTGGTGGTCGACGGCCTGCCAGCGATACAGCCGGATTTCGTGGAGGAGCGACGCGGGCCGCGGGCGGATGCTCCCGATCAAGCGATCGAGGGGTTCCTGCGGGCCGCCGGCGTCGGCCGCGAGGCGCTGGAAACGCGCGCCACGGCGAAGGGAAACTTCCTCTTCGCGCGGATCGAGCACAAGGGACGGCCGATGGCCGACATTCTGGTCGATGTGCTGAATGGTGCGCTCGCCGCCCTGCCTTGGCCCAAGTCGATGCGATGGGCGGACCATGAACTGCGCTGGGTGCGGCCGCTCCACTCCATTGTCTGCTTGTTCGACGGCGGCGTCGTGCCCGTTTCCCTGGGTCCGGTGACCGCAGGCGCCAGCACGAAGGGCCACCGCTTTCTGGCGCCGGACCCATTTCGCGTTCGCGATTTCTCGGATTACGTCGCCAAGCTCGAGACTGCCAAAGTGATGCTCGATCAGCACAAGCGACGCACGTTTATCGAGCGGGCGGCAAAACACCAGGCGCACCGTGAAGAGCTTCAGATCCGGCCAGATCCGGCGTTGCTCGACGAAGTGACCGGGCTCGTTGAGTGGCCGGTGGTGCTGACAGGCCGGATCGACGAGACGTTCATGACGGTGCCGCCCGAGGTCCTGATCAGCGCCATGCGCACGCACCAGAAGTATTTTTCTCTGGTCGACGCGGCGGGCGACATGGCGCCGCGCTTCATTGTCGTCGCCAACACCGAGGGCTCGGGCCATGGCGGCGAAATCGTCGCGGGAAACGAGAGGGTGCTTCGCGCCCGACTCTCCGACGCCAAGTTCTTCTGGGACAACGACCGCAAGCTGCCGCTCATGAACCGGGTCGACAAGCTTGCCGAAAGGGTGTTTCACGCCAAGCTTGGCAGCGATCTGGATCGGGTGCGCAGGCTGGAGCGGCTGGCGCGATGGCTTGCCCCACCCGTCGGCGCCGATCCCGATCATGCCCAGCGCGCCGCGATGCTCTGCAAAGCGGATCTGACGACCGACATGGTGGGAGAATTTCCCGAACTGCAGGGGATCATGGGCCGTTACTACGCCCTGCACAGCGGCGAGGATCAGGCCGTGGCCGAAGCCATAGGCGAGCATTACGCCCCGCAGGGACCGAGCGACCGCTGTCCGCAGGCCCCGGTCAGCATCGCCGTCGCCCTGGCCGACAAGATCGACACCCTCGTCGGCTTTTTCGGCATCGGCGAGAAACCGACGGGATCGAAAGATCCCTTCGCCTTGCGGCGGGCGGCGCTGGGCGCCATCCGGCTCATTGTCGACAATCACGTCCGACTTCGCCTTCTGCCGTTGTTCGACGCCGCGGCGGCGCTCCACCGCCAAACCTCCGGCAGCGGCTCTTCCGAAGTGGCGGTCAGCCATAGGAAATCGGGTTGGAGCGAACCTCACGACGCCACCGCGTGGCTGCTTGTGGAGTTCTTCGCTGATCGGCTCAAGGTTTACCTGCGCGAGCGCGGCGTGCGCCACGATCTCATCGCGGCCGTGTTCGCGCGAGGCGGTGAGGATGATCTCGTTCGTCTTCTCATGCGGGTCGATGCCCTAAGAGACTTTCTTGACACCGATGACGGTGTTAACTTGCTGACCGCATACAAACGGGCGAGCAATATCGTCCGGATTGAAGAAGCCAGGGATGGCGCACGCTACGAGGGGCCGGCCGATCCGCTAGTATTTTCGCAAACGGAAGAAGCCGATCTTCACTTGGCGCTGCAAGAGGCGTGTATTCGGATTGAGACGTTACTGGGCGACGAACAATTTGGCGAGGCGATGCGTGCTCTTGCCGGCCTTCGACGCCCGGTCGATGCGTTCTTCGACGCCGTAACGGTGAATTGCGAAGACGCACAAAGGCGGGTCAACCGGCTGCGACTGCTATCGCAGATCCGATCGTCCCTGGAGGGGGTTGCGGATTTTTCACAGATTGAGGGATAGGGACTGAATCATGACCAAATGGGTCTATACATTCGGCGGCGGCAGCGCCGAAGGCGAGGCCAAGATGAAGAATCTGCTCGGCGGCAAGGGCGCCAATCTTGCCGAGATGAGCAATCTTGGCATACCCGTGCCTGCTGGCTTCACCATCTCGACGGAGGTTTGCACCTACTTCACTGAACATGACAAGACCTATCCCCCGGCTCTCAAGGAGCAGGTCGCTGAAGCGATCGCCAAGATCGAAAAGATCATGGGTGGCAAGTTCGGCGCGACGACGGGGCCGCTGCTGCTGGTTTCGGTGCGATCCGGCGCCCGTGCATCGATGCCGGGCATGATGGACACCGTGCTCAACCTCGGTCTCAACGACGAATCCGTCCGCAACCTTGCCGAGCAGACCGGTGACGAGCGCTTTGCCTACGACAGCTATCGCCGTTTCATTCAGATGTATTCCAACGTGGTGCTCGGCGTCGATACGCATCATTTCGAGTCGTTGCTGGAGAGTCACAAAGAAGAGC
>CAZRWU010000208.1:0-5385 GCA_964603915.1 uncultured Rhodospirillaceae bacterium
GTGTTCGGTCGCGCTGCACGATCTCGTCGGTCAGGTCTTCGCGCTGTTTATCCTGACGGTCGCCGCTGCGGAGGCGGCGATCGGGTTGGCGATCTTGGTGGTGTACTTCCGCAATCGCGGCAGCATTGCCGTCGATGACGTTGACGTCTTGAAAGGCTGACGCGGCATGATGCCGATCCTGGTCGTTTTCCTGCCGCTGCTTGGCGCCGTCGTTGCCGGCGCGCTTGCCCTTTACGGAGCGATGGGCGGAGAGCAGCGGACGCGGCGTCTGCAAGCTCCCGCGCAATGGGTGACCTGCGGCGCGATGCTCGCTTCGGCGGTGCTGGCCGTGCTGGTGTTTGTCGACGTCGCCATTCACGGCAATGCCGGCTCCGTCCGGCTCTTCACCTGGATCGGCTCCGGCGCGATGGAGGTTTCCTGGTCGCTCAAGCTCGATACGCTGAGCGCGGTGATGATGGCCACGGTGAGCGTCGTTTCGGCCATGGTCCATGTCTACTCGGTCGGCTACATGGCGCACGACCCGGGGGTGCCCCGGTTCATGGCCTACCTCAACCTCTTCACGTTCTTCATGCTGATGCTGGTCACCGCCGACAACCTGCTGCAGCTGTTCTTTGGCTGGGAAGGCGTCGGTCTCGCCTCCTACCTCCTGATCGGATTCTGGTACGATCGGCCGAGCGCCAACGCCGCCGCGATCAAGGCTTTCGTCGTCAACCGGATTGGCGATTTCGGTTTCCTACTCGGCATCCTGGCCACCTTCTTGCTGTTCCGGTCGATCCACCTCGACACCATCTTCGCCGCCGCTCCGGCGCAGGCCGATACCATGCTGTCGCTATTCGGCGGCGAGTACCACGCGTTGACCGTCATCAGCCTGCTTTTGTTCATCGGCGCCATGGGCAAGTCCGCCCAGCTCGGTCTGCACACGTGGCTGCCCGACGCGATGGAAGGTCCCACGCCGGTTTCGGCGTTGATCCACGCCGCCACGATGGTGACCGCCGGGGTGTTCTTGGTGGCGCGGTTCTCGCCGTTCTTCGAGCATTCCGATGTGGCGCTCGCGGTTGTCACGTTCATCGGCGCGTCGACCGCCATTTTCGCCGCGACGGTCGCGTGCACGCAGAACGATATCAAGCGGGTGATCGCCTACTCGACCTGCTCTCAGCTCGGTTACATGTTCTTTGCCTGCGGAGTGTCTGCCTACTCGGCGGGAATCTTCCATCTGATGACGCACGCGTTCTTCAAGGCGCTTTTGTTTCTCGGGGCGGGGGCGGTCATCCACGCCATGTCCGACGAGCAGGACATGCGGCGGATGGGCGGTCTTTGGAAGCTGATTCCGGTGACCTATGTGCTGATGTGGATCGGCTCGCTCGCCCTCGCCGGGATCTGGCCGTTCGCCGGCTTCTACTCCAAGGACGTCATTTTGGAGTCGGCCTACGCGGCGCATACCGGCATCGGCCAGTACGCGTTCTGGATGGGCCTCCTCGCGGCTTTCCTGACCGCTTTCTATTCATGGCGCTTGCTCATCATGACGTTCCACGGCAAGCCCCGCGCCGACGATCACACCATGGCGCACGTCCATGAATCGCCGGCGGTGATGTTGATCCCGGTCGGTGTCCTTGCCGTTGGCGCCGTGGTCGCCGGATTTGCCGCTTATGACGCGTTCGTCGGCGATTGGTGGCGTGAGTTCTGGGCCGGCTCCATCTTCGTGCTGCCGACGCATTCCGCTCTTGAGGACGCGCATCACGTGCCGGGGTGGGTCGTGCTCTCGCCGCTCGTCGCCGCCGTTGCCGGAATTGCGCTGGCTGTGCTGATGTACGCGCTCATGCCCGGCCTGCCCGGCGTCCTGGCCGCCCGGTTCCGCGCCGTCTATCTCTTCTTGCTGAACAAGTGGTATTTCGACGAGCTTTACGACGCGCTGTTTGTCCGCCCTTCGTTCCGCATCGGCCGCGGCTTGTGGAAAGGCGGCGACGGCTTTGTCATCGACGGCTTCGGGCCCGACGGCATCGCGGCGGTGACAAGCGATCTCGCCCGACGCACGCGTCTCTTGCAGACCGGCTACGTCTACCACTATGCCTTCGCCATGCTCATCGGCCTTGTGGTCATCATCACCGCCTATCTGGTTTATTGGGGCCGCTAGATGGATCTGCCGATCCTGTCGCTGATCACGTTTCTGCCGCTCGCTGGCGCGGCGTTCATCCTGCTGGTGCGCGGCGAGCCCGCCGTCGTCGCCCGTAACGCGCGGTGGGTGGCGTTGTGGACGTCCCTGATCGTTCTTATCCTGTCGATCGGCGCATGGATGGCCTTCGACCCATCGACGGCGGCGTTCCAGTTTGTCGAGCGGGCGGCGTGGATGCCGGGCCTGAACATCACGTATCACATGGGCGTCGACGGCATTTCGCTGCCGTTCATTCTGCTCTCGGCCCTGCTCACGCCGGTCTGCATCGTCGCCAGTTGGACCAGCATCACCGATCGCGTCAAGGAGTACATGATCGCTTTCCTCGTCATGGAAACGATGATGATCGGCATGTTCTCCGCTCTCGACCTGATCCTGTTCTACGTTTTCTTCGAGGCGACGCTGATCCCGATGTTTCTCATCATCGGCGTCTGGGGCGGGCCGAGACGGGTGTACGCCGCGTTCAAGTTCTTCCTTTATACGCTGGCCGGCTCGGTGCTCATGCTGCTGGCCATGCTGACGATGTATCTCGTCGCGGAAACGACCGACATTCCGACCTTGCTCGCCTACAACTTCCCGCGCGAGCTGCAAATCTGGCTGTGGCTGGCGTTTCTAGCGTCGTTCGCCGTCAAGGTGCCGATGTGGCCGGTTCACACGTGGCTACCGGACGCCCACGTCGAGGCGCCAACGGCGGGTTCGGTGATTCTCGCCGGCGTCCTTCTGAAGTTTGGGGGGTATGGTTTTCTCCGCTTCTCGCTGCCGATGTTTCCGGAGGCGTCGATCCAGTTCGCTCCGCTCATTTTCGGCCTGAGCATCATCGCGATCGTCTACACCTCCCTGGTCGCGCTGGCGCAAGAAGATATGAAGAAGCTGATCGCCTATTCGTCGGTCGCGCACATGGGCTTTGTCACCATCGGCGCGTTCACGATGACGACGCAGGGTCTCGAAGGCGCCGTCTTCCAGATGTTGAGCCACGGCATCGTCTCAGCGGCGCTGTTCCTGATCGTCGGCGTCGTCTACGATCGCATGCATTCGCGCGAGATCGCATCCTATGGCGGGTTGGTGCATCGGATGCCGATCTACGCCGCCGTCTTCATGCTGTTCATGCTGGCGTCCGTTGGATTGCCCGGCACCAGCGGGTTTGTGGGCGAGTTTCTCGTGCTGGTCGGGGCGTTCCAGGTCAATTCCTGGATGGCCGCTTTCGCCGCCCTCGGCATCATTCTCGGCGCGGCCTACATGCTCTACCTCTACCGTCGCGTCATCTTTGGGGCTTTGACCAAAGAGCCGCTCAAGCGCATCGCCGATCTCTCACCCCGCGAGATCGCGGTTTTCGCGCCACTGGTCGTGCTGGTTCTGTGGATGGGGATTTACCCATCCACCTTCCTCGAGATGATGCACGTTTCTGTCGACAACCTCGTCAACCGGCTTGATCTCGCCCGTGCCGGTCTCGACGCCGTTAACCTCGCGGGACGCTAAACGCGGCACATTGGGGATGTAACAGGAATGCCGATCAGCCCCTTTCCCGATTTGTTTCCGGCGCTGCCGGAGATTTTCTTGCTCGTCGCGGCAATGGGGCTTTTGCTTCTCGGCGTGTGGCATGTCGAGCCCGATTCGGGCGGGCGAGCGCCATCGGCGCGGCTGGTCTCCCGGCTCGGCTTGCTGCTGCTTGTCGTCACGGCGGTGTTGGTCCTCATCGTGGGAGCGCGCGCGCCGCTCATGTCGTTCGGCGGCATGTTCGTCGTCAATGAGTTCGCGGTCTTCTTCAAGATTCTCGTTCTGATCGCCGCGGCGGCTTCGCTGTTCATCGCCCAGGATTACCTGGAACTGCAGAACGCGTCGCGGTTCGAATTCACCGTGCTGATAATGTTCGCGTCTGTCGGCATGTTGATGATGATCTCGGCCAACGATTTTCTAGCCCTTTACGTTGGCCTGGAACTGCAAAGCCTTTGCCTCTACGTCCTTGCCGCGTTTCAGCGCGATGACGTGAAGTCGTCGGAAGCCGGTCTCAAATACTTCGTGTTGAGCGCGCTGGCCTCGGGGCTGCTTCTGTATGGTATTTCGCTGGTCTATGGCTTCGCCGGTTCGACCAACTTTGAAACTCTCGCCGCGACCTTCGAACAATACATCGACGCAACGCCACCGATCGGCCTTGTGACCGGCGTCGTCTTCATTCTGGCGGGTTTGGCTTTCAAGGTGTCGGCGGTGCCCTTCCATATGTGGACGCCGGACGTTTATGAGGGAGCGCCGACCCCCGCCACGGCATTTTTCTCGGTCGGACCCAAGCTTGCCGCGATGGCTCTGCTCCTGCGCGTGCTGATGGGTCCGTTCGCCGACCTTGCCGGTCAGTGGCAGCAGATCATTGTCGTCGTCTCCATCGGCTCCATGGTGATCGGCGCGTTCGGCGCCATTGGCCAGAACAATATCAAGCGACTGATGGCGTACAGCTCGATCGGCAACGTCGGCTACGCGTTGATCGGTCTGGCGGCGGGGACGCGCGCCGGAATCAGCAGCGTCATGATCTACATGGCTCTTTACCTGATCACCAATCTCGGCGCCTTCGCCTGCATTCTCAGTATGCGGCGTCGCGACAAGATGGTCGTTGGCATTACCGATCTGGCGGGTCTTTCCAAGACCCATCCGGCGATGGCGCTGGCGATGGCGATCTTCATGTTCTCGCTTGCCGGCATCCCGCCGCTCGCCGGATTTTTTGCGAAAGTCTATGTCTTCTTCGCGGCGGTCCACGCCGGCCTTATCGCACTGGCCATCATCGGCGTTCTGAGTTCGGTGGTGGCGGCCTTCTACTATCTGCGCATCGTCAAGATCATGTATTTCGACGAGGTGACGCAACCGCTCGACCGCTACATTAGCCGCGATGTCGGCGTGGTCATGCTGGGATCCGGCATCGTCGTTCTCCTGTTCTTCGTCTATCCGGAGCCGCTCCTCGCGGGCGCCGCCGACGCCGCCGTGGCTTTTTTCACGAGATAAACCGGCGGCGGCCATGCATCGTGAAATCGACCTGCCGGATTTTTTCCTTCCGGTGAAACTGGACCGTGTCGCCTCGACGAACGCAGAGGCGGTCCGCTTGGCCGATGAGGGCGCGCCCGAGGGTACTCTCGTTTGGGCGGAGGAGCAGACGGCGGGCCGCGGCCGGCGCGGCAGGCCCTGGCTGTCGCCCGCCGGCAACCTTTATTGCTCGCTGGTGTTGCGGCCGACATGCG
>CAZRWU010000209.1:0-5375 GCA_964603915.1 uncultured Rhodospirillaceae bacterium
TACTGGACGCCGCTTCTCGCGTTGATCGATTCGACTGTTTCTGGAGGCTTCGCCAGCCCCACAGTCACCGGACTGTTCAAGGTCGTCGATTCGCCGGACGACGTGTTTCCGGCGCTGGAGGCCGCGCCAGAGGTCGAAAAGCGCGTTGCGAGCGATCATCTTTAAGTACGGCGCAACCGGCCTGCCGGCGCCGTTCCACCGATGGCGAGAAAGTCAAGGAAGCGTACAATGAAATCGGCAATGGCCATCGCAAAAGCAGGAGCCTCCGCAACGGCGCTGGCGGTGTTGCTGTTCCTTGTCAACCCGGCGCATGCCGCGCCCGAGGCGGGCGATGGCGCAACCGCCTGTCCGGAAGCTGGGGCATGGATCGTTCCGGCAACAGGCGAGACGATCGCCGCCGACGCGGTGATGGCCATGCACGCGAGCCGACCCATTGTCCTCCTTGGCGAGACCCATGGCAGGGCGGACCAACACCGCTGGCAGCTGCATACGATGGCCGCTCTTTACGGCTATCGTCCCGATATGGTGGTCGGCGTCGAGATGCTGCCACGGCGCGTCCAGCCGATTCTGGATCGGTGGGTGCGGGGTGAAATGACCGACGCGGCGTTTCTTCAGGCGGTCGATTGGAACACGGTCTGGGGGTTCGATCCTGAGCTTTATCTTCCCCTTTTTCACTTTGCGAGGCTCCACCGGGTCCCCATGGTCGCTCTCAATGTCGACCGGACGCTGATCGCGCGCATCGGGCAGGAAGGCTGGGACGCCATTCCCGAGGAGGATCGCGAGGGCGTCTCAACGCCGGAGGCGGCTTCGGAGGCTTACCGCCGCAGTCTGGCGGAAATCTATGCGCTGAAGCAGCACATGCGGCAAGACGGAGAACAGCCGGACGCGACGCCGGCGGCGGAAGCCGATGTGCAAGAGATTCTGCGAGCGCCGGACTTCCAGCATTTTGTTGAAGCTCAGCTTGCCTGGGACAGGGCAATGGGCGAAGGACTTACCCGGGAAGCGAGGCGAAGCGACAGGCCTCTCGTCGTCGGGATCATCGGTCGTGGTCACCTGGAAAATCGCTGGGGCGTTCCGCATCAGCTGGCGAGCCTTGGCCTTCCCGATGCCGCGGTGCTGTTGCCATGGCGACGCGAGCAATGCGCCGAGATCACGCCGGGCATCGCTGACACTGTTTTCCTCGTCAATGAGGACGACTCTGTTGCCGATCGGCAGGGGCCGCGCCTGGGCGTCATGGTCGCGCCGCATCGCGATGGAGTGGAAATTATCCAGATTGCCGCCGGCAGCATTGCCGACAGCGCCGGTTTGGCCGAAAAGGACGTCATCCTCTCGATTGGAGGCGATCGTGTCCGTACTGTTCAGGATGTTGTCGCCATCGTGCGAAAACAGGCGCCGGGAGCCTCGCTGCCGGTGATCTACAGGCGTGGCGCGGAGACGCGCGAGGTTGTCGCCCGGTTTCCAGACCCGCCGCCGGACTCGCAATGACACGCGCGGTGATTGCCGGGGCGCTGGTCGGTTGGTTTGTGGCCTTTCCGGCGTTCGGCGTCAGCGCCGGCGACGCTTTGGCGGACGCGATGGGAACCTCCATTCCTCACCACGACGTGAGGATCCGCGTCGATCCGGACAATCGGGAAATCATCGTCGATGACCGCATCACCGCCGAAGGCATCGACGTTCTTCGTCTTGCGCCGTGGCTTAATGTCTCGCGGATCGAGATCGATGGGACGCCGGCGCCGCTGGCGGTTCATGACGGCGTTGTCCGGCTGCCCAGCGGAGCAGCCGGTTCTCGCACGATCGCGGTGCGCTATGCCGGAAGCCCGTTGCCCGCGACCGAAAAGAACGATCGGCCGGGCGCCGCGCCGTCGGCCGCTATCGGCCCGGAAGGGACGTTTCTGCCCGGGGGAACAAGCTGGCTTCCGCGCCTCGATCCAGGGCCTCTCCCCATGACCTACCGGCTGCATGTTTCACTGCCCGGAGATCAGGTGGCCATTGCAACGGGCCGGCTGGTGGAAGAACGGGCGAAAGCGGAGCGCTACGAAGCCGTCTTCGTCTCCGAACGCCCCGGCGAGGAACCTTCGCTTTTCGCCGGTCCTTACGCCATCCGCGAGCGCGTTCACGGGCAAGTCCGTTTGCGCACCTACTTTCATCCGCAAGCGGTCGAACTCGCCGACGCCTACCTTAGCGCCGCGGCAACCTACCTCGACGCCTTTTCGGCGCGTATCGGCCCTTACCCCTTTTCAAGTTTTTCCATCGTCTCATCGCCTTTTCCCGTTGGTCTTGGTTTTCCCGGCATCGCCTACGTCAGCAGGCAGATCCTGCCGTTGCCGTTCATGCAAGGTCGCTCGCTTGCCCATGAGATTCTGCACAACTGGTGGGGCAGCGGCGTCAATGTCGACTATGCATCCGGCAATTGGGCCGAAGGCCTCACCACCTACATGGCGGACTACGCTCTTGCCACGGCTGACGGGGATGATGCGGCGCGGACGATGCGCTACGAATGGCTGCGGGATTTTGCCGCGCTGCCGACGAATGAGCAGCGTCCGGTCGTCGATTTCGTCGGCAAGGAACACGTGGCGTCGCAAGCTGTCGGTTACGGCAAGGCGGCGTTCATTTTCCACATGCTGGAGCAGGAGATCGGCGCGGACGTCTTCGCGGCTTCCTTGCGGCAGTTCTGGCGCGACAACAAGTTCCGCTCCGCCGCTTGGCGAGATCTGCAAGAAGCTTTCGAAGCAGCCTCGGGCCGCGATCTGGGCTGGTTCTTCACGCAGTGGCTCGAAAAGCCCGGAGCGCCGCGAGTGTATCTGGATGGGGCGACGGCCATGGCCGTCAACGACGATAGCGGCTCCGACGTCGATGCGCATCGACTGGCGATCACATTGCGCCAGAACGAGGATGTTTACCGCTTCGCCATGCCGGTGCTGGTGACGACGACGGCGTCGACGACATCGACCGAGCGGATTCTCCTCGACGCCCGCGAGGCGACGGTTCAGCTCGATGTTCCCGATCCGCCGGTCAGGGTGATCGCGGATCCCGATTACGAGGTCTTTCGCCGCCTCCATCCGGAGGAAGCGCCGCCGATCTTGCGCGATGTCACGCTCGATCCGTCGACGATCCTCGTCGTTGCCGGCGAATCGCCCGAGTTCACGCAGGCGGCGCAGCAACTTGCCGACAGGCTGCTTGCGCGAAAGCCGCCGCCAGCCACCGCCACGACCGGCTCTGAAACGACCGCGCCATTGCTCCTGATCGGAACCGATGCGCATGTCGAGAACGCGCTTCAGCGCCTCGGGCTGGATGCGCCGCCCCCAGCCATTGCCGTGCGCGGCAGCGCACGAGCATGGACCGGTCAGCGCCAGGCGGGCGCGCGTTACGCTGTCGTCTCGGCTGTCGATGGCGACGCCTTGGCCGCCGTTCAGCGCCCGCTCTCACACCATGGGCGGGCGAGCTATATCGCCTTTGAGGACTCCAAGGCGATCGTCATCGGAACTTGGCCGGTTGATCACGGTCCGCTTCGCGTTGAGCTGACCCCGTGAACACGATTCGCCTGATCGAGAGAAAGGGCGCGGCGATGATGACAGGAATCCGGGTCGTCCGGCCAAACGCCTTGCTGGCGCGGGCGGCCGCGATTCTCGTTGCCGCGACCTCGGCCTTTTCCGCGTTTGCCGACGACGCGCCACGAGAGGCGTTGCCGAGCGCCGAGGCCATCGAATGGCTGCTGGAAACCGAAGAGACCGGCATTGCAGTCCCCTGGCAGAATTCGCAGAGCGGATACAGCGGCACGGTCATGATCACCCAGACCTGGTATCGGTGGGACGGCGCGCCTTGCCGTAGATACCGGATCGCGGCGATCGCGGGCGGTCCGCGAACGACGATCACAGGAGTCGGGTGCCGCGTCGGAACCGCCGCGTGGGAACTCACCGAGAACGAGCCGGCGGCGATGGCGGCGGCGCCTCCCGCCGCACCTCGCCGGAAGCCCGACGCGTCAGATAAGGCGCCGCAAGACGATCCGCCGGCGCCGCCGCCGGCCACGGCAGCGGCTCAGCCCTCTCCCGAGCCGGTGGTCGAGCCGCCGCATGCGCCTCTGACGGCCGATGAAACCGCTGTTTCCACCCCGGCCCTCTTCACCCCGCCGACAGTGGAGGACGAACCATTGGCCATCGCCGCGAGCCTGCCATCCCGGTCCGAAGAGTGACCGTGACGCCCCCCGCCGCCGACGATAGCGAAGGGGCCGCGCCCCGGGCAACCCGCCAAGATCTGCCGCCCGGTGCGCGCATCGCAACGCTGGAGATCGAAGATATCATCGGGTATGGCCGCCATGGGCCGGCATATCGCGCCAGGGATCCCGAGTTCGGCAGCGTCATTGTCAAAGAATTCCGTCCGGAAGCCGGCGATGCGGGTCCCATCGACGCCGACCCCCCCTCTTTCACCCGCTCATTGGAAGACGACGTCGAGTTCGCTGCCGGCCTGACGCTGTTCCGGCTGATGGGGCAGGCACTGTGCGACGTTCGACACCCCAACCTCGTCCCCGTTCGCCGATGTATCGAGGCGCACGACACCGCCTACCTGGTCATGGATGACATCAAGGGCGAAAACCTTGATGACGTGCTGAACGACGGAGGCGGTCCCCGGTCCGAGGCCGCGCTTCGCGATTTGTTGCTCGCCATCCTCGGCGCGCTTGACCGGTTGCACCGAGCGGGACTGCTCCACCGCGACGTCAAGCCGGCAAACATCCGGCTGAAAGCGGACGGCGTTCCGGTCCTGGTCGATTTCGGCGCCGCGCTGCCGGCCGACCTCGCCGCCGAACCGCCTTATCCAGGCATCCCGGGGCCGGGATACGCTGCTCCCGAACTCTATCGACAGGAGACGAGGGAAGGCCCGTGGACGGACCTCTATGGCTTGGCGGCGGTTGCCTACCGGATCGTTTGCAACGTACCGCCACCCGACGCTCCGGCGCGAGCCAGCGGCAGCCCACTCATTCCCGCCGTCGAGATCGGCCGCGATCGCTACCCCGAGCCTATGCTCGCCGGCATCGATCGGGCGCTGAGCCTCAGCGCGGCGGACCGCCCGCAGTCAGCCGACGCGTGGGCAATGACCCTGCGCCCGCCAGCGATGGAGCCAAGTCTTGAAGCCCCCGACCCACCGCCCATGGCCGCTATCGCCGAACCGGCCAGTGAGGAGGATCAGCCGAAGGCGGCCACAGTGCAACGCGCGCCGAAACGCTGGCCGCAGCCACGGCCGTCGATCGCGGCTGTCGTTGTCGCTCTGCTGATGCTGCCGGCTGCGGTCATCGGGAGTTGGGTATACTACCGCGGCCACATCAAGAGCGAATGGATCGTCGACGCCGGCGGCAAGGGCGACGCGAGAAGCTTGGCCAAGGT
>CAZRWU010000210.1:0-5310 GCA_964603915.1 uncultured Rhodospirillaceae bacterium
GCGGCCGACATGCGCGGCGGGGGATGCCTCGCAACTCGGTTTTGTCGCCGGCGTCGCATTGGCGCGCGCCGCCGAAGAGGTGTTGCCCAAGAACCGGGCGGTGACGTGCAAATGGCCCAACGACGTTCTTGTCGATGCGCGGAAGGTTGCGGGCGTTCTGCTCGACGGGTCGATCGCCGGCCATGGCGGCTGCGATTGGGTCGTGATCGGAATGGGCGTCAATGTGTGCTGGCATCCTGATCTCGCGGAAACGCTCTTCCCGGCCACCTCGCTTGCAGCCGACGGTGCGGAAAATGCGGATCCGGCGCGGTTTCTCGAAATTCTGGCGCCCATTCTTCTCGACGGACTTCGCCAATGGCGCGAACTGGGTTTTGCTCCGGTGCGCTCGCAATGGTTGCCGCGAGCGTTCGGCTTGCACCAGGTTATGAACGTCCGCCTCCATGACAAGCTGCTCAACGGGACATTCGCCGATCTCGACGCGCAGGGGGCCATGCTGTTGGTTTGCGCCGACGGGCCGCACGCGGTGATGGCGGGCGATGTCGTGTCGGTACGGGCCTGACCACGGAAGGCGCGCGGGAACAAGATGCTGTTAGCGATCGATTGTGGCAATACCAACATCGTTTTCGCCGTCTTCGATGAAGGCGGCCGCTTGCGCGGCGAGTGGCGGTCCTCGACCAACGTCAACCGGACGGCTGACGAGATCGGCGTGTGGCTGACGCAGGTCATGACGATTGGCGATCTTGAGCCGAAACAGATTGACGCGGCGATCATCGCAACCGTGGTGCCGGCAGTCTTGTTCAACCTGAGGTCGATGTGTCGGCGGTACTTCGGCTGTCAGGCGCTCGTCGTTGGAACGCCTGATGTCGATCTTGGAATCACGATTTGCGTCGACAGGCCGGAGGAGGTGGGGGCGGACCGGCTGGTGAATGCCGTGGCGGCAAGGGACGAGTACGGGGGGCCTCTCGTCATCGTCGACTTTGGCACCGCGACAACCTTTGACGTTGTCGATCGGTCGGGAAGCTACCTCGGGGGCGCCATCTGCCCCGGAGTTAATCTGTCGTTGGAAGTACTCCACATGGCGGCGGCGCAACTGCCGCGGGTGGCGATCGGGCGGCCGGACAGAGTGATCGGCAAGAGCACGGTCCAGGCGATGCGCTCGGGAATGTTCTGGGGCTACATCGGGCTGATCGAGGGAATGGTGGGTCGCATCAGCGAGGAACTTGGGACCGAGATCACGGCGATCGCCACGGGCGGTCTTGCGGCTCTCTTCACTGAATGCACGCCGGCGCTCAAGCACGCCGACCCGGATCTGACGCTGAAGGGATTGCTGGCGCTTTACAAGAGAAACGCCGCCAACGCCCGAGCCGACTGACGCCGCCGTTGCCCACGAATGGCGCGCGGCGCGGACAGCGCCGTCGACACCCCGATCGATGGCGCTCCGTCGCCAGCACGCGAAAATTCATTTCATGGCGAGTCCGGCGAAAGGAATCGACGCTCTGGTGGGGAAAAACTATATACGCAGCGTGATCGGGTGTCTGGTTTATCCCATGCTCATGTGTCGACGGCAGGCCATGCCTTGGCCGGTGCCGACCGCATGGAAGATGCCGGCATCATCCGCCGGGACTTCAATTCAATCGAGAATGACACAGGATATGTGATGGGCTGGGTCAGCGGCATTGCCGTTTATTTGATCATCTGGTGGGTTGTCATTTTTGCCGTTCTGCCTTGGGGGGTACAGTCGGTTGGCGATGACGATGTCGTTGAAGGTCAGGAGCGGGGAGCCCCGCAAAACCCGAGGATTTTGATGAAAATGGCGGCGACCACGGTGGTTGCCGGGGTGATCTGGGCGATCGTTTACCTGATTATCGAGTACGGCGGCATTTCGCTGCGCGAAATTTAAAGCCGCTCGGCCAATCTGGACGGACGCCGAGCCATGTCCGCTGCGGGCTCAGGAGCGCCTGCTTCCACTTGTGAGCGGACAGGAAGTTCCAGACAGACAGGTCGGACGGCGCTTCTCGGTTCACCCTCTCAACAAGACGGCATTTCACAAAAAACAAAAGGCAAGATCTTGCAATCTTGCCTCGATGGCCGCCTCGCCCGCGCTTGGGCGCGAGGCATACATGCTCGAACTGATTTGTTTCTTCTTGTCTCGGTGTTCCCCCTAAACCCGGGCCGGCTTTGTTCGCTTCTGCCCAACTGCTCTTTGCATAATTGTTAACATAGAATATCGAATGTGAACCCCGCCGTCATCCAATTTTCCGTTAAAATTAGAAATTTTTGCAAACCTTTTTGGGTGCGAGCATTAACACTTCAACAACAGCAAGCAACCGCGATGGAATTTACGGATAACCGGAAGCGGCGTCCATGACGCAGCCATGACTCCGGCGGCGGGTCGGCATTGATGATTGATGTGCGTGCAACCATGGCTTAAATGTTCGCCAACGCGCACGTGTCGCTTGATCCTGAAGGGTCCCTCCTCTCATGCGGTTGTCCCGTTTTTTTCTACCGACGCTGAAGGAAACTCCGGCAGAGGCGCAGATCGCGTCCCACCGGCTGATGTTGAGGGCCGGCATGATTCGGCAGTCGAGCGCCGGGATCTATTCCTGGCTGCCGCTCGGATTACGGGTCTTGCGAAAGATCGAGGGCATCGTTCGCGAGGAGCAGAATCGCATCGGCTGTCAGGAAATGCTGATGCCGACGCTTCAGCCGGCGGACATCTGGCGCGAAAGCGGCCGCTACGACGCCTATGGTCCCGAAATGCTGAGAATCGTCGATCGCCATGACCGTGAAATGTTGTATGGCCCGACTAACGAAGAGCAAATCACCGATATTTTCAGGAACTCGGTGAAAAGCTATCGCGATCTGCCCCAACTCTTATACCATATTCAGTGGAAATTCCGGGACGAGATCCGGCCGCGCTTCGGGGTCATGCGGGGTCGCGAGTTTCTGATGAAGGACGCCTACTCGTTCGATCTTGATCGAGAAGGCGCGCGAAATTCCTACAACAGGTTTTTTGTCAGCTATCTGCGCACGTTTGCGCGAATGGGCCTGCGGGCGATTCCGATGCGGGCCGAGAGCGGTCCCATCGGCGGCGACATGAGCCACGAATTTGTGATTCTTGCTGATACCGGGGAGAGCGAAATCGCCTATCACCGCGTGCTTGCCGAGGGAAACTGGGCTGATCTGGTTGCCGAGAGCGACGGCGCGCGACGGCGGATCGTCGAAAGTTTCACTGCCCGCTACGCGGCGACCGATCACGAACGTGATCTTGAGGCGGAGAAGCGGCTGGGCGACGCCGTGGTTGTCGGGCGCGGCATCGAGGTCGGTCATATTTTCTACTTCGGCACCAAGTATTCGCTGGCCATGAATGCGACCGTACAGGGACCGGACGGCGATGATATTCCTTTCGAGATGGGGTCCTACGGCATCGGCGTCTCGCGCCTTGTCGGCGGCATCATTGAAGCGTTTCACGACGAGGCCGGAATTGTCTGGCCCGACAGCGTTGCGCCATTTCGGGTCGGCCTTATCAATCTGAGACCGGACGATGCTCATTGTAGCGAGACTTGCGAGAACGTCTATCGCGCGCTCGTCGACAACGGTGTCGAAACGCTCTACGACGATCGAGAAGAGAGGGCGGGAGTGAAGTTCGCCGACATGGATCTCATCGGGTTGCCGTGGCAGGTGGTCATCGGACCCCGCGCTTTGCGGGCCGGCATGGGCGAAATGAAGGAGCGCAGGAGCGGAGAGCGGCAAGAGCTTGCCCTCGAGTCGCTTCTTGCCTGGTTGACGTCCCTTCCCAATCACGGTCCGGCATGCGGCGGGAAGCGACTTTAGGAGTCGAGCGGTGTTCTCTCCCTTCGAGTGGATGGTCGCGATGCGCTACCTGCGGGCGCGTCGCAGCGAAGGTTTCATTTCCGTTATCGCGTGGTTCTCGCTACTCGGGATCGCGCTCGGGGTCGCAACGCTCATTATCGTGATGTCGGTGATGAACGGCTTCCGCCAGGAGCTGCTGACCCGCATCCTCGGCCTCAACGGCCACATCACGGTCTATGCGCCGAGCGGCGGGTTCCGGGATTACGACGGGCTTGCGCGTATCCTCAAGAATTTGCCGGGCGTCGTCGCGGCGGACCCAATGGTCGAAGGCCAGGTGATGGTTGCGCATCAAGGCGCGGCGCGCGGCGCGCTGGTGCGGGGCGTCGCTCCCGAGGATCTGCTGCAACGGCCGATTATCGCGGAAAACATCAGCCATGGCGCGTTGAGCGCCTTTTCCGAAGGCGTCGTGATCGGTCTGCGCATGGCGGAGCAGATGGGGCTGAGGGTCGGCGACGAGATCACCATCATTTCCCCCACTGGCAATGTCACCGCCTTCGGAACGGTGCCGCGCGTCGCCAACTTTCCGATTGCCGCGATCTTTGAGGTCGGCATGTTCGAGTACGACTCGACGTTCATTTTCATGCCCTTGCCGATGGCGCAGACCTTCTTTCAGGTCCCCGAGGCGGCGACGGCTCTGGAAGTATTCGTTACCGACCCTGACCGGGCGCCGGCGTTGATCGGCGATATCCGCGGCGTGATCGGCGGCGGGGCCCGCGTTTTGGAATGGCAGCGGGCGAATGCCGGATTCTTTAACGCCATTCAGGTCGAGCGCAACGTCATGTTCTTGATCTTGACGTTGATCATCGTGGTCGCCGCGTTCAACGTGATTTCGAGCCTGATCATGCTTGTCAAGGACAAGGGCCGGGACATTGCCATCTTGCGCACGATGGGGGCGACGCGCGGGATGATCATGCGGGTTTTTCTCATTTCCGGCGCCAGCATCGGCGTGATCGGCACCTTGCTCGGTTTCATCGCCGGTCTCGCCTTCGCCAACAACATCGAGAGCCTCCGCCAGGGGATCCAGCGCATCACCGGAACGGACCTGTTCGCCGCCGAGATCTATTTCCTCTCGCAGCTTCCCGCCAAAGTCGAGCCGACAGAGGTCGCGACGGTCGTTGCGATGGGGCTGGGGTTGTCGTTTCTGGCCACGCTGTACCCGTCGTGGCGCGCCGCCCGGATCGATCCGGCGGAAGCGTTGCGCTATGAATGAGCCGCCATTGATGAACGAGCCGGTTTTCAGGATCTCGCGAATCGTCCGGACGTATCGTCAGGGGCGCACCGAGTTGCAGATTTTGCGGGGCGTCGACCTTGACGTCGGCGTCGGTGAAATCGTTGCCCTGGTCGGTCCTTCCGGCGCCGGAAAGTCGACTCTGCTTCATGTCGCCGGGTTGCTTGAGCGGCCGGATGCGGGAGAGGTGTATATCGCCGGAGAGGCCT
>CAZRWU010000211.1:0-5221 GCA_964603915.1 uncultured Rhodospirillaceae bacterium
GATGCCGATGGTCAAGAAGATCCAGGCGGCGAGCGTCCACGGCCGCACCCACCGCGCCCAGGCGGCGTCGACCCGCCCCTCGATCAGGGCGGCGATGGCAAACGAGAACGCCATCGAGAAGCCGACATAGCCGAGGTAGAGAAAGGGTGGGTGGAAGGCAAGGCCGGGATCCTGCAAGAGCGGGTTCAATCCCTGACCATCGGCGGGCGGCGGAAAAACGCGCTCGAACGGATTGGATGTCAAGAGAATGAACAGATAGAAGCCGACCGCGATCCACGCCTGAACGGCCAGCGCCCGGGCGCGCAACGCCGGCGGCAGATTGCCGCCAAAAAGCGCCACCGCACCGCCAAATCCCGCCAGGATCAACACCCAAAGCAGCATCGAGCCTTCATGATTGCCCCACGAGCCGGAGACTTTGTAGAGCATCGGCTTCAGCGAGTGGCTGTTGATCACCACGTTGAGAACGGAAAAGTCGGAGACGATGTAGGCGTGCATCAGGCAGCCAAAGGCGAGCGCCACGAGCATGAACTGGCCGAGCGCCGCAGTGCGCGCCACCTCCATTAAGGAAACCTGGTCGCGCGCGGCGCCCAGCATCGGCACGGTCGATTGAATGAGCGCGACGCCAAGAGCAAGGATGAGAGCGAAATGGCCGAGTTCCACGGTCACGGCCGCCGCTCCCTCACGGGATCGCGGGCAATGGCAAGACAACGCATTGCAAAAACCTCATTGGCTCACCGAGCCGGTTGCTTCCGTCGCTGATTCCATATGGTGCCAGTGACCGGACTTCTTGAGGGCATCGCTGACCTCGGCCGGCATGTAGTTCTCGTCATGCCGGGCAAGGATCTCGTCGGCCACGAAAACGCCGTTGTGCAAGCGGCCCTGAGCAACGACACCCTGCCCCTCACGGAAAAGGTCGGGAAGCAGTCCCTGATAGCTGACCGCCACCGCATTGGCGAAATCGGTGACCCGGAAATGGATGGCGCCGGCTTCGCCGCGCGTGACGCTCCCCTCCTCGACCAGCCCCCCGAGACGCACCCGGCGCTCGCCCAACTCCGGTTGCTCGACCAGTTCGGTTGGGCTGCGAAAGAACGACAACGAGTCGTCGAGCGCGCTCAGCACGAGCGCCGCCGCCGCCGCCATAAGGCCAAGGCCGATTCCGACAAACGTCAGCCGCTTGTACTTACGCTTCACCCGCCGCTCCCTCTCGCTGCCGTTGCGCGGCCGCCTGCAGCGCCGCCAGCCTTTGCTGGTTGACCTTGAGCGTGCGGATGCTCTCGATCAAAAGGCCGCCGAGAACAAGCAGCGTCACGGCAAAGGACGGCCACACAAAACGCGCATAGCCGCCCATCTCAAGAAACGACGTGAGGGAATCCATGAATATTCGGCTCCGAAGCGTAAACCTGGCGCAAGCGCAATGCGCGAATTTTCTGCGCAATGATTTCGGCGCGAACGCGAAGCGCCAGAACCAGGAAGTAATAGGCGGTAAATGCCAGCACCATCAATCCCAGCGGCCACAGCATGCTCGGATCGATGGCGGGTCCACCGGCTCGAAACACGCTCGCGGGTTGATGCAGGGTAAACCACCAGTCCACCGAAAACTTGATGATCGGGACGTTAACCACGCCGACAATCGCAAGAACCGCCGCCGATCGGGCGCCGCGAACCGGATCGTCGAAGGCGTTGTTCAGGGCAATGTAACCGAGATAAAGAAAGAACAAAACCAGCATCGACGTCAGCCGCGCATCCCACACCCACCAAGCGCCCCACATCGGTTTTCCCCACAGAGAGCCGGTGACGAGAGCGAGAAAGGTGAACGCGGCGCCGATCGGCGCGGTCGACTTGGCGACGAGATCGGCGAGCGGATGCCGCCAAATCAGCCCGATCGCGGCGGCCAAGGCCATGCCGGTATAACAGAACAGCGCCATCCACGCCGATGGCACGTGGACGTACATGATGCGCACGCTCTCGCCCTGCTGGTAGTCCGCCGGCGATGCAAGCAGGCCGAGGTAAAGGCCGGCGGCGAAGGCGCCGGCGGTGAGGGCGGCCAGCCAGGGAATGGCCTTCGCGCTCAAGCGCATGAACCGGTTGGGATTGGCAAAACGTTGCATATCGACTCTCGCCACCGCGGCGCCTGAATGCCCAGCTTCAGGCGTTCGGCATATATTATGTAGGCATTACATTAGGGTTTAGCGCGAAAAGCACGGCTGTCCAGAGGCGAGTCGCGTTTCCTTTCATTCCAACGCCTGCCGCAACGCAGCGCCGGCGGCCAAAGGCGCGAGCGCCATCGCCGCGAGAAGAAAGCTCGCAAGCAAAAAAAGATGCGGACGGACGGGCAGACCCGACGCCGCGGCGTCAACAGCCGCGACGCCGAAGATCAAGACGGGAATATACAGCGGCAGCAGCACGAGGCTCAGCAAGACGCCGCCGCGGCGCGCGCCAAGGATAAGGGCGGCGCCGATGGCCCCGACCAGACTCAGACTCGGGGTGCCAAGCGCGAGGGCGACAATGAGCACCCAAAAGGCATCGCCCGGCATGTTGAGAAGAAGGGCCAGCACCGGCGCGGCAAGCAGCAAAGGCAATCCGGTGGTTATCCAGTGGGCGACGATCTTGGCGGCGACGACGGCTTCCAGCGGCAGCGGCGCGAGCGCCATGATCTCAAGACTGCCATCCTCGTAATCCGTCTGGAACAACCGCTCGAGCGCCAGCATCGAGGCGAGCAGCGCCGCCACCCATATGACGCCCGCCGCGATGCGGGCGAGGATATTGGGCTCCGGGCCGACGCCAAACGGAAACAAGATGACGGCGAGAACGAAGAACAGAACAACCGCAAGGCTGTCGGCGCCGTGCCGCAGCGCCAACTGGATATCGCGCCGGACAGTCGCCGCCGCCGCTCTCATCATGAGGAAACCAACATGCGCTGGGAAAGGGAAAAGGCCGCGAGATCGAGCGATACCGCCCCTTCCGGCCTCTCGCCTCCGTGCAGGGACATCACAACGATGCCGCCGCGGCTCCGGTGCGCGGCGATGATCCGATCGAGACGCCGAACCGCATCCGCATCGAGCGCGGTCCGCGGTTCGTCCAGCAGCCAAAGGGGCTTGGGCACGGCAACGATGCGGGCGAGACTGACGCGGCGCCGCTGTCCGGCGGAGAGAAAGCGGCCGGGCACGTCGGCAAGATGCGCGATGCCGAGATCAGCGAGGGCCTGCTCAGCTCGACTGCGTGCGACGCCGGCGCAACCGCGCCCGCCGCGCGCTAACAGCGTCGCCCAGAATCGAATGTTCTCCAGAACCGTGAGGGCGGGTTTGACGGCATCGGCGTGGCCAACATAGTGGACGCGGGCGCGGTGAGCCTCCTTGTCAGCGAAGATGCTTGCCTCATCCCACAGCAGCGCACCGCCGCTCGGCCGCGCGAGCCCCGCCATCACCCTCAGCAGACTGGATTTGCCGCTGCCGTTCGGGCCGAGCAGAACGAGCGCCTCGCCAGCCTCGACCGCGAAACCCAAGCCCGCGAAAACCGTTCGCTCGCCCCGCACGCACGACAAGTCTTTCCCCAAAAACGCCGTCATCGCCGATCGCCGCCCCAGCAACAGACGACAACCATAACGCACAACGCCGGAGCGGCAAACCCGCGGATCGCAAACGAGGAGCAGCGATCGCGCATGCCGGAGCGGCTACGGCGCGTCTCGCCGGGCGCATGGCGCACGGCAACCGCCCTGGCACCGAGTTCATAAAAAAAAGCGGCCGGGACATCCCGGCCGCAGCAGTCAGGCCTTTTCAGCCGATCGGGGAACCCAGAAAGCGATCGCTCCCTGGATCTGTCTCGTAGGAGACTGTAACGCAGTAAACTTAATGCCCCAATTGCGGAAATACTAGTGCAATCACCACAACATCCGAATTTTCTGCCGGATAAAAGCGAAAAAACCACAAGAAAAGCAACTTTACATTGAAGCTATGCCGTAAGAAGTACCGAAACAATATCCCCGAATTTCTAATTCTACCTTTAGACGCGCCAGAGCTTGAATGGATGCTTAACAAGATTGACGTTGAGATAGCGTGGATCGTCAGTCACCTCCTCGGCGGCCCAAGCCGGCATCGCGATGACTTCCCCTTCTTCATCGAGTTCCACTTCCGCAACCACCAGCCCTTCGTTGTCGCCGGCGAACACATCCACCACCCACTCTCGGCTCGCGACGGTCACCACATGGCGCGTTTTCTCGATGAGCGGCCGCTGACACAGCGTGTCGAGCATTTCATGCGCATCGGCAACGGGAATCTCGTATTCGTACTCGGCCCTGACGGCGCCAATCGGCGCACCCTTGACCGTGAGAAAGGCGCGTTCGCCAACCGTGCGCACCCGCACCGTGCGAATGCGGTCGGAAGCGAGGTAGCCCTGGCGAATCGGCAGGCCTCCCCCTTGCCGCCAGCCGTCGCCCTTGACCAGGAACTTGCGTTCGATTTCCTTGCTCATGACTCGTCCTCGGCTTCGGCTTCGGCTTCGGCTTCGGCTTCGGCTTCGGCTTCGGCTTCGGCTTCGCCAACCGCGTCACGCTGACCGGCAAGATCACGCACCGCGGCGATGCTCGCTCCGGGAAATGCGTCAAGCACGGCCCGAACCAGCGGATGACCGGCCGCTTTCGCCATCTGCGCCGCGTCCGCCGCCTCGCGTTGCTCGGCCAGCGTCGGCGCTCCGCCGGTGCGGGAAACGCTGACCAGCCAGCGGCGTGAGGTGTGGTCGTTAAGGAAACGGCTGAGCTGACGAGGAAGATCATCGGGCGCGCTTTCCGCAAGACGCAGTTCGATCCGCCCAGGCTCAAAATGGACGAGATGCACAGCCGTCATCAGCTTGGCCTGAAGCACCGCTTCGCGATGCGCGGCGACAAGCGCGACAACCGCCTCGAAACTTTCCGGATCGCGGCCGTCTTGCTGCGCGTCAGGGGCCGGTTGCAAGGGATCGGAAGCGATCGCGGCGGCGGTTGAGCGATGGCGCGCCGAGCCCGGTGGCGAGTGGGCGGCATGCGGGGAGAATGACGAGAGCGCCTGCGAGGGAACCCGCTCTTGCCTCGCCCCCTCGACATGATCCCGGGTGGGATGCGGCACGACATCCTGGGACGCGCGCGGCTCTGCCTCCGCATCCGGAAATGACGGCGGCAACCGCTCGAGCTGAGCCTCTTGCCTACCTCGCCTTTCCGGCATTCGGCCTTCAGCGCCGCCGGGCGCATGGC